>DASSED010000130.1:0-12045 GCA_035695405.1 Gemmatimonadales bacterium
TCTGGCAGCGAAGCCCTCGCTAATATTCAATCGATGGTGACACGACGCTCCCCTTTCCGGACCCGGATGCCGGTGACGCTGCTGGCCGCCGCCGGCAGTGCTTGCTCCCCGGGGCCCGCGCCGGCACCGGCCGGCCCTACCACGAAACCATCGGTCCAGCTCGATGCTGAGTTGCCCGAGCGACATCTCCGGAACATCCGGCAGCTCACCTTCGGGGGCAACAACGCGGAGGCGTATTTCTCGCCCGACGGCAAGCAGCTGATCTTCCAGCGCCAGGAGAGCCTGAGCGCCGGCTGCGACCAGCAGTACGTCATGAACGTGGATGGCAGCGGGATGCGGCGGGTGTCGAACGGCCTGGGAAGGACCACCTGCGGCTACTTCTACGACGGCGGCCGGCGCATCCTCTACAGCTCGACCTTCGAGCACTCTCCCGATTGCCCGGCCCGTCCCGACTACTCCCGGGGTTACGTCTGGCCGCTCAACGACCTCGAGATCTATACCGCGCGTCCCGACGGCAGCGATCTCCACCGCCTGACACAGAACGATGCCTACGACGCGGAGGCGACGGTGTCACCCGACGGAAAGCACGTCGTGTTCACCAGTACCCGTGACGGCGACATCGAGCTCTACACCATGAACGTGGACGGAAGCGGCGTGCGCCGGATCACGTATCGGGTCGGCTACGATGGCGGCGCCTTCTTCTCGCCCAGTGGCAAACAGCTGGTCTGGCGGGCGATGTACCCCGAGACCGCCCCGGACACGGCAGACTATACCAATCTGCTGGGCCAGCGCCTGGTTCGGCCCACCCGGCTGGAGCTGTGGGTGGCCAACGCCGACGGGAGCGCTGCACGCCAGGTGACCCGGCTCGGCGCAGCGAGCTTCGCCCCGTACTTCCACCCTGACGGGCGGCGGATCATCTTCGCGTCCAACTATCCCGATCCCAAGGGGCGAAACTTCGATCTCTATCTGGTGGGCGTGGACGGCAGCGGTTTGGAGCGGGTAACCACCAGCCCGGAGTTCGACGCCTTCCCCATGTTCAGCCCGGATGGCAGGCGGCTGGTGTTCGCCTCCAACCGGCAGGCCCGCGAACGCGGCGAGACCAACATCTTCATCGCCGACTGGGCCGAGTAACGCTTACAGTGGAATGCGGATCCCGACTGCAAGCGGAGCCCCGCTCACCGGCGGGGGCGCCGGCGGCGGCGGCGTTCGCCGAGGCAGCAGAGTCGGGGCCCAGACATCGCTATGGGTGAGCGCGCCGAGCAGGAGGCCGGTGCCCGCACCCATGAGCGTGTAGCCGACCAGGCACTCCTCCGGCGTGGGCTCCAACCAGCCGCTCTCTGTTTGAGCGGCACAGGTGACCCCCAGCGCACCACCGACAAGAACGCCTATGAGGGCGCCACGGCCGGCATTCCCCCGACGGCCGATATGGACCTGGAGAAGTCCGATCGAGTCGGTCGGGAGCGACGCACGGGCCCAGAAACCCGGCCCTTTGCCCCAGCCGGTCACAAATCGCTCGAACACCAAACTGTCGGCGTTGAGCGACACCATTCGAGCGGCAATGAACTCGCTGCTGTCAGACACCCCGGCGTAGCGGATCCGGTCTCCCGCAACCGGGATCGGCGCGGGTGTGGTCACCACATGTGCGGGGGCGCAGGCCGCCAGCAGCCCGGCTGTGAGTAATCCGAGACGCCTGATCCGCATCGAGGTCTCCCTTTGAAGGAGTGACCTCAATGTGGTGCCGGCCCGATGAAATGACCGTGATCGGGAGCTGAGACTCTCTTTAACCGGGTCCCGAACTACTCTGCTTTGACGAACTGCACCTCCAATTCGACCCTCACGCTGTTGGCCACCAGCACCCCGCCGGTCTCGATCGCCTGGTTCCAGCGCAGCCCCCATTCCCGGCGGTCGATCTCGGTTTGAGCGCTGAACCCGGCGCGGTCCTTACCCCAGGGATCCTTGCCCCGGCCTTCGAAAATGCATTCGAGCGTGACTTCCTGGGTCGTATCCCGGATGACCAGGTCGCCGACCACCTGGAACCGGTCTCCCGGATTCGCCGGCCTTCCTTCCACCCGCTTACTGGTGAAGGTGATCTTGGGATAGCGCTCCGCGTCGAAGAAGTCGGGTGAGCGGAGGTGCTGGTCGCGCTGGTCGTTGCCGGTATCGATGCTGGCCACGTCGATCTCGACTTCCACGCAGCATCCCTCGGGGTGCTCCTCGTCGGCGGTGAGTGTCCCCCGAACCTCCTTGAAGCGTCCCCGCACGGTGGTCATCATCATGTGCTTGACCGAGAACTCCGCGCTGGAATGAGTCGGGTCGAGCTGCCAGGTAGAGGTTGCGACCGATGGGGCAGAAGTAGCCATGTCTTTATCCTCCGAGCTGTCGGGGTGCTTGTGATCGGTCCCCACTAGCCGATACGATAGAGGCTGCCAGGCTCCCCCGCTGTGAGGTATGCCCTACATGGAGGTCGTGGTGCAAGGCGAATCTCAGGTCGTGGCCATCGGGCATGTCATTCAACTGGCCGTCGCTCCCGTCTTCCTGCTTACCGGGATCAGCGCGCTGCTCGGAGTCTTGACCAACCGGCTGGCCCGGATCATCGACCGGGCCCGGACCCTGGAAGATCGGTCAGGGCACGAGTCGGAGTCGCAGCAGAACCGGATCCACGCCGAGCTCCGGTTTCTGTCGCAACGAGCCCGCCGGATCAACACGGCCATCAGCCTGTGCACCCTCTGCGCCCTTCTCATCTGCGCCGTGATCGTGGCGCTGTTCGTGGGCGCGTTTCTCTCGACCGATGTGTCGATGGTGATCGGGGTGATCTTCACCGCTGCGATGCTGGCCCTGTTCACCGCACTGGTGAGCTTCCTCCGAGAGATTCACATCGCTACCCGGAGCCTCCGGATCGGCCCGCACTAGCGGCTAGTCGACCCGAACCGCCTCGATGGCGACGGTGATCTCCACGTCGTTTCCGATGAGATCGGTCCCGCCCACCGACTGGTTATAGGTAATCCCGAAGTCCCTCCGGTCGACCACCGTACCGGCCTCGAACGCAATCCGCTCGTGTCCTTCAAGGTCCTGAGCGACGCCGCGATACACGCCCGAGAGCACGATCGGCTCGGAATGATTCCGAATCGTCAGGATCCCGTGCAGCTTCACGGTACTATCGTTGACGGCGAAGCCGGTGCCCTGGAACGTCATCTTGGGGAAGCGCTTGACCGCGAAGAATCGGTCGGAGCGAAGATCGGCATCCCGATAGCTGTTTCCGGTAGTGAGACTCGAGGTCTGGATCGAGACGTTCACCGTTCCGTCCTTCCAGTCGGCTCCCTTGGTCACCAGCACCGCGTACCACTTGGAAAAAGTCCCCCGCACCCGTCCCACCAGGTGGCGGACCCGGAAGTCCACCTGGGAGTGCACCATGTCCACCACCCACTTGGTCTCCGCAGGCACTGAGGCGGCAGAGATGTGGGTAGCCGTCTGTGCGTTCGCGGCCCCAGGACCGCCTACGAACGCCGTGGCGAGGCCCGTCGCGATCAGGGCGGAAGTGCCAGCTCTCATGAATCCCTCCAGCGTGTTTCCTGCAAGCTAGAAGCTGATTCATGAAGGCAAGCTGAAGAGATCGTGCGGATAGGCTCAGGGATGGAAGGCGTCAGGCGGGGGCATTGGCGACGGAGCCGGCGTCGCCCATATCGCGCACGGTGGCTTCGCCGATGGTGGGAGTGGTCCGGCTCACCATCACCGCGCAGAGGCCGCCGTGCTGGGCCACGTTCACGACCTGCTTCTGCGAGGCCCGCGCCAGGATCGAGACTCCATGCTGGCTGGCAGCGAACCCCATGACCGTGTAGAACGGCTCGGCGTGCATCGCGCCATCGGGACCCAGCACCGGAAACTCGCGCACGGGGATCGTGGCCAGCTGCTGTACCACCCAGCGGGCCGGATCAGCTAGCGCCGCTTCCACCGCGGCGCGCCAGGTTGAGTGGGAGACGGCGCAACCCAGCACGATACCGTCGCCGCCATAAGAGCGGTTGGGTTTGAGTACCAGACTCTCGTGGTGCGCGTGCACGTACTCCATGAGATCGCCCAGATGGCCATCCGGCAGTAGGGTGCGGCGATCCGAGAGCAGCCGGGTCCAGAGCACATGCCGCTCGAACACCTGGCGCTCATCCGAGCTGAAGTACTGCTGGCCGATAAGGGGATCGGTCAGCACCTCCCAGCAGCTTTTCTGATCCAGCTCGGCTGCAATGGAGGAGATCATCCGGTTCTCCCGGAGCAGGGTGCGCATCGGCTCGACGTCAACACCCTCCTCCTCCAGCTCGAGCAGATCGGTGACGCTGTAGTCCCGGTAGGCCACGTCCACCTGCTGGCCCTGATAGCGGACCGCTCCCCGGTGCAGCTCCAGCTCCGATGGATCGGCGTGTAAGACAGTGAGCCCGTGCCGGTCACGGAAATAGCGGGCCAGCTGCTCCTGCTCGTCGGGCCCGTCGATCGCGTACTTGGCCTCGAGCAGGCACAGGGTCTTTCCGCTGCCGATCGCCGCCATGTGGTCCAGGATTTCCTGAGTCAGCAGCTCCCGAATATCATGACCCAGCTCGAGCTGAAGCCCAGGGTCGTGCTGCCGCAGGGCCGGCACCACCACCTCCGCCACCAGGCGCTCACTGGTGGGGATCATGTGGAGTCCTCCGATGCCGCTCATGTTGGGCTCCACGAAGCGAAATGATTCCTTCCACATGGGACTGGTAAAGTCGACCAAGGCATCCATGCGGCCGAACACCGGGTTGTGCTCTTCCTGGCTGGTACCCCAGCACTCCCGGAGCCAGCGCTCCTCCGCCTCGGGCAGTTGCAGGATGTCGCGGACGTTCTCGTCCTCGAGATAGAGCTGGGGCAGGCGCTTGAGCGCATTCTGCACCGTCAGCGTGACGTAATGGATGTAGGCCAGCTGATTGGGGAGCACGGCAATCGGGGCTGGCAACACCCGGATCGGGTCCATCACCCCGTCGTGGAGATAGATGAGGTGCCGGGAGACCGCTCCCTCGCGGAGGCTCTCCATCAACCGCACCAGCCCGGCTTCGCCCAGCCCATACAACGCATGATGCACGCGGCTGGCGAGGGCGAGTCCACTTAAACCGAGCTCTTCTGCAGGGGTCAGCATGCCGCCTCGAATTGTGGATCGGAAAGGGGCAGGGTGAGTGTATGTTATCCCCTGACCCCGACGGCGCAACCGAAGCACCCAGAAACCAGACCGCGGAGATCATGGACGCCCAAACAGCCTACGCCGAGCTGATTCGCCGAGTGCGGGAAGAGACGCTGTTGACGTCGTGCGAGGCGCTCCTCGAGTGGGACGAGGAGACCTACATGCCCCCGGGCGGGGTCGAGAACCGAAGCGAGCAGCTCGCGCTGATTGCCGGTCTGCTACACGAGCGCGGTACCGATCCCCGAGTGGGCGAGCTGCTGCATGAGCTGGAAGGGTCGGAGCTGCTGCGCGACTCCGGCTCGCCTGCGGCGGTGAACGTGCGCGAGCTGCGGCGGGAGTACGATCGGTTCGTCAAGGTTCCGCGACGGCTGGTGGAGGATGTGGCACGCACCACCGCGCTGGCGCAGACGGCCTGGGCTCGGGCCCGCAAGGAAGCCGATTTCGGCCGGTTCCGTCCCTGGCTCGAGCGGATCGTCGAGCTCAAGCGGGCCGAGGCCGAGTGTGTGGGATATGCGCGGGAGCCGTACGACGCGCTGATCGAGGACCACGAACCGGGAATGACCAGTCACATCGTGGGGCGGCTGTTCGATGCGGTGCGGCGAGAGCTGGTTCCACTCGCGGCCCGCATCAATGAGGCGGCGCGGCCGGTGCGCCGGATCAGAAAACCGTTTCCCATCGGGCGACAGCGCTCGTTCGGCGAGAAGGTGGCGGTCGCTCTGGGATTCGACGCGACCCGCGGCCGGTTCGACCTGGGGGTGCACCCCTGCTGCACCGGGATTGGGCCGGGAGATTGCCGGCTGGTGCTGCGATTCGACGCCCACGATTTCGCAGGGGGCCTGCTCACCATTCTTCACGAGGTGGGCCACGGCCTCTACGAGCAGGGCCTCGATCCGGAGCACTACGGCACACCGGCCGGCGAGACCGCTTCGGTCGGAATGGACGAGGCCCAGGCGCGGCTCTGGGAGAACCGGGTGGGGCGAAGCCGGGGGTTCTGGGAGCACTTCTATCCCGAGGCCCGTTCGTTGTTCCCCGACTCGCTCGACGGGCTTCGTCTGGATCAGTTTCTCAGGACGGTGAACCGGGTGGAACCTTCACTCATCCGGGTCAACGCCGACGAGGTGACGTATAACCTGCACATCCTGGTGCGCTTCGAGCTGGAGCGGGCCCTGATCTCGGGCGATCTCAAGGCCGGCGATGTCCCGGGAGCCTGGAACGAGGGGTATCGCCGATATCTCGACATCGAGCCGAGCAATGACCGGGAAGGGTGCCTGCAGGACGGACACTGGGCCGACGGTCTGATCGGTTACTTCCCGACCTATACCCTGGGCGACGTGTTCGCGGCTCAGCTCTGCGCCAAGGCCGAGGCCGAGCTGGGGAGCCTGGAGCGCCAGTTTGCCCGGGGCGAGTTCGCCGAGCTGGTCGGTTGGCTGGCGCGGAACGTATATAAGGAAGGTGGACGCCACCCTTCGGCCCGGCTGATCGAGCTGGTGACGGGGGCGCCGCCGAATCACCGGCCGTTGGTGGAAGCCCTCAGGACCAAGTACTCCCAACTCTACCGATTGTAGCCGTTACGATCCGCTGGACGGCCGGGCTTTCGACTCGAGCGCTGCCCGCCGGAAATCGTTGATCGAGGTCTGATGCTCGCCGTACTCTGGCCGATCCAGTTTTATTTCCTCATCGTAGCGCTTGAGAAAATCGCCGTAGGCGCGGGCTAGTGCTTTGTCGTCCTTCCGAAAGCGCGCCACGGTACCCCGTATCACATAGCCGAAGAGATGTCCCGGCGTCTGGCTCAGGATGGTATCGGCCAGTGCCTGTGCGGCGTTTACGTCACCGGTGTGCACCTTGAGCAGGGCGGCGTGGTAACGGGCATCGGCATCGATGGTGTCGAGCTGGGCATACGCCAGGAGCGCCATCGGCGTGAAGCGGGTGACGGTGCCTTCGTCACCGGCTTGGGCGGCGGTCATGATCCGGTTGTACAGCCGGTTAAAGCGCTCACGCGGGCTCATGTTGCTGATGTCGGGCGGCGCCTCGGCAGCGGCGCCGGCCGGCGTGGCAGCGATCTCGGAGGTGGGCGGTGCCGGTGAGCGGTTGATCAGCATGAGGAGCAGCACCGCCAGGAGTCCCGCCACCGCGAGCCCAGCCACCAGCCACGGGGTCCGATCACGCGTCAACATCGTGCCACCGGCTATGGCTGAACCACAGTGGGAGCAGAAGCGAGCCGTGGGAGACACCGGGGTGCCGCACGCGGGGCAGCTGGGTGACTCCCGTGACCGGCCGCAGGCCGAACAGAACCGGCCGGTACCGGGAACGCCGCAGGAAGGGCAGGTCGTGGGTGAGCTACTCACAAGGAGGATGGCCGAGTCGCGGCGGACGGGTCTCTCAAACTAACGAGTCCGAGGTCGCACGCCAGCGAAACGAAATGCGACGAAGGCTGTCGGGTAACTCCAATGATCTGGCACGATCATGAAGATTTTATGAAGACCAGTGCCCTCTTGCGCGTTGGTAGAGATTACGTAAAAATGGCTACGGTTCCTCTGCACAAATTTTCTCAAGGCAGGGCCTATGGCCAAGCGGATTGCTCCCGGGCTGGGCGCCAGCTTCGTCGCTCTCGTGGTCCTGTTGTTCACTGCCTGTACCGACGAGAAAATCGTCTTCCGCGAGCCCATCAACCCACCGCCCGATCAGAATTCCGGCTTCCTCGGCTACTTCACCACTTCCGACAAGCAGACCACTTGTGGCAATTGCCACGTGACCCACCAACGGGGTTGGGTGAACACGGCCCACGCCGACGCCTATGCGACCCTGGTGAACTCGGGTGCTTCACAATCGTTCTGCGAATCCTGTCACACGGTCAGCAACAAGGGAAACGCCACGGGGGCGCCGGCCGGCTGGGAAGCGGTCAAGGACACGGCGTACCACGATGTCCAATGCGAGAGCTGCCACGGTCCGGGCAACACTCACGCCCAGGCGCCCGATGCTCCGGCCGCTCCGGGAAATCCGCCCTTGGCCCATGTCGCGGTCCTGGGTGATTCTGCGACCGTGGCTCAGAGCTGCGCCGACTGTCACAGCGGCTTCCACCATCCGTTCGTGGAAGAGTGGAGCCAATCGGCACATGCGGTGTCGCTGCAGGAAGAGGATGGCACTTTCGTCAACGACGTGTCCCCTACCTGCGGCTCGTGTCATGAGGGACGCAAGGCGCTGGCGGCGTGGGGCGTAACGGCGAACTACGCCGAGAAGGACCTCGCGGGCAGCCAGAACTATCTGGGTATTACCTGCGCGGTGTGCCATGATCCCCACGGCTTCACCAAGGGAACCGACGGCAAGCCGGTGGCGGGCCAGCTCCGCTTCCCGATCGATGTACCCGATATCAACCAAAACCTTTGCATGAAGTGCCACCAGCGCCGAGCCGAGCCGGATCAGGCCTCCTCTCGCGGCCCGCATGCACCTCAGGGGCCAATGCTTCTGGGCGACGCGGGGTATAAGCCGGCGGGGTTTGATCCCGATATCCAGGCGGTAGCCACCACCCACGGCTCATCGCAGAATCCGCGCCTCTGTGCCGGCTGCCATGTGAATCAATACCCCGTCACCGACGCCCAAACTGGCAACCTCACGTTCAATTCGGTGGGGCACCTGTTCCTGCCCATTCCCTGCCTGGACCCCAACGGCGTTCCGAGCCCTGACCGGACTTGCTCCTATGATGCGACCTCGCGCACGTGGGGTGCGTGCACCAACTCCGGATGCCACGCGGACGCTACTCAGGCGGTGGCCGCGTTCAATCTATCGGCCCAGCGAATGGATCAGCTGACCAAGCAGATTTGGGATGACAAGAACGGCGATGACATTCTGGACCCGGCCCCGACTGACGGGGGATATCTCTCCGACTTCGTCAGCATTCCACCAACCGAATACCAAACCGGCGACAATCACATTACGCCTGCCGAGGGGGCTCAGTTCAACGTGAGGATGCTGCGTCCTGGCCCGCGTTCGCTGGGCGGTGGTGTGGATGGTTCCTCCGGGGTTCACAACCCGTTCCTCGCCGAGGCGCTCCTGCGGGCGGACATTGACGAGCTGAAAGCAACCTACCCCGGCCTCCCCTTGGTATCGGCCGCCGTCCAAGACATCATGAAGGGGCCGCTTGGCGCGATCACGAAGCGTCCGCTGACGCGGCCCCTGATCTCTCGGCCGCTCTCCAGCCGATAGACCCTAGCGGTCATGACCCCCGTCCACTCGGTACTCTTCCTGTGGGCGGGGGTCTCGAATGTCCAGGGCCGGGCGGGGACCCAAGATTCCATCGTCAGAATCTGGGATTCCCTGACCGGCCGCTTGGTGGACTCGGTGGTGGTTCGGTCCCCGCTCCCCGATCCGCTGGTCCCCATCGTCCAATGGATCTTCCAGCGGCCCGGCTGGGTGATGGTCAGCGGGCTGGTCCTCGCCGCGCTGGTCGTCGTCGTCCTGCTGATAGTTCTATGGCGTCGTCGCCGGCAGATCCGCGGTTGGATGGTGGCTCGCAAGGCCTGGATGAAAGCGGCACTGGCCGGGACCGTCGCGCTCGGGCTGGTCCTCCTGGTCGGGGGAGGGGTCAAGGCTCACGATTACGTCATGCACGACAACGATTTCTGCAAGGGATGTCACGTCTTCGTCCCCAGTGGACAGCTGTTTGTCCGGCCGGACACGGGAACCTACCTGCTGGTGAATCAGCTGGAGGGAAAGCACGATACGCTTTCCTGCCACGCCTGTCATCCGTTCGAGCTCAAGGCCCAGACCAAGGAGCTGTTCTACTGGATGTTGGCTCGGCCCGACAAGATCCCGCCCCACGCCAAGGTGCCGCGCACCATCTGCGAGCAGTGTCATGTCCAGGGTGCAGCTAAGAAGACCTGGCAACGCATCGCGTCTACGGCGGGCCACCGGACACATCTGGAGTCCGATTCCACTCCGCTCAGGAACGTGCAGTGCCTGACCTGCCATGCCCGCACCGCGCATCGCTTTCAGCCGGCCGACACGACCTGTGCTCAAAAGGGCTGCCACTTGACGGACGACGTCAAGATCCGGCTGGGGCGCATGGCGGCGCGGTTCCACGGCCCGGCGGCCCAGCCGCTCCCCAACGAGGAGCAGCTCTATTGCAACTCGTGCCACCAGTTCACCGCCGAGGCGCAGTTCGTGTCGCTCGACTCCGCCGCCAGTACGCTTCGGCCCAGTGAGCGACAGTGCTTCGGGTGCCACGAGATGCGGCAGCTGCTTGCTTCCTTCGACCCCGCGAAGGATCCCCATAGCGGGAGCTGCGGCACCTGTCACAACCCGCACACGGATGTAAAGCCCAAGGATGCTCTCAAGTCGTGCGCCGAGGCGAACTGCCACCTGAACTGGCGTAGCATTCCGTTTCATGTCGGAGCGGCGCACCGGCGGGTGGCGCAACGCTGTGAGACCTGCCACCAGCCTCACGCCGCCCGGGTGGACGCGAGCGATTGTACCGGATGTCACACCCAAGTTCGGAAGGGCGGCGGTCGGATGCGTCCCCCGCTGCCGTTCGACACCACAAAGGCATTGCAGCAGTCCGTGGGTCCTCTGATGGAGCCGGGGCGATCGCGGGGCCAGGGTGATGCGCCACCGGGAGATCCACCCGGGAAGGCGAGCGCAATCCCTCCCTTCCCGTCTGATTCGTTCTCCCATCAACGCCACCGCCGCCTCGCCTGTATCACCTGCCACAGCACCACGTCCCGGCGGAACGACCTCACCTTCGAGCCGCCTCGCGGCTGTCAAATCTGTCATCACCAGCGACCGGCCCGGAACGATTGCGCCAGCTGCCATACGCCGCAGGAACTGGAGCCCGAGAATGAGGTGACGGTCCGAGTGGCAGTAAACCAACACGAGGCACGCTCCCGGAAGGTGGAGTTCAAGCATCCAGAGCACAGAGAGAGCTCGTGCATCCAATGCCACACTACATCAGTGACTCTGGCACCGCCCCCCGAGGTGCAAGGATGCACCGCCTGTCACGCCGACCACCACACCGCCCGCCGAGACTGCGCGACCTGCCATACGACGAGCGACATCCGGTCAGCGCATGCTGCACCCGTCGTAGCGCATGAGGGCTGCGACGCCTGTCACGGAACGGCGACGGTGCAAGCGCTGACTCCTGACCGATCGTTTTGCATCACCTGTCATGGGGGCGACGAGGACCACTACGCGCCAGGTCAGTGCACCGAATGCCACTTCCAGGAATCTCCCGAGGACTACCGGGTCCATCTGAAGAAATCAGAGGCGCGAGGGTGAAGCTCGCGGTCCGCTCTGCCGTGGGCTGTGCCTTGAGCATACTCGGTCTTTCCACGAGCGGGCACGGACAGGGGTACCGACTCCGGCTCGACAGCCGGGTGCAGGCCGTGGCCTACCGGGGAGTGCAAGCCGACAGCGTACCCGTCGGCGACGTCGTGCTGGCTCCCACTGGTGGCTTCCAGACGGTAGACGGGTTCTTCGTGCGCTGTCCTCCCGGGGCCACCCACTGCTTCTTCTTCCGGACCGGGCCCTATCGGCAAGGCGGTCCCCTCGTCAGCAGTGCCGATCTCACCATGTGGGGGCTGGGTGTGAGCGGGCTGAGCCTTCACCTGAACGGACGAGTGGGCGTGGATCTGGGAGAGACCGACTGGCCTGGTACCGACCCGGCAGCCCAGCTGATCGAGGCGTATGCCGACTACGCCACAGCTGGCTGGTCCATACGAGGAGGCCGGCAGCTGATTGTCAACCGGCTCGGCTTCGCGGGAATAGATGGGGGACGGGGAATGCTCCGGCTCTCAGGGCTGGGCGTCGATGCTGAGGTCTATGGAGGCTTGGGTCTGGCGCGCGCCACCACCCTCCCGCTCTCGAGCGCGGCG
>DASSED010000131.1:0-13616 GCA_035695405.1 Gemmatimonadales bacterium
GACCGAAATAGAGCCGCAGGACCTTGGCGTCCCGGGGAGGGAGAGCCGCCAGCGCGGCTTCGAGGTCGGCGGTACGGCTGCTGGCCATGGTTGAAGCGTCGGTGCCTTCCTGCGTGAGCGGCACAAACCGCTCCAGACGGCCACGATCCTCGCCCTCCCGAATAGGCTGATCCAACCTGAGCGCCTCCACGTGCAAGGCCCCCAGTGAGCGCACGGCCTCGGGTGTCAGACCAGTCGCCCTCACCAGCTCCTCGGTGGTGGGCACTCGGCCCAGCTTCTCCGTCAACAGGGTCGTGGTCCGGCCCAACCGCGTCAGATCGGCCGTCCGGTTAAGAGGCAACCGAACCGGGCGTCCATGACGGGCAATTGCCGCCTGGATGGCCTGCCGGATCCACCAGACCGCGTAGGAGATGAACTTCACCCCTCGCTCGGGATCGAACTTCCGCGCCGCGGTCATGAGCCCGACGTTGCCCTCCCCGATGAGGTCCATCAGCGGCACCCCCCGGTTCTGGAACTTCTTGGCAACCGAGACCACGAACCGCACGTTGTGCCGGGCGAGCCGCTCCTGGGCATCGATATCACCCCGGAACGCGCGCCGTGCCAGCGCCGTTTCCTCCTCTACCGTGAGCAGGGGAATCCGACTGATTTCCTTGAGATAGAAGTCAAGGCTTTCGCGGCCCTCGTCCACTGCGCGAGCCAGCGCTGCGGGTCGAGCCGAACGGCGACGCGTCTTCTTTGTACCAGCCACTTTGGAACTCCCCAGAAGTTCTGCCTAAAACGCTCTCATTTCCTAGCCGATGCCACTGGAGACCTAACATCCGAGCCGCCTGCCTGGTTCCCCGGTGAGACCCGCCTATATACTGCCCAAACAGGCCTTTGGGTCGCATCCGGCAAAGAAAAAGGGTCCGATCCCAAGCTGGATCGGACCCCCCTTTAGACGCCTGGCTGGCAGCCCCAGCCACATCCCCTACCAACTGATGGTGTATTGACCCCCTAGGGTGTAGAACACTTCGCTGGCTCTCAGGTCGCTGGCTCCATCAGCCGTGGGCCAGGCGCTCCGATGGGTGGTCATCCCTAAGCGCAGCGCGAAGTTACGAACCAAGTCTACCCCGAGGCTCAGGCGTTCCAACTGATCGCGCCGGCGGGGGATCAGGGGCTCGCCGCCGAAAGCGAAGGTTTTCTCCAGGGTGACCGTGACCGGGTTCCGCACCTCGGTCAATCCTCCGTTCAGGGAGATGAAGGTGCTCACCTCCTGCAGGGTCTCCCGACCATCAGTGTAGATGCCGATTTGGGAGCTGGCCGTCAGGCCCTTGATCATGATGCTTGGCCCCACGCTCGCCCGGTATGCTGTTCCCTTGGTCAGGACCGGATTCCGTTCGGTGGGCAGCCACTCAGCGTGAGTCGCGGCCAGGTGCATGGCCACGCCATAGCCGAGTCCCTCGCCACCGCTCTTGATTACATGAGAAAGGTCGAGTGACCCACCTCGTTCATCGGACCCGTAAAAGCCCTGGAGTCTTCCGCTCAGACCACCGGTCGCCACTTCGGCCTGTACGTTCCAGACCGTGTGGTTGAGCGCCTCTTTCAGAAGCACCGATTTGTCTCGCGCCGTTACCGCCCGTTTGGTGAACGCGGTGCTCCAGCCGGCGGTGACCGCCACGGATCGCTCGTTCCGCTCCGGCAGCTGAACCGGAAGCTCGTGGACATACTCGTTGCACGTGTTCCGACGGCAGACCATCACCATCATCGGCTTCTTGAGAATATTGAACAACCGGCCGTTCTGCCGAACCGCATAACGGAGCTCCGGTAGCGTGTCTCCGAAGTCGCTGGCTAACCTGGCGTGGAGCGTGTTCCCGGATCCCCAGTACCGGTCCTTTCCATCCGCCGACAGGATGCCGATGCTGTCGGCTGCAGGACTCGATACCGAGACTTGCACCGACCCACCCGCCTGTGCCATCTCGGGAGTGATCGTCAGCTCCACCGGTTCGGGGCCTCGGCTGAGGTTGACCGTCGAGGTGGAGACGCCACATGCCTGGAGGGCCAGCGCCACGGACAGAAGCGGCAAACCAGCCGAAAACCCGCTGCGATGAAGACGAATCATGCTACCGCCGGTGTGCGAAGCGTGTGGAGCTTCCCCGCCGAAGGGAAAACGGCCAACTCGGCTATGACCTGTGGACGGACGCGCATCTTGTTGCGCGTTGCGCCATGAGGTTTCGCAAGGAGCATACCCCGTAGGCCAGTCGATTTTCTCTGGAATAGCTGCCGGAAAAAGCACTGTCGACTCTACTATACGGGCCCACAATTGAGTCCGCTAGAGTGATCGGCGCCACTTCACGTCATCTGCTTTTGGGCTACTGTGACCTATGACCCGTTCGGCCTCGGATGCACCGATCGCAACCGGATCTGCAGCGGATTTCATCCCTCCCCGGCCCACTCTGCCGAAGCTCCGCGCAGCAGCCGCAGGCTGCCGCGGGTGCCATCTGTGGGTCAATGCCACGCAAACAGTGTTTGGAGAAGGTCCCCGTGAAGCCGAGGTGATGTTCGTGGGGGAACAGCCCGGAGACCTGGAAGACCGTTCGGGTCACCCGTTCGTTGGTCCAGCCGGTCGGTTGCTCGATGCCGCTCTGGCTGAGGCGGAAATCGACCGGACCCGCGTATACGTGACAAACTCGGTCAAGCACTTCAAGTTCGTGCCAATCGAACGCGGACGTCGGCTTCACAAAAAGCCCACTGCCGCCGAAGTGCGGGCGTGCAACCCGTGGCTGCAAGAGGAGATTCGTCTGGTAAAGCCCCGAGTCATTGTGGCTCTGGGAGCCACGGCCGGCCAAGCTCTGCTAGGCAGAGAGTTTCGGGTCACTCGGGACCGCGGTAAGCCGATTCGCTCCCAGCTGGCGGAGGCAGTGATGGCAACGGTGCATCCCTCCGCTATCCTCCGTGCTCCCAGTGACACCAGGGAAGAAGCCCGGCAGGATTTCATAGCTGACCTGAAACGCGTCGCGGAGTACCTGCGCCACCCTGCGGTTGTCGGGGCTTGATCGGCGAAATCGTTCCATCCAACGAGGCACCGATGGTAATCGGCAAACTGCTGGCCCGCAGAGGAATTCTGTCCCGGCGGGAGCAGGAAGTACGGGCCCAGGAGCAGGAGCTCCTCGAGCGGCTGGCCACCGCCTTGGCCCGCTTCGGATCCGATGTGAGCGCAGACGATCTGCGGCGCTTCGAGGAGGCCCGCCAGCAGCTCACGGGGCTCTTCCTCTTAGTTATTGCCGGTGAGTTCAACTCCGGCAAATCCAGCTTCATCAACGCGCTGCTGGGTGAACGGGTGCTGCCCGAAGGTGTCACACCTACCACCGACCGGATCAACCTGCTCCGTCATGGTGAGCAGCCAGGAGAGCAGCTCCGGGAAGCGCACCTCCTCGAGCGAACCCACCCCGCTGATGTTCTCCGGGAAATCAACGTAGTGGACACACCGGGAACCAATGCCATCATCCGGCGCCACGAGGAGCTCACCCGCGACTTCGTGCCTCGGTCCGACCTGGTCCTGTTTGTCACATCAGCTGATCGGCCGTTTACCGAGAGTGAGCGCGCTTTTCTGGAGCAGATCCGGCAATGGGGCAAGAAGATCGTATTCGTCATCAACAAGATCGATATCCTCAGCCGGCCAGAGGATCGCGAGGAAGTGGTTCGGTACGTTGGGGAACATGCGCGCAGCCTCCTGGGAGAATCGCCGCAGATCTTTGCGGTCTCCGCTCGTCAGGCCATGGAGGCTCGAGACCAGGGCAGCCGGGAAAACAACCTCTGGGATCGAAGCGGATTTCCGGCGGTCGAGGACTATCTGCTCAAGACCCTGGACCAAGAAGAGCGGGTCCGTCTCAAGTTGCTCAACCCGCTGAACGTAGGACTTCGGCTCGCATCGAAGTACAAGGACGCTACCTTCGAGCGGCTCAAACTTCTGGCCCAGGACATCGAAGCCATCCAGAACATCGATCAGCAGCTGGTCCTCTTTCATCAGGAAATGTTGCGTGACTTCGAGCCACGACTCTCGCGGCTGGATGTCCTGCTCACCGACATGGAACACCGGGGGCTCCGGTTCTTCGAAGAGACGATTCGAATCGGCCGCATCAAGAGCCTGATGGACAGTGAAGGGGTGCAACGTGCCTTCGAGCGGGAGGTCGTCGGCGACACACCCCGACAGGTGGAGGAAGAGGTCGGGCGGGTCATCGATTGGATCGTCGAGCGAAATCTCAAACTGTGGCAGGATATCAGCGGCTACATCGATCGCCGGCAACTCACCCGGCATCGGGAAGGAATGATCGGCGACGTCGGTGCCAGCTTCAGCTACAACCGGCAGGCTTTGCTCGATTCGGTGGGCCGGGTGTCTCGTGAGGTGGTGGGAAGCTACAACCGCGAAGCCGAATCCCGGGCTATCGCCAATGATATTCAAGGCGCCTTTGCCACCACTGCTCTCGCCGAGGCCGGTGCCATCGGGCTGGGTACCCTGGTGGTCACCGCCGTGACCGGAGCAGCGGCTGACGTGACCGGTATTCTCCTGGCGACGTTGTTGGCGGTCGGCGGATTCTATGTCCTCCCCCGCAAACGGCGTCAGGCGCAACGGGACTTTCGAGCCCGAATCGCCGGTCTCCGCACTCGGCTCAAGGAAGCTCTGACCCGGCAGGTGCACACGGAGTTGGAGCAGTCGGCCGGGCGGATCAACGAGGCCATCGCGCCGTATCGGCGGTTCGTCCAGAGTCAGCAGCAACAGCTCAACGAGGCCCGCTCGGAGCTGGTCGCCACCGAAGATGCTTTGCTCCGGCTCCGAACCGATATCGAGAAGGGGTAAACAGCTTCGGACCTTGACGGCGTCTGGCCTGGGCAGTAGGCTAGCCGCGGTAGTAGCCTTCCCTTCCTAGTGACGAACCTCCTTCTGTCTCTTCGGGCGGACACGCCCGCGCGGAGAGGCATGTGCAGTCTTCCTTCGCCGGAGGTGGCACATGGACGTGCTCGTCGCACTTGCTATTTCAATAGCCGTTCTGATTGCAGGGTGGACTTATGTCGCACTGGGTCCGGCCGCACTCCCCGTGTGGGCGGGTATCGTGGCGTGGGGGTGCTTCTTTGCGGCCGGTGGAAAGACGACCGGACTCACGAAGACCATTGCCTCCAATCTTTCGGGCGTGGTGTGGGCGTATCTGGCCGTGCTGGCCGCAGGTCGGTTCGGGACCGGCGCGCTTCCTATTCTGGTGGGTCTGGCGGCCTTAGCCATGGTACTTCAGGCCAAGATTCCGCTGCTGTCGTTCATTCCCGGCGCCTTCCTCGGCGCGGCTACGGCTGTCAGCGTAATCAACTCGAGCGGCACATTCTCGAACGGTCCCTGGGTCAGCACGATTCTGGCTCTGATTGCCGGGGCAGTTCTGGGATATCTGTCTGAGATGTTGGCGGGGGCGATAAGCCGGCCCAAGCGAGCATCCGTCTAGCTCGCCGGACCGAAACCATCCGGAGCCCTTGGTGGGCTCCGGATTTGTTTTGAGGGACTACCAGGATTCGGGCGTGACCTTCTTCTTGCGCTTGCGTCGGATGGCGGCAGCCGTCTTGATGGCTCGCGCCTCACTGGGTTTCACATAGTGCCGCCGCCGACGCAGCTCGCCAAACAGACCTGATTTCTGCAGCTTCCGTTTGAACAGCTTGAGCGCACGCTCCAGGCTGTCCTCGTCGCTGAGCCTGACTTCCGTCATTCCACCGCCCTGTGAGAGATCGAAAGACGAGGGGGCCGGCCTGCGGCCAGCCCCCGGTGATCCGTCGTGTATCGGACCCGTCACGGCTCCGGTATGGACAGAAGAATACCTCGCGACTCCTCGAGCCACAAGGCGATCGCGGCCGCCATGCCGTCCCCATTGCCGTTCGGGTCACCCACGTCGGCAAATGACTGGGCCGAGGTGAGCACCTGGCATTCGGTGATCTCCGGCTGACCTAACTCATAAATCAGAGGATTCCGGAGGATGTACTCGGAGGCGCAACGGGTAGCCTCGGCAATACCCTGCTCGGTCTCGCAGAAGCTCAGGGTTATGACTTCCCGGTTCGCCACGCTCATGACGTAATACGCGCGGAAGCCGGGCACGGCCTTGATCACGGGAAGAAACTGCTCTTCGACTTGACGCTTGAGAAGGTCGAGCGAAGCCTTATTGACAGCCCCATTCTTGGGACTGTACCTGCGGATCGTCACGAACATGGAAGCCTCAAAACACCTCACACGCTGCGGCGTGTGGGACCAAACGGAACGGATCTAAGCGAGAAACATAATGCAATGCCGAATATCAAAGAGCCTTTCCCGTCAGCGGGTGAGCAACCCGGCATCGATGATTAACGGCGCACCGGTAATGAAGCGGGCTCGATCGGATGCCAGGTAGAGGACCGCCTGCGCCACGTCTTCGGGCTCGATCCACGGTACCGGAAGAAGGTTTCCCGCTGAGCGCTCCGCAATTTGCTGCGGCGTGAGGCCCTCCAGCTCCGCCAGGCCGTCGTTCATTGGCGTATTTACGCCGGTGGGATGAAGAGAATTGACCCGAATACTATATTCGGCGAGCTCGATGGCCCACGACTTGGTCAGACCGGTGAGCCCCCACTTGGATGCGGCGTAGTGGCTCAGTCGCCCCATGCCCCGTAGACCAGCTATCGACGAGTTATTGATGATGACTCCCGCACGCTGGCTCATCATCACTGGGATGACCCGACGAGCCACCATCCAGGCACCCTTCAGATTGATATCGAGCATGGCATCCCAGGCCGTTTCGGTCAGCTCATGAGCCAGGCCGTAGGCGCAGATGCCGGCATTGTTGAACAGGATATCGATCCGAAGGAACCGAGAGACCGTGGCGCTCACGGCCGCGGTTACCGCGGAGTCATCCCGAACGTCTCCGGTGAACGTAAGACACTGGGTTCCTAATTCCCCACAGGCCATCGCCAAGGAATCCAAATCCTTGGTCGAACCCATGCCATAGCCGGGATACTCGAGCGGGCGGGCGACGTCGAACGCCGCGATACTGGCCCCCTCCCGGGCAAAGGCAAGCGCAGTGGCTCTTCCCTGCCCATGCGCCGCCCCAGTGATGAATACGACCTTGCCGGTGAATTCTCCCATCAGGCTGGCTTGGCCACGATCGCCGCGCTCTCGCGCGCTCCCTTCCGGTACGGCTGGAGATACTCGTCCAGGTCGACTTCGAGGGCATTGTTCACCACGTTGGTCGCCACCATCAGCGCCCCGAATGCGGTCAGCGCCACCATCTGCGAGGGATCGAAGTAGGTCTGAACCCGGCGATAGACCTCGTCCGACACCTTATACGGTGAGACCGCCAGAGCGCGCCCGAACTCCAGCACAGCCGTCTCCCGCTCATCCAGCTTGAGACGATCGGGATTATCGCCGGTCTGAATCAGCATTCGTCGGAAAAAAGTCGAGCAGATCAAGCAATCAGTTTCCGCGGAGATGGCATGCGCAAACAGAGTCGTGAGCCGCTCGCCCAGAAACGGCTGAACTGTATCACGCAACGGGTACCACTCCATGAGCGCGCGAAACGCCGGGAGCGAGTGGAGCAGCGTGCGTTTCATGTTGGTCATGCGAGCGTGATTTCGGACGTGGGCTTCTGCGGCTGCGCGCGCGTCTGGGGGCGCGGCTTCACTTTCGAGAGGCGCAATCCGGGGCATGCTGGGGGACTCCGTGCTGTTGGGCGGTGATCGAGGCAATCTAGGCGGAGTTACACCACCCGGCGAGAGGCCACATGTCGAGCCAGGTACCACCTGCCCCGCGGTGTTGACAAATCATCGTACACCACCTTACCCGCGCCCGCGCTCGCGTGCACCATGCGGTTATTGCCGACGTAGATGGCAACGTGGTCGATGCGACTGCCCTTGCTCGCGAAGAGCATCAGGTCTCCCGGCCTGAGGGAATCGACCGGTCCAGTCGCGGCAACGCCGGCCTGGGCCTGGAGCCTGGACGTACGGGGGAGATCTACCCCGTTCCTGCCAAACACATACTGAACCAATCCGGAGCAGTCGAATCCGCTCTGGGGGCTCGAGCCGCCGTAGCGATAGCGCACACCCACAAAGCGCTGAGCGGTTGCGAGCACGCTCGCCGCAGTACCCCGGGCCGTGGATCTCGGGATGGTCGCCCGACGAGTGGGGCGGGAGGCGCGGTGCGGGCGAGAGATGACCGGTGTAGCGCGAACCGACACACCGTGCCCGTTGACCGTAGCGACGAGGACGAAGGGGCCGAGACTGGTGCCTACTTTGACTTGCGCATTCAACACGCCTGGAACGCTCGCCAGGATCGGCAGAGCACAAGCGATCAGCTTCATGGCTTCCTACCTGAGTATGACCGGAATCTCCAGAGCAGGAGCCGTGCCAGCCAGATGGCCGGCAAAGCCGGCCTCGATGAGGAACAGGCTGCCGCCCGAGGGACTCCCGGCCCGCCGCTCGGCCCGGGTGAGCACCAGTCGGTCCTGAGCTCGAGTCATCCCTACGTACAGGAGACGGCGGCCCTCCTGGATTTCATCCTCCCGGTCGGCCTGGAGGGCCTTCCAACCCGGGAGTTGCTGGTTCTCCACCCCCACGATGTATACCCGAGAGAATTCCAGTCCCTTGGTGGAGTGGAGTGTGAGAAGATTGACCCGATGAGGGTCGGTTTCGACTTCATGGCTGGTGGAGAGAGCCACCCGGCAGAGCAAGGCATCGATTTGCTGATCCACGGTCTCTCCCACTCCGGCCCGCATCAGGGTTCGAAGGCGCTCCATCGCGGCAGGGTATCGCTCGCCGGGCGATCGTTCGGTACGAAGACGCTCCATCAAGGCCGCCCCGCCCAGACGATCGATCAGTTCCTCCAGGCTGGGGCCGGTGGCACCCGCCGCCAGCTCCGCGGCATAGACCTCCAGGCAGTCGCTGTAGCGGCCCAAGGTGAATGGTCGGGTGATTTCGCGCAGCAGTGTCTCCTCCGGACCCGGTGTAGGATTGGAGTCGAGCGCCAGAGCCAAGCCGAGATGATCCAACAGGTGAACCAGCGCCAGCTTGCGAGCTCGCCGCAATCGCAGTGTGTTCAGCGCCGGCAAGACACCGGCAAGCATGTACGCATCGTCCAGCGCGTGATGCGCCCGGCCTACCTCCACATTGAACCGCTGGGCGAGCATTTCGAGTTTCACGCTCCCATCCACGAGGGCTCGCGCGAGCGGAAGGGTGTCATAGAAAACCAGCTCCTCGAGCCCTGCCAGTCCCTCGCAATTCCGGCGGAGGACGGGGACATCGAACTCTTGACCATTGTGCGCAACCAGAACGTCGCTCCCGACAAACTCCCGGAACAGCAACCAGACCTCAGCGGCGCATGGCGCATCGGCAACGTCGGCGTCGGTATATCCGTGAACCTCGGTTGCAGCGGGGGAGATCGGCCGGCGGCACGCAACCAGCTGACGGAACCAGGCAACCGGCGCGCCGTTCCGCACCCGCACGGCGGCGATCTCCACCATTTCGCAGGTGTTGATGTCGAAGCTGCTGGTCTCCAGGTCGAAGGCCACAAAGTCGTCGAGATCGGTCTTCACATCCCGGGTATGAAGCAATTGGAGAGCCTTGAACACGCGGATGGGGAGCGCAGTGTGCGGCTCTCTTTGTGGGGTCAGAATAAGGTCATCGGGTCCCACTCTGCTCTCCGGCGTCAGCCGGTGCGCATTGGCCACACCGGCACCCCGCAGCATGGCCAGCAGCGGGATCTCGATCCCCCGGTCAGGTTCCACCCAGATCCGTGAGTGTAACCGTGCAGCATTCGCCAGCCGTTTGGACAGCAACACGGCTCCCGGGTAGGCAGAGGGCTCGGTCAGCTCATCCTCATGTTCCTCCAGCGGGTTTCGGCCGGCTCCAATTGGACGGGTGAGGAGCTCATCAACCAGGCCGGACAACCGCTCGTGCGAGCGCCCCATGGCCCGGAGGTTCTCGAGGTGATAGATGAGCCGCCAGACCTGCCTGCGCTCCGGATCACCTTTGGGTCTGGGTGCGGCAAATGCCCGGAGGTTGGCGATCAGATCCTTATCCCGGGAAGACGCCTTGCGGATTTCTTGGCGCAAGGCGCCGGGTAACGCGAGCTCGAGCAGCGCACCGAGGGGCACCGGGTCATCGGGATAGCGAATGACCCTGAGTGAGGCTACGACCCAGCCAATGACCTTGTCGTCGAGCAGCGCCTGGCCCGGGGCCAGCCGGCAGGGGATCCCGGCGCAGATCAGCCGCTCCTCGAGACGCCGACCCATCCGATGATTGCGGTACAGCACAGCGTAGTCACCCCAACCGGTGCCCCACGCCTCGCGATCCGCCACAAGATCCTGGATGAGCCACCCGGCTTCGGCATCATCATCCGGAAAACATCTGACCTGGACCTCGAAGGGGGACTCCCGGGTGGCTCCGATCTGTTTGTCAAACAGCCGAGGGTTGCGCTCGATCAGCCGCCTGGCGCATTCGAAGATTTGCACGGAGCACCGCCGGTTTTCATCCAGGACGATTGGTTCTTCCAATCCAAAGTCTTCCTTGAACCGGCCGATGATGCGGGGATCCGCCCCGGTCCAGGAGAAGATGGATTGCTCGTCGTCGCCCACTCCAAACAGGTTGCGATGATTCTCCGCCAGGCGCCGAACGATGCTGTACTGGACCGGGTTGAGATCCTGGAACTCGTCAACCAGGACGTAGTCCCACCGGCCGCGTAGCTCCGCAACGGCGCTCTCATCGGTCCGCAACAGTCGTTCGGTGAGTGACACCAGGTCATCGAAATCGGCCAGGTTACGATTCCGGAGCGCCTCACGATACCGCTGGAACAGAGCCAAACCCCGCTCCCCCAGCGGCCGGCCTTGGAGCTGATAGAGACTGAACAGAGTAAGCGCCCGAGCACAGTGCCTGGCGGGGATCCGCAGCCGGCGCAGTAAGCGCTCCTGATAGTCCCGGTCGGCCACGCCGAAACCGGGCCTGAGGCCGCAGCGAGTGGCAAAGTCCCGGAGAATCGTGAGGCAGGTGGCATGCAATGTCCCCCGGGTAATGTCCACCGCCAGGGACCCACGGGTCTCATGCAACCGGGTAGCGATTTCCTCCGCCGCTTTGTTCGTGAATGTGACCGCGAGAATCCGGCGAGGATCGAATTGGCACCCGTTGATGAGATGGTTGATCCGACCGATCAAACAGAACGTTTTCCCTGCCCCTGGTCCGGCCACCACCAGGACCGGCCCGAGGGGTGCCTCGATCGCTCGGCGCTGCTGACGGGTGGGCTCAGCGCTCATGCGGACACGGGGCGCTGAACCCGACCGCGGACCCACTCCGCGATGGTCTGGGTCAGCTCGCCGATGATGTCGTCTCGATTTCGCCCAGACCGCTTAGGTACGGCAAAGGAATGATCAGCGTCTTCAACCACATGCAGGGTGGCGTTGGAGCCGAGCTCTTCACACACATCGGTAATCAGATCCAGCCGGGCGAAATCGTCCCGAGACCCCTGGAGGAAGAGCAGCGGGAGGTCGACCTTGCCAAGGTGGTCGGCTCGACTGGTGGCCGGTTTTCCCGGAGCATGAAGCGGAAAGCCGAGGAATACCAGCCCATCCACGTCGGCCAGGAGACCGGATGCGGCTGCCTCCGAGGTCATGCGTCCACCCAACGACTTCCCACCGGCTATCAGAGGTAGATGGGGCACGAGCTCATGACCCTTTAGAACTGCGGCTCGTACGGACGCCTCCAGGATAGCGGGTGAATCGGGCCGCTTCTTCCCCAGCTCCATATAGGGAAACTGATATCGGAGTGTGGCAATTCCGCGCTCCGCTAACGCGGCGCACACCGACTCGAGGAACGGGTGCCGCATGCCGGCACCGGCCCCGTGGGCCACCACGTAGAGCAGCCACGCGTCGTCAGGGCGAAGCAAGATCGCCGAGACGCGACCGCCTCCCTCCGCAACATCGATCTGGCTCTCCATACGGCTAATCATTCGATCCCCGTTTACCCAGGCGATCGAGCGCAGCGGCGAGATCGGGCTGATCGCTCACTACCGGCACCAACGGGTCTTGTTTCAGCTGGCGCATGCGGTCCAGAGCATTCCGGATGGTAAAGGCGCGAATATCCAGGCCCGGCTTTACTTCACTCCAAAGCAGCGGCATTGAAACCGGCGCACCGGGAAGTGGACGGGCGCTGAATGGAGCGACAATGAGCCGGCCCGAGCCGTTCTGGAGATAGTCTACGTACACTTTTCCCTCCCGGCGAGAGATCTGGCGCGCCAGTGTGGTGATCTCCGGAATCTCGCCCACGATGAGCCTCGCAAGGAGCTCGCCCAGGCTTCGGGCCTCGTCGAAACGGCACTGGCAGCCCAGCGGAATCAACACGTGGAGACCGGACGAGCCGCTGGTCTTGATGTAGTTCGGCAACCCGATCTCATCACAAAGCTGATGAGCCGTCAGGGCCGTCCGGACCACGTCCGAGAATGGCGCACCCTTGGGGTCGAGATCGAGCACGCACCAGTCCGGCCGATCAATCCGGCTGGTCCGGCTGGCCCACACATGAAAGGGAATGGTCCCCAAGTTCACCAAGTAGAGCAGCGCAGCTTCATCCTCGCCGATGAAGTAGCTGATCTCCCGCTGGGCCTGCTCGCTGTACATGCGCTGGGTTCGGATCCACTGCGGCACGAATGCCGGCGCGTCTTGCTGGTAAAAGGATTTACCGGCTATCCCGTCCGGGAATCGAGTGAGAACCAGGGGCCGATCGACCAGGTAGGGCAGCATCCATGGTGAAATGGACCGGTAATACTCCAGCAGGTCACCCTTGGTGTAACCCTCGTCGGGCCAGAACACCTTATCGGGGTTGGTCAAAGTGAAGCTTCGTTCTTCCCGGGCAGGCTCGGCGGTAGGTGGCTGGGCGACTTCCGCTTCCCCGCTGGGCCGATGCGCCACTCTCCCACTGGCAACGCACTCCTCTGGCCCTTTGTCGTCACGGAATCGGAGAAAAACTGGCTGCCGCAACAGTCCTTCGTCGGTCCACTCGGTGAATTCCACCTCGCACACCAGCCTGGGATTCACCCAGGTGTTGCCTTTCTCCTGAGGCAGCGTACCCACGCAGGCCGGCTCTTTCCTGCTGGCACCATCGAGCTGCTTCCGGACTTCTGCCAGCTGAGCGTCGCTGAAGCCGCTCCCCGCCCGCCCGCAGTAGGTCAACACACCGTCGATGTAGAGACCCAGCTGCAACGCGCCAAATCCGGAGCGGGTACCCTTCGGCGCCGTGAAACCGACCACGACGAAATCATCCGACCGGCGGCTCCGAATCTTGACCCAGCCTGCCGAGCGCCCTGCCTTGTAGGGGGAATCGCCCCGTTTACCGACAATCCCCTCCAGCCCGAGCTTCTGAACTTCCTGGTAGAGCACCTCCCCGTCAGCCACAAAATGATCCAGGTAGCGAATGATCCCCGCCCCGGGAAGCAGCTTCTGCAGCAAGCCCTTGCGAGTCGTAAGGGGCAACATTCGGAGGTCGAAGTCCTCTATCCCGAGCACATCGAAAGCGTAATACGTGACCGGGTTCTCCACTGAAGCAACTCGGATATCCAGCGCCCGACTGAGCCGGCCGCGTTGCTGCAATCGCTGAAAGTTGGG
>DASSED010000132.1:0-14357 GCA_035695405.1 Gemmatimonadales bacterium
TCGACGAGTATCGCCTCTGGGTATTTCCGGTGGTGCTGGGCGAAGGAAAACGGCTGTTCGAGAACGGCGTCCCGCCACGGGGCCTCACTCTGGTCGAGACCCAAAGCACCCCTAGCGGTATCCTCGCCACCAGGTACGCTCCGGCCGGTCGCCTTGAGACGGAGTGAGTACGATCGACCGAGGCGATGTTGTGAAGTGAGTTGAACTGAGCGGATCCAAGAACCGAATGATCTCGGACTTAACGCGATACCCCAAAGCCAGCCCATTCCCGGCGTAGAGCCTCCGCCGTGGGCAGATCGACGGTGATGCTCCGGTACAATTCCCTCGCCACTCCCTCCTCGGCCATCCCCAGGCGCCGGCGTACCTCGGCCACCGGCAGGTCCCACATCTCCTGGACCGGAATCTGGAACAGGTTGGTGAGCCGACTTCGCCGGGCGTAGTCGTAGGCTCGGCCGAAGATCTTGAGCCGGATCCCCCGCCCCACTTGCCGGAAGGAGGCGATACCGCGGGCGCATTCCACGAACGCGCCGCCGTAGAAGAGCACCCATCCAACCGCCTTGGGCACGCCGCGCGACGCGAAGTAGAGTCCCTGCTCCGCTGCTTCTCCCGCCAACAACACCAGCGGAGGCTCCTGATGGGTGAACGTGGTGCCGGTCAGCACGTGCGACGCGTCGTGCACCAGGTAGATCTGCTCCGGCGCCCGCGACCCGTTGATCAGCTTCCGAAACAACTTGAGGAAGTGCGGTTTAGCTGGAATCGGGAGGCCAACATAACCGTTCACGTCCCGGAACCGCTGGATGGCGCGGCCCAGCGGGATCGTTTCCCGGTCGCTCTCCCAGTCGTAGGAAGACAGGAGCAGCGTCTCCGCCGTGGTCCCCGTGGCGGGCCGAGCTGCGGCCGGCATCGAGCCGAGTTGGGAGCTCACGAGGCGCTCCGCGCCAGCTCGGCGGCTCTCGGCTGGGCCATTCGCTCCGCCAGTTCCAGCTCCAGATCCGACTCGGAGCGGCGCGAGATGTAACGGCGATACCAGACTTCAGCACTGAGCAGCAGCCAGATGCGGTTGCCGTGATCGTAGCGGCGCGCCAGGTGCTCGTCGACCAGCTGTTTCACCCGATCGCCCCGGAGATAGCCGGAGCGCACCAGCTCGCTCTCGTGCAACAGCCTCGGCGCCAGCGCTCTTACCTCGTCTTCGAGAATGTACATGAGTGGCGACGCGAAACCCTGCTTCCGCCGCGCGAGCACCTCCGGCGGCAAGTAGCGCTCCCCCAAGCGACGCTCCAGGTAGCGGAGCCGGCGCCCCTTGATCTTCATCGACGTCGGCACACGGGCCATGAACTCGGCGAACCGGGGATCGAGAAAGGGCGAGCGCGACTCCAGGCTGTACGCCATCGTGGCGCGGTCGAGAATAGTCAGCGACTGACCCGGCAGGCGCGACATCGAATCCACATACATCATTCGATCGATCGGTTCGCTGGCATTGGTCGCGCCGTACAGCTCCAGCAGGCACGCGTCGGGGCGCTGCCCCAGCAGCTGCTGCCGGAACTCGGGCGCGTACAGCTCGGTCCGATGGGCCTCGTTGAACCAGAAGAACTGGAGACTTTCCGAGTAACGCTCGCCTCCGGTCTTCCGCGCCATCAGATCCACCCATCGGAGCTTGTGCGTCAGGCTCTTGAAGGTGAACTGATCAGGCAAGCGGCGCAGCACCTGGGTGGCCACCGCATCACGTACCACCTCGGGCACCGAGCGGTACACATCAAGCCACCGGTTGGCGGCGTACCGGTCATAGCCCCCGAACAGCTCGTCTCCACCATCGCCGCCCAGCACCACCTTCACGTGCCGCGCGGTCATGCGGGCGAGGTGAAGCAGACAGATCGAGAGCGGATCGGCCGGTTCATCCAGCGCCGACACCAATCGCGGCAGGTCGTCCACCACGCTGGGGGTCACTTCCTCGGCATAGTGCTGCGTGCCATACCGGGCTGCTACAGCGGCCGCATACGGGAGCTCGTTCAGATCACGGTAGGGGATCCCCATCGAGAAGGTCCGGAGCTCGGAGCCCAGCGTCCGGGCCGCGTAGGAAGCGATGAGTGTCGAGTCCAGGCCGCCGCTCAGGAACGCTCCCACCGGCACATCGCTCAACAGGTGAAGCTTGACCGTCTCTGCCAGCAGCTCGTCGATCCGCTCCAGGGTCTCGGCCTCGGAGTAGGTCCACTTGGGTCCGTACTGAAGATCCCAGTACCGCTCGACCCGGAGACGCTGGTTCTCCCACACCATGTAGTGCGCTGCGGGGAGCTGGCGCACGCGGGCAAAGAAGGTCTCCGGCGGATGCACGAACCGCATGGTGAGGTACTGGTCCAGGGCCCGGGGGGACAGCTCCGCGAGTGAGGGATCGTCCGCGAGCAGCGCCTTGATCTCGGAGGCGAAAGTGAGGCGGCCCCCGGCCTCGGTGTAGAACAGGGGCTTCTGGCCGAAGTGGTCTCGCGCCAGGAGCAGCCGCCGGCGGGGCCGATCCCACAGGGCAAAGGCGAACATCCCGCGGAGCCGCGCCACCATGCCTTCCCCGTGCTCCTCGTATAGGTGCACCAGCGCCTCGGTATCGGAGCGGGTGCTGAAACGGTGCCCCTTGCCGAGCAGCTCCTCCCGCAGCGCGGGATAGTTGTAGAGCTCGCCGTTGAAGATCACGACGATGCTTCCGTCCTCATTTGCGATGGGTTGATGTCCGCCGGCGAGATCGACGATGCTCAGGCGTCTCATTCCCAACCCGACGCCGTCCTCGACGAAGGTGCCCCAGTCGTCCGGCCCCCGGTGCGCGATGGCGTCGCACATGCGGAGCACCTCGGACTCCTGAATCGGACCGCCTCCGGCTTTACCCGCTATGCCGCACATGTCGAGTACCTCGGTCGCATGCTAGTCATTTACTGATGGTCGTTAGTCGTCAGTCGTCAGTCATGAGTCGACTGACGACTATCTCTTGACCCCCCAGGCCACCATCATGTAGCCCGGCGAGAACGGGATCAGGTTATCGAGCATGGTCCAGGCCCGGAGTGCGGGATACACCGCCGAGTACAGCTTATAGGCGGTGCCCACCTTGTTCAGTGCCTCCGCCGACATCGGCGCCGTGTCACCGTGAAAGTCCTGCTGTGTGGTATCCTTGCCCTTCATCGACTTTTTGTGATAGGCGAAGTTCAGGAGATCCTCGATCGATTCCGTGAAGAAGCGGCAGTAATCGTCGGTCCCCTCGACCTTCAGTCCATGCCGCTCCATGAGGGCACGGGCCGCGTTGGGCGGATAGCCGTCGCGCGCGTGGCCGAATCCCTCCTGGTCCGCGGTGAAGCCGAGCACTCGCTTCAAGGTGTAGCCCGGCCGACCGGTCTCGCCCTTGGGGGCCATGAAGAGAAAGTCACCACCGGGCTTGAGCACCCGCACCATCTCGCGGAAGAAGGTGTCGTCGTCCTCGATGTGCTCCAGGAAGTTGATGGCGGCAACCATGTCGAACGAGGCGCTCTTGAACGGCAGCTCCGCATCGCTGGTCTGCACCACTCGTTGACCCACCAGCTGCCGGGCCGAGCGAACGTGATCGCGCTCGAAGTCAGTGCTGACCCAGGTACCACCGCGCTCCCGTAGGAAGTGGGATGTGAGGCCGGTGCCGCAGCCCACCTCGAGACAGAACCGTCCGGCAGTCGGCGGGAGGTGCTCCATGAGCGCACTCACGGTCTGCTTCTTCTTCAAGGAGCGGTTATAGAGCTGCAACTGCCAGGGTTCGTTCAATCGAAGCTCCATTCGTGGTCTTCTGAGCGAAGCGTTGTCATTCTGAGCGTAGCGAAGAATCTCTTCGTTATCGCAGAGGTCCTTCGCTTCGCTCGGACGACAGTCCTACATCAACCCGCTGCGCCGATAGTCTTCCAGGGTCCGCCGGATTCCCTCCGGTAGATCCACCCTGGGCTCCCAGTCCAGCAGCCGCCGAGCTCGTGAGGTATCGAACTCCGAATCGCTGGAGAAGAAATCCATTCTCCGGCGATAGATCGGCGGATCGATCTTGAGCGCGGCACAGCCATCTTCCACCACCGCCGAGAGGGCGAGCATCGGTTTGAGCGGCAGCCGGAAACCGTAGCGCTTGCTCCCCGTGGCCCGGGTGACCTCGTCGATCAGCTCCCGCAGGGTACAAGGCCGTGGACCCGCGATGATCAGCCCTTCGCTGAGCGCCTCGTCCCGCTCGCACGCCTGAAAGAAAGCGGACACCACGTCGTCCACATAGACCATGTGCCGCCTGCCCTCCCCCGTTCCGAACAAGGGGAATCGGCCCTGGCTCACACCCTTGAAGAGCTTCAAGAGCCGCTGATCGCGGGGACCGTAGACGTCGGCCGGCCGGAGCACCACCGTGGCCAGGCCGCACTGTTCCGCGAATTCCCGCACCAGACACTCGGCCGAGACCTTGGTTCTCTCGTAGATGTTTCCCGGGGCGAGTCGGGAGTTCTCCTGGGTAATGCCCGGGGCTCGATGCCCGTAGATCCCAATCGTGCTGCAGTAGATGAAGCGTTCCACCCGCTGGACGCTGGCCGCTTCGAGCAGCTGCCGGGTGCCGTCGAGATTGATGGTCTCGAAGAACTCGTCGCTCTTGCCGCCTTCCCGCATGGCCACCGCAAGGTGAAAAATGTGGGTGGCGCCCTGCGCCGCCCGGCGGCAGAGATCGCCGTCGGTGATGCTGCCGGAGATGATCTCCGCGCCCTTTTGTTTCAGCAGCTCCGCGTTGGCCTGTTCCTCCGGTCTACCGGTCAACCCGAGCACCACCACCTCGGCGCCCCGGCGCAAACCCTCCTCCGCCAGGTGAGACCCGATGAATCCGGTGCCACCGGTGACGAGCAGCCTCATGCGAAACGCTCCGCCAACGCGTGCACGATCCGGCCACTCGCCTTGCCGTCACCGTAGGGATTGACCGCGTTGGCCATTCGCCGGTACGCGTCGCGCGACGTAAGCAGTTGGCTGGCGACGCTCACGATGCGCTCCCGATCGGTTCCCACCACGACCGCTGTCCCCGCCGCCACCCCTTCAGGCCGCTCGGTCACATCCCGGAGCACCAGCACCGGCTTGCCCAAAGACGGGGCCTCTTCCTGAACTCCGCCACTGTCGGTCAGGATCAGGTAGGCCCGGTTCATGAGATGTACGAACTCCAGGTAGTCCACCGGGGGGATGAGATACATCCCCGGCAGATCGCACAGCAGTCGCTCGACGGTTTCCTTGACTTCGGGATTGGGGTGGACCGGCAAGACGAACTGGAGCTCCGGGAAGCGGGTCGCCAAGTCTCGGATAGCGGCGCAGGTCGACCGGAGCGGGGGGCCGAAACTCTCGCGCCGATGGGTGGTGACCAGAACCACTTTCCGGCGAGGATCGAGGGAGGCGAGCTGTGGCAGCTGGAAGGTGTAGTTGTCCCGCACAGTTTGCAGCAGAGCGTCGATGACGGTATTGCCCGTCAGGTGAACGTCCTTGGGCGGCACGCCCTCCCGGAGCAGCGTCTCCTGGGCCTGGCTAGTAGGGGCAAAGTGGATCGACGCCAACCGGGAGGTCATGACCCGATTCATCTCCTCCGGAAAGGGCCGATACCGGTCCCCGGTCCGGAGTCCGGCCTCGACATGCCCGGTGGGAATGCGCTCCAGGTAGGCCGCGAACGCCGCCGCGAATGTGGTCATGGTATCGCCCTGTACCAGCAGAACGTCCGGACGAATCTGTTGCAGCAGAGCAGGCAGGCGCTGCAGCACCCGGGCGACGACGTCCGCGGGTGACTGGGCCGCCGTCATCAGATCCAGATCGTGGTCGGCCTTGAGATCGAAGACGCCGAGCACCTGGTCCAGCATCTCGCGGTGCTGGGCGGATACGCAGATGTGGCTCTCGAAGAGGTCTGGCGCCTGCTGAAGGGCGGTGACCACCGGCGCCATCTTGATCGCCTCCGGGCGGGTCCCGAAGACGCTGAGCACGCGAATCATTGTTCGAGCGGGACCGTCCGGAGCTGCTCGGCCATGGTCTGCATCGTCACGAATCGGAATCCCCGCTCCAACACAGTTGCGAAGACGCGGCGGAGCAGCCGGTCTCGCACTCCCTCATAACATGGGTGGCCGTACAGCACGACGGTGTCGTGTTCGTCGAGATGCTCCTGCAGCTGGCGAAACACCTCCTCCTCCGGCGTTTCCCGGGCGCCGTGGTATTCCAGGAAGGGAATGGTGCGAGGGCCGGCGAGCGTCACCGGAATGGTCCAGTGGCCCACTGGTTGTCCCGCCACCGTGGCCCGATGAGGCTCTCCCCCGATCGCGTCCCCATTGTAGAGGAAGCCCAGGCGGTCCAGCAGCGCCATCACCCGCTCGTCGGAATAGAAACCGGGCGAAGTAAAACCGGCGGGCTTCCCAAAGTGCCGCACGAAGTGTCCATAGGATTTCTGGACGTCGGCGGTCAGAATCTGGGTGGGGAGCTGGTGAAACCGGCGGCTCCAGATGACGTGGTCCATCCCACCGTGGAGGCCGAGCTCATGCCCTTCGGCTTGCAGCTCTTGTAGCAGGGGGACAAACGAGAGTCCGACGGGGCGGGACAATGCGGTCTCGAGCACGAACCGGGGCCAGCCGGTCTTCTTGATGAGGTGGATGGCATCTCGGTCGGCCAGCTTGGCCTTGGACCGCTCCATCCCGGCGCCGATCCACTCGATGAGGTTGGTGGAGCGGCCCATGTTGACGAAAAACGTGTTGGGCACGCCGAAGTCGCGGCACACCGACCGGATCCGCGGAAGTCCGTCGGTCGCGCATACCCGGTGGTCCACATCCCAGCGGAAAGCGAACAGCCGATCGGTCACCGGGTCATCCGCGCGGCGACTTCCCGATACAGTTCCTCGAACTGCTCGGCGGTCCGATCCCAATCGAAGAGCTTGAGCGCGCGGGCCCGACCTGCCTGGCCCATCTGCCGGCGGCGCTGCGGGTCGGACAGCAGAGATCCGATGGCCTGGGCCAATGCGGCCGAGTCGCCCCGGGGGACCACCAGACCAGTGACGTTGTGCTCCACGACTTCGGGGAGTCCGCCGGCATCGCTCGCCACCACCGCCACCTCACAGCCCATCGCCTCGGCGGCGGGAATCCCGAACCCCTCCTCCAGCGACGGAATGACCGACACGGCGGCGGCCCGGTAATACGGCGGCAGCTCGGCGTTGGGGACCCAACCGAGGAAGGTGACGTCCGACCCGATGCCGAGCTCGTCGGCCAATTGGGCCAGCGCGGGGCGCTCGAACCCGTCGCCCGCCAGTACGATCTTGAGGTCGGGATACTGGGGCTTCAACTGGGCCCCGGCCTCGAGCAAGAACCGGATCCCCTTGCGGGGAAAGAGCTGCCGGCAGGCGAAGATCATGTTGGGACCGAAGCGAAGCTCGTTCCGATTCCCATTCTCCGGGCTGAAGCGCCGCAGATCGGTGCCGTTGAATACCAGACGGATGTGCTCCGGGGGAGCCCCCGCGCGAAGCGCGTGCTGCCGACAATCTTCGGTGATCGCGGTCAGGGCCCCCGCGTGCCGAAGGGTCCAGCGAAGTGGCGGCCGGACATACCAGCGAGTGGGAAAATCGTACCCCTGCTCCGGATTCACGTAGACATCGCCGCCGTGCATGGTGATGACACTCGGCACCTGGAGCTTGCGGGCCGCCATCACGGCAGCGGGTCCCGTGGGAATGGCCCAGTGGGCGTGAATCACGTCGGCCCCGTTCTCCCGCGCTTCAACCATAATGGCGCGATGCTGGGCCTCGAGATAATGAGCCATGACCGCCAGACGGGCGAACTTGCCCAGCCAGCTCACCTGGCTCTGGGCCACCCGGCCGTAGGTGAGATCGGGCGGAAGCTCCATCGGAAAGCGGACGATCTCAACTCCGTCGAAGCTGTCGGACCGCGGCAGCGAAGGGTCGCCCGGGGTGACCACCGTCACCGAGTGTCCCCGGCGTACCAGGTGCCGATTTATGTCGTGGACGTAAGTGGCCTGGGTGTCACTGGCGTGCTGCGGATACCAGTAGGTGGGACAAACAATGCGCAATGGAGTTTTCCGCCCTCCGGACCACAGCGGTGGTTTCTGAGGTGCCGCTACCACCACTCCCCCTGCTGCCATGGCGCGTTCACTCAAAGAGATCAGCTTGGGTAAGGCTAGAGGAACAACCAGCAAAGATCAACATTTGTGCCATCTTGGCGCCTTTTCCCTGCTCATGTTAGCGCTGCTCGCCGGCGGCTTTGACGAACTACCGCAACAGAATATGCTGCCTCGATGCGGCGGCCAGGGGTGGTTCTGCGTGGGGTGGTCCCAGACCCGGGGGTTGGCTTCAGCTGCCGAGGAGGGACCTCACTTTGCGGGCCAGCTCGTCCTGGGTGAACGGCTTTGATAGGAAGGGGGCGGTGGGCTCCAGCAACCCCGCCTCGAACACTTCAGACGCAAATCCGGACATATACAGAATCGGCTTTCCCGGCCAGCGCTGTTCCACCTGTCTGCCCAACTCGCGGCCGTTCATGCCGGGCATCTTGATGTCGGTCAGAACCAGATGGACGCTGCCGGCGTGCTGCTCGATTGTGGCGATAGCCTCCCGTCCATGGCTCGCCTCCAGGGCCTGAAACCCGGTCCAGGTGAGCATCCGGCAAGCCAGCCTGCGAACGGCCTCCTCATCATCTACCACCAGGATGGTGTAGCCGCCCGGCGGACGCCCGGCGGAGCTGGGGCCCGTACCCTGCTTTGTCGCCATTGTCGTCGGCACAATAGTCGGAGAAGAGCGTGGTACCAAGCGAAGGTACCCTGAGCCCAGTTCCAGCCGCAAGCTCCAAAAGCGCCAATACGCCCACTGGTGCAGGTGACGTAGAACACCACCGGGGTGCCTACATCGGGGATATCTTGCGGCCTGAAGTTTTCCCGCGTTCTGGTAAGAGGATAGGATGACGTCCCCGGCCGAGCTTCTCGATAACCCTGCACCGGAAGAGCACCTGCTCCAGCTGTACGGGAGCGACGACCCGTCATTGGTCCGCAACGTCACCCGCTACCTTCGGGAGGGACTGAGGCGGGGCGATGGACTGACCGTGATCGCGACGGCTCCGCATCGTGCTTCGTTCGCCCGGATTCTCTGCGAGGAGCCCCTGTACTCCGGGGCGGTGCTCACTGGCCGGCTGGTCTTTCTGGATGCTGAGATGACGCTGGGCCGGTTCATGATCGGCGGCCAGCCGGATGAGACGCTCTTCAGCGCCGTGATCGGAGACGCGCTCGATGGGGTCCGTTCTCGGGCGGCCCACAGCATGATTCGAGCGTATGGTGAGATGGTGGCGGTTTTGTGGTCCCGAGGCGAGTACGATGCCGCCATACGCCTGGAGGCGCTCTGGAACCGTCTCCTAACCTCGAGCGATGTGAGCCTGTTCTGTGCCTATCCTATAGACGTTCTCGGCCCTGAGTTCCATCATGGGCCAGTGGAGTCGGTGCTCCACGCCCACAGCCGGATTGTGGGTGACGACAACCTGGAGCCTGAGCTCAATCGTTTCTGATCCAGCTCGCGACGACCGTTTTTGATTTTCGAGTCCATTCCCCACCTGAGCCGGCGCCGAGCATCGGGGGCTTGCCTAACGTCAACCGGCCCGCGAATTTCCCGGCGTTGGAGTGGTGGCCGAGTGGCTGAAGGCACCGGTTTGCTAAACCGGCATAGGGGGTAAACCCCTATCGAGGGTTCGAATCCCTCCCGCTCCGTACTGCAGTGAGAGGTGACCGGTGAGAGGTGAGAGGGCCCACCCTACCTCCTTCTCACGTCTCACCTCTCACTTCTTACTATGTCCACACCACGCGTCCGCTTCGCGCCGTCTCCCACGGGCTACCTCCATGTCGGCGGGGCCCGCACCGCCTTGTTCAACTGGCTCTACGCCAGGCATACCGGCGGCACCCACGTGCTCCGCATCGAGGACACAGACCGGGAGCGAAGCACCGAGGAGCATACCCGAGTTATCCTGGACGGCCTCACCTGGCTCGGCATCGATTGGGACGAGGGACCCTACTTCCAGGGGGCGTACGCGTCCCGCCACCAGGCTGACGCCGAGCGGCTGTTAGCTGAGGGGAAAGCCTATCGCTGCTTCTGCACCCGCGAGGAGCTCGATGCGCAACGTGCTAAAGCGGAGGCAGCGGGAGTCGCGTTTCGCTACGATCGACGCTGTCTTGGGCTGACATCTCAGCAGATCGACGAGCAACTTCGTTCCAAGGCGCCCTCCACCATCAGGTTCATCATGGGCGACGGGGAGATCGCCTGGGATGACGCGGTCCATGGAACCATCAGCTTCCAGGGACGCGATCTCGACGATTTTGTGATCCTGCGAAGCGATAAAAGTGCCATCTACAATCTGGCCGTTGTCTCCGACGACATCGCCATGAACATCACCCACGTGATCCGGGGCGACGATCACATCTCGAACACGCCGAAACAGATCGCGCTGTACCGGGCCCTGGGACACGAGCCGCCGGTCTTTGCCCATGTACCCATGATCCTGGGATCAGACGGCAAGAAGCTTTCGAAGCGCCATGGGGCCACCGCGGTGGGAGACTACCAGGACCAGGGAATTCTGCCCGCCGCCATGCGGAACTTCCTGGCGCTCCTGGGATGGTCGCCGGGCGGAGACCGCGAGATCCTGCCGCAGGACGAGATGATCCGGCTCTTTACCTTGGAGGGAATTCAGAAGAAGGCCGCGGTGTTCGACACCGCGAAGCTCGAGTGGATGAACGGACAGTACCTGTCGGCATTGCCGGCCGACGCGCTGCTCCAGCCGGTCGAGCGGCAGTTGGCACAGATGGGGGTCACCGCGACCCGAGATCTCAGGCCTATCATCGATTCAGTCAAGGCTCGCTCCCGCACCATCCTGCACGTGGCGGAGCAAGTTGCCGTCCGGCTGGACCCGGCTCGTTCCAAGCTTGATCCCAAGGGCGAAGCACTCATCCGCAAGATGGGCGCGGCGTTCAACAGCCACCTGAACCTGGCGGCAGCGGCACTCGAGCTGATCGGGCCTGCCGAGTGGGATGCCGATCACCTTCTGGCCGGCCTCAAGTCCGTGGCGGAGTCGCAGGGGCTCAAGCTGGGAGATGTGATGCAACCGGTGCGGGTGGCGCTGACCGGGTCCACTGTCTCGGAGCCGGTGAACGAGCTGCTCGCGGTAGTCGGCCGCGAGCACAGTCTCCGTCGGCTGGAACAGTTTGCCCGCCGCCGGGTGGAGGTCTGACCCGGGAGTGAGAGGCTCTCATGCAGTGCTCCTCTTCACGGCCTTGGCTGCCTGTGCCAAGGCCCCACCAGCCACCCAACCCCGACCAACTCCATCGCCCAGCCGGGCCGACTCGACCCCGACGGCACCGCTCCCAGTAGCTGTCCCCGCCCCCCCGCCGTCACCGCCGGTTCGGCTCTATGCCCCAGTGCGGCTCGCGTTCGTGGGCGACATCAATCTGGGAACCGCGACACTGCCGGATGGCATTCCACCCGACAGCGGACGGGGGCTGCTGGATCAGGCGCGACCCAGCCTCACGGGAGACCTGGTGGTGGGAAACTTCGAGGGAGTTCTGGCGGATACCGGGACCTCCACCAAGTGCCTGACCCGGGAGCCGGCTCATTCCAAGCGGAAGCCGCGCGCGAAACCGAAGCACCCGTCTCCTCCAGCCATCACAACCCGGCCCAACTGCTACGCCTTTCGGACTCCCACGCTCCTGGCACCACGACTGATCGACGCCGGGTTCACCCACTTGAACCTGGCCAACAACCACGCCAACGACCTCGGCACCGCCGGACGCGCATCCACCGAGCGGATCCTCGACAGTCTCGGCATCCGGCTGTACGGGCCGCTGGGACACATTGCGGTCGACACCATCCGGCGGGGCGACAGTCTCACCACAGTCGGCCTGATCGGATTCACCACCTATCCGTTCGCTTATGATCTGCTGGACATCGAACGCAGCGCAATGGTGGTCGACTCGATGAGACCAACGGTGGATCTGCTGATCGTCACCTTCCATGGAGGTGCGGAAGGCTCCAAGGCGATGAGAACCGGAGAGGCTGCGGAATCACTGGGCCTGGAGCCGCGGGGCGACCTTCGACGCTGGGCTCGCGCTGTGATCGACGCCGGGGCCGATGCGGTGGTCGGCCACGGCCCGCACGTGCTCCGAGGGATGGAGTTCTACCGGGGGCATTTGATCGCCTACTCGATGGGCAACTTTCTGACCTATCGCGGGTTCAATTTGACTGGCCCGCTTGGCGTGACCGGCGTGCTGCAATTGGAGTTCGATCCCAACCGTTCGTTGCGGCGAGCTCGGCTCGTTCCCATGCTCCAGCGGCCGCTGAGTGGACCGGCACCCGATCCGGACGGTACGGCCGTGAAGCTGGTGCGAAGCCTTTCCCAGGAAGACTTCGGCGCCGGTGCCGCGAGGGTCAGCGATGCCGGAGAGATCAAGGCTCCGTAGCCCGCCTTGCCCCATTAACCAGCCCTGCATACTGATTCCACATGACGAGCACACCTGAGCCATCCGATGGAGAATCGGTCCCGGTCCCTGCCGCCATTGCCGCCACCGAGGAGCCGATTCAACTCACGGTAGGACTGGTCGAAGACGAGCGGGTACCGGAAGGGATGGTTTGCATGGGTACCTATCGGAACCAGCGGCTGGTCGCTCGCGCGGTGATGTCACCCGAGGCCTGGGAGCAGATCGAGCAACACGGTTTCTTCGAGAAGCCGCTCCAGGTCGTGCTGGTCGCGCGGGTGGCGCCGCCGGGGCTGCAATGCCAGCTCTTTGCCATGGTGCCGCTCCCCAGCGACGAGGAACCGGAGGAGCCGTGGAGCTCGAGTGTCCCGAGCTCCTCGTATGAGGCGTCGCTCGAAAGCGATGACCAGGACCCGAAGGTCGCACCGGTGCCCCTCGGCAACATCGTTCGGTATGATCGAGACCGGGTGCATCCGGAGAGCCTGCCGCTCGAGACTGCGGACGTCCTGCGGAAGATCATCGAGGGCAATGCGTCGGAGGTAGTCGATCGGGCGCTGGCGGAGCTGCTGGGGCTGGAGGAGCGAAATGGTGAGGGGTAAGAGGTAGGAGTAAGCAGTGATCAGTTATCGGGAATCGACCAGTTTCGATTACAGCCCGCTGACCGCTGATCGCTTACCTCTCACCTCTCACTTCTTACCTCTCACCATCAAGGTGTGGCCGGCTCAGCCGGCGGTGGGGCCGTCCGCTGGTTCTTCTGGAACTCGCGTTCCTTTTCCTTCCGCTGGCGGATCTCCTTGATCACCGTCTTGAACTCCTCCATCGTCTCGGCTCGCTGGGCGGCGTAGAGCAGGTCCGCCCGTATGTCCATCAGGTGATTGTAGGCGCGATTCTGGTCGATGTTGCCCGCCGGAATCGGCAGCAGAGCTAGTACCGCCGCCGGGATCTTGAGACCTGCAATGTAGATGTTCTTGGAATCGAGTCCGAACTTCTTTCCCGCAATATTCGTGGTCCAGCTCGGCAAGGTAGCGTTGCTTGCCGTCGGGTCATTGGCGATCGAATCCAAATACGCCTGGACGATCCGGGTCACGGCGCTGTCCACCAATTGAGCGTGGCTCTTGTTCAGCCGCTGGGCTAGCTCCTGGGGAGGGAGCGGCAGGGGACGAACCCAGAGCCGCCCCTGAGCCAGACCTGGTCCGATACGATCCGGCGCAACCGGTTCCCGAAGCGGTGGGCCCCCGGTGTCGACCGCGGCGTGAGTCGGGGGAGCCGGCTCGGGGAGTGCTGGCACTTGCTTGGGACGGTTGGGTAGCACCGGTCTGGCCGACCGCCTGCCGGGACCTCCGCTTCGGGGCTGCGGTAACTCGCGAGGGTGTCGCTCCCCAATCGTCTCCGGACGCTCGAAGTGGACCGGCGGCTGGTTCCGTCCCTCCGAGGGTGAGGCGAGTACGATGAGCTGGCGGGGAAGCCGGGGAACGGTGGGCAACCGCCCGTCCACCCAGCCGAATAGGAGCAGGCTGTGCACCAACACGCTGGCCACGATCGCAATCCAGGGCCAGGGCCGGCGTTGGGGAAGACGGAGGTCAAGCGGTGGTCGCAAGTGAGCCTCGCCGCACCTGTTCCAGTGCTCCGCCGAGCCGCTCGGCTGCCGCACGCAGCCGCTCGGCTCCCACCGTCAGCGCTATACGGAAGAAGCCTTCGCCCGCGGGGCCAAAAGCGCTTCCCGGTAAGACCACGACGCCGGTCTGCTCCAACGCGTGTTTGGCAAAGCCGGCCGAGGCCACGCCGTCCGGGAGCGGAACCCAAAGGTACATGGCGGCCTTGGGCGAATCGAGCCTGAAGCCGGCCTGACGCACAGCCGACACAGCCGCATCCCGCCGGCGCTCGAG
>DASSED010000133.1:0-7552 GCA_035695405.1 Gemmatimonadales bacterium
TTCCTGCGGGGGTGCCAGCTGACCGGATCCGATGGTGTGGCGCGATTCACCACGATCTATCCTGGCTGGTATCAGGGTAGAGCGGTCCACATTCACTTCAAGATTCGTTCAGGTTCGGGGACACCAGCGTACGAGTTCACCGCGCAACTGTTGTTCGACGATGACTTGACCGACCAGGTTCACGCCCAGTCGCCCTGCCAAAGGGCAGCGCATCCTCCGCAACTCGGGCGACCGAATTTACACTGGCGGAGGAGACCAACTGCTGCTGGATGTGACCCGGACGGCGGAGGGCTACGGCGCGACTTTCGACATAGCGGTTCAAACCGGATGAGCGCTGCGCACAATGTGATCTGGATCACGTTGCGCTCGGTGTGGGCGGATTCTACGTTGTTGAGAAGCCGTTTCTTCAGGGCTTTTTCGGAACGGACCCACACCGGAGCATCCGCCTGTCCCTTTTCGGGCGTACGACCCCCACCGCATCAGAAGCCACGCTTGGGCTGAGCCGCCTTGCGGCTATCGTCGAGTCTTCCGACGATGCCATCATCAGCAAGGGACTCGATGGTACCGTTCTCAGCTGGAACCCAGCTGCGGAACGGATCTTTGGGTACACCCGAGAGGAAATGGTGGGAAGCTCCATCTACAAGCTGATCCCACCCGATCTACACCACGAAGAGCAACATATCTTGAGCCGCATCTCCAGTGGGCACCATGTCCCCCACTTCGAGACCACCCGGCGACATAAGAACGGAACTCTGTTCCCGGTGGCCGTCAGCGTGTCCCCGGTCCGGGATATCGACGGCACCATCGTTGGTGCCGCGTCCATCAAGCGAGACATGAGCCAGATCCGGCGCGGGCAGGAAGTATCGGCGCACCTTGCCGCGATCGTGGAGTCATCCGACGATGCCATTCTCAGTAAGACGCTCGAGGGAACGGTCAAGACCTGGAACGCCGCAGCGGAGCGGATGTATGGCTTTACCTCAGCCGAGATGATCGGCAATTCGATCTATCAAGTTGTGCCCCAACACTTACAACCGGAGGAACAGCAAATTCTGGAGCGGGTCCGGCAGGGAGAGCACGTGGCCCACTATGAGACGGTTCGGCAGCGGAAAGACGGCAGACAGATCGACGTTTCCATCACGCTCTCACCGATCCGGGACCAGAACGGCACCATCACCGGTGCATCCTCGATTCAACGCGACATCACCCAGCGCAAGCGAACGGAGGAGGCCCTGCGCCAGGCGGCCAAGATGGAGGCGATCGGCGCACTTGCGGGCGGGTTGGCCCACGACTTCAACAACCAACTCTATGCGGTGAGCGGCTTCGCCCATTTCATCAGCCGTGATCCCGGGCTGAGCCCCGCAACCCGCCAAGACATCCTCGAGCTGCAGAAGGTCGCCGAGCGGATGGCCAGCTTGACCCGTCAGCTCCTTGCCTTTGCTCGCCAGCAGGTCCTCACTCCTGAAACACTCGACTTGAATGCGGCCGTCGAGGACACCCGGCCGATGCTTCAACGGCTTATCGGGAGCAACATGCAGATCGAGCTGGCGCTCGCGCCTGGGCCCAAATGGGTGCGGGTGGATCGGGCCCAGCTGGTGCAGGTCCTGCTGAATCTGGTGATCAACGCCCGGGATGCGATGCCCAAAGGCGGCACCATCCTGCTGCGCACCACCACTCTCGAGATCGGCCGCCATCACCTGGTAGACCGGAGCAACACGCCTATCGACGCCGGTGCGTATGCCGAGCTCGCGGTTATCGACTCGGGGGAAGGGATTGGTCCGGAGCACATCCCCCACATCTTTGAGCCCTTTTATACCACCAAGGAAGTGGGGATGGGAACCGGACTAGGCCTGGCGACGGTAGAGGGGATCATCGCCCAAAGCGATGGTCACATTCAGGTGACGAGCGAGGTGGGCCTAGGTACCACGATCCGACTGCTGCTCCCCCTCACTCCCGAGCCGAAGGTGCAGAGGGACTCACAATCGCCAGTTCCCAGGGGAGCAGCATCACGCGAGCGGATTCTGGTGGTGGAAGACGAGGATTCGGTCCGGACGATTGTAAGTCGCACCCTTCAAGCGGATGGCTATGAAGTGATGGGAGCTCGGGAGGGCAAGGAGGCTTTGGCCCTGCTGGACGAGGTGGGGGGAGTGGTCGATCTGATCATCACTGACATCGTGATGCCGGGGATGAGTGGCGTACAACTCGCCCAGGAGCTCCGGCAGCGCTACCCGGATATTCCGCTGATGTGGATGTCGGGCCACCCCCGTGAGACCGAGCTGAATAGCGACGATGTCATCGAGGAACAGGTCTTCCTGCATAAGCCCATTGCCCCCGAAGTCCTGCTTCGCGTGGTCGCCGAAGTCCTCGATGGCGCGCCCAAGGATCGGGCCTAGACCACAGTCTCCTCGTCCAGCACTTCACGGACTCTGCGTAGCAGATCCGTCACGCTCCAAGGCTTGTGCAGCAGCCTGAGCTCAGGATTCGGCTCGTCCAGCGCGTCGAGATCCTCCGCCATATGTCCACTCATCAGGAGCACGCGAGCCCCGCTGTTCCGTCGGCGAAGCTCACGCCACAGGCCCATGCCGCTCATGCGTGGCATGACGATGTCGCTCAGCACGAGGTCAAAGCGAGTCGGCTCGTTGGCCACCAACGCCAGCGCAACCTCCGCATCGCCCGCCTCTTCGACCTCATACCCGAAGCGCGAGAGAACCCGGACGGCCGAGCGGCGAACGCCGACCTCGTCATCGACCACCAAAATCCGTTCCGAGCCGCCTACCGGCTCGGCATCGGCCACGAGGCCCGGCGTATGAACTGCTGCAGCAATGGCGGGAAAGAAGAGCCGAACCGTCGTTCCCCTGCCCTCCTCGCTGTGAAGATCCACGTACCCGCGATGCTGCGTGACCAACCCATATACCATCGCCATCCCGAGACCAGTTCCCTTCCCTAGTTCTTTGGTCGTGAAGAAGGGCTCGAATACCCGAGCCCGCACTTTGGCGCTCATGCCGCACCCGGTGTCGGTAACCGCCAGGACGACATACTCTCCGGGACTGCCCCACCCCCGAGTCCGGCGGTGCTCGTCGTCGAGCCAGGCTCGATACACCCGGAGCCGGAGGAGTCCTCCCTCGGGCATCGCGTCGCGAGCATTGGTAGCCAGGTTGAAGAGCATCTGCTCGACCGCCCCGGTATCCGCCTGGATGGTCAGAGGCGCCCTGCTCTCCACCTGCAGCGCCACCTGGACCGACGCCGGCAACAGCCGTCCCAGATCGCGACTGGCCTCGGAGATGACCTGGCCGAGATCCACCGGCTTCATCTCCACGGCACGTCGGCGGCTGAAGGCCATGAGCTTGCGGACCAGCTCCACCCCCCGCAGAGCGGCCCGGTGCAGCTCATCCAGCTCCGCTCTCAGGTCACTGCGTTCCGGTGGAATCTCGGCCGCCATGAGCGCCGCATTGGTGATCACGATGGTCAAGATGTTATTGAAGTCGTGGGCGATGCCGCCGGTGAGCTGCCCGATCGCCTCCATTTTTTGAGCCTGACGCAACTGTTCGCCCAGGTTTTTTCGCTCGGTGACGTCCTCCGCCAACGTGATAACCTGATCGACTACACTGTCGGGCCGGCGCATTGGCGCGGCGCAAATGCGGAGGTCGAGCAGGCGACCGTCTCGCCGCCGCCGCTGGACCTGATAGCCGCTCAGCTCTTTGCCAGCGAGCACCCTCTGGAGGGACTGGCGGAAGGCGGCCATCTCTTCCGGCGGGATGAGCGGCAGGTCGCGGCCCAGAACCTCTGCCGCGCTCCAGCCGAACATCTGCTCGGCGGCGCTATTCCAGCTGCGAACTCGGCCCTCGGCGTCCAGGGTATAGATGGCGAGTGGTGACGCATCTACTAGAGTCTGGAGCGTTTGGCTGGTTTCGCGGAGTTTCGCCTCGGTGCAGATCTGTTCCGTGATGTCTTCGACGAGTCCGATGGCAACGCCGGGCGTATCTGGTTGGGTGGGGATGTACGTGGTCGCGAGACGACCCCAGAAGATCTCCTGATTTTTTCGGAGATACCGTTTGGTGACCTGATAGGTCGTTCGCCTCCCGGCGACCAGCTCCTGGTGCAGCGATTGGCTCGGACCGGCGTCATCCGGGTGAGTGATGGCCGGGATCGAAAGACCTACGATCTCTTTTCTGGAATACCCCAACATCTGCTGCAACGATGGATTGGCGTCGATGAGGATCCCTTCGTCGCTCGCCACTCCAATCCCAATTGCGGCATGCTCGAATACATTACGAAACTTGAGCTCACTGGCCCGGAGTGCCGAGGCCACTTTGGCCTGGCCTACAGCCATCGCGGTCAGGATCAATGCCCCAGCAGTCAGCAAAGCAAGGAAAAGCTGGAGCCGCAACAACTGATCGTTTCCTCCTGCGGCGAAGGGCCCCATACCATGCAAGGTGTACCATGAGATCACACCGGCGATGATCACCGGGGCCAGGCTCCCGCCGCGATTGCCGAAGCGGATTGCGGCCCAGCTGACCAGGGGAAATACGGCGTACTCGTAGCCCTCGGCAAAGTTCTTGAGCGCGGCACAGCCCAGGAGCAGACTCGCCCCCAGCAATGCGGCCTCGAAGACCCGAGCTCGAGAAAGATCGGGTACGGTGCCCTGGAGCCAGGCAAGCATGATGGGTGTCACCAGCGTGACCGCGACCGCATTGCCACTCCACCAGTTGACCCACATCGTCGGCAGCCAGAGGGCTGGCGCATGGGCCAGGAAGTGCAACGACACGACCCCGATGGTAGCCGAGAAGACCGGCGCCGCGATGGCGCCGATCCCAATTAGTAGGAGAGCGTCCCGGATGCGGTGCATACTGGTGCAGAAGCCCAGCCGGCGGAGGGCTAGAGTGCCGAAGAGGGCTTCGAGCACAGTCCCCAGGGCCACCAGCCCAGCTGCCGCTGGAGACAGACCCCGGAGCAGGCTGGCCCCGACCACGCCCAGTGCCAGTCCGGGCCACCAATCTCCCCCAAAGAGCAGCAGGACTGCCAGCCCCAGGCCCGCCGGTGGCCACACTGCCGCCACCACGGAGTGCGGGGTCCCGATTTGGAAGGACAATTGGGCCATCCCCATATAGCCCAGAGCAATGGCTACATGAGACGCCACAAGGGGCGCACCACGGGTCGGGAGAGTCAACCACGGCCGCCTCTCGGGCATCAGATAGTTTGTCGTGTGGGTAAAGGACTTGGGGGATGTCAGAGTTATCGGCTGGCGAGGGAGCTTTCTCCACTGATTTCCGCGGAGGGATCCCGCTTGGAGCCTAAAGCCAGAGCATTGAAACCCGAGCCACCCGCATTGCGTCTACCGGTACAACTGACCACAGCCAAACTCTTCGAGGCCGTTCATGTCTTTCCTTCGCGTCCTTGGCTGGACCCTAGTTCTGCTGGCAGTGGCTCCCGGGGCTCGCGCCCAGGAACCCGACTCATCGATTCTCACGCTGGACCGGATCTTCAACTCGGACGAGTTCATGCCCCAGCAGCTGGGCCGAGTCCGCTGGCTCGAGAAGCAAACCGGCTATCTCAAGCTCGAGGTTGATAGCGCGGGTGCGCCAGGACGTTCGCTCGTCCGATATGACCCCCAGACCGGCCGGCGCGATGTCTGGGTCCCTGCCTCCCGTTTGATGGTTCCGGGAGATTCGCTCCCGCTCAACGTGGAGGACTACAGCATTTCGCCGGATCAGCGGCGGCTCCTCATCTTCACCAATTCCCGGAAGGTCTGGCGCCAGAATACCCGGGGTGACTTCTGGATTCTGGACCTGTCCTCCTGGTCGCTTCGGAAACTGGGTGGCTCGCAAGCCAAACCATCCACCCTCATGTTCGCCAAGTTTTCCCCAGATGGGGATCGGGTGGCCTACGTCCGGGAGAACAACCTGTATGTCGAGAATCTGACGAACGGGCAAATCACCCAGCTCACCAGAGACGGATCTCGCACCATTATCAACGGAACATTCGACTGGGTGTACGAGGAAGAGCTCAGCCTGCGTGACGGATTTCGCTGGAGTCCCGATGGCACTCGCATTGCCTTTTGGCAGCTGGATGCGTCCGGAGTCCGCGACTTTCTACTCATCAACAACACCGATTCTCTATACTCCTTTACCATCCCGGTGCAGTTCCCCAAGGCCGGGACTACCAACTCGGCAGCTCGGGTGGGCGTGGTCAGCGCCTCTGGCGGTCCAACCGTTTGGCTGGCCGTGCCCGGCGATCCGCGCAATCACTACATCGCCCGCCTCGACTGGGCCGGGAATTCCAAGGAGATCGTCCTCCAGCAGCTCAATCGCCTGCAGAACACCCTGCTCGTGATGCTGGGAGATGCCACTAGCGGTGGTGTCAGAACGGTACTGACGGAGCGGGACAGTGCCTGGGTCAATGTCGTGGATGACCTGCGTTGGGTCGACGGCGGCAAGAGCTTCACCTGGATCAGCGAGCGCGATGGGTGGCGCCATCTCTATCTGATATCTCGGGACGGCAGCAAGCAACGCTTGCTGACCCCAGGTGCCTTCGATCTTCACAACCCGGCGAGCGCATTCGGTGAGCCACTCGTCGTAGGACAGGATTCCGCCCGCGGCTGGATCTACTACACCGCCTCACCCGAGAACGCCACGCAGCTCTACCTCTTTCGCAGCCGGTTGGACGGGAAGGGGCGCCCGGAGCGGGTCACACCTCGCAACCAGTCGGGCTATCATCGCTACTTGATTTCGAACGACGGCCGCTGGGCCATCCATCAATACTCCTCCTTTGGCAACCCGCCGATTTCCGAGGTGGTCAGCCTGCCGGATCACAAGGTAGCTCGTACCCTGGTCGATAACCGGCAGCTCCGGGACGCCGTCGCGAAACTCCGCCGCGGCCCGGCGACCTTTCAGCAAGTGGATGCCGGATCGGGACTCAAGCTCGACGCCTGGATCATGAAGCCGGCCGATTTCGATTCCACCAAGCGCTATCCCGTCTTCTTCCTGGTGTACGGGGAGCCGGCAGCTCAGACGGTGCTCGATCGATGGGGGTACCAGGACTATCTCTGGGATCTCATGCTGACCCAGCATGGCTACGTGGTGGCGTCCGTTGATAACCGAGGCACCCCCGCACCCCGGGGAAGGAGCTTCCGTAAGGTCATTTACCAGAAAGTCGGGCCCCTCAGCTCGGGTGATCAGGCGGCGGCGCTTCGCACCATGCGGACCTGGCCCTGGGTGGACTCGACCCGGATCGGAGTGTGGGGTTGGAGTGGAGGAGGGTCCACTACCCTGCATTTGATGTTCCGTTATCCCGAGATGTATCAAACCGGCATGGCAGTGGCACCGGAGGCAGACGTCCGCATGTACGACACCATTTATCAGGAGCGGCTGCTGGGGCTACCGCAACAGAGTCCGGAGGCGTACCGCGAGGCATCGGCCGTCACCTATGCCGACCGGCTCCGGGGTAACCTCCTGGTGGTCCATGGGCAGGGCGATGACAACGTGCACTATCAGGCCACCGAACGGTTGATCAACGCTTTGGTGGCGGCCAACCGCCCTTTCACCATGATGGAATATCC
>DASSED010000134.1:0-4511 GCA_035695405.1 Gemmatimonadales bacterium
GACACACCGTGCACCGCCCATCCCAACAGCAAGGGTGTGACGAAGAAATAGAACGCCTCACCGATGGACCATCCGGCTTCGGCTCCGCCGGTGAGTGTCCAACGCGGCATGACCTGATTGGAACGAAGCGCGTAAATCCACACTGGCGCGGCCAGGATAATCGCCGCTGCCAGCACAGCAACGGGATGGCCCAGATGATGACTGGCAGCTCCCAGGAGGGTCCAACCCCCGGTGAACGAGAGCAGGCGGGTTTCCCACCACCGCTCGCGCAGTCCGACGTGGATTCCCACGGATCCACCGATGACGCCGTAGACCAGTACCGCCCAGGGTGTTCCCCGGTTTATGGCGCCAGCATAAGCCACACCGAAGAAGCTGACGGCCACGACAGCCATAGTCTGACGCCACCGCCGTTTCGCTGCCACCCAACCGAGACCGGCCGCCATGCAGGTGAGATAGAGGAGAAGTACGTCAGCGTGGGCCGAATCCCTTCCCAGGAGTAACGGAGCGAAGAAAGCTCCCAGTGCCGCAGTGGTACCCAGCGCCTCGATGTCGATGGCGTACGCGATCATCGCCAGAGCAATGGAGACCAGAGCCAGACCAACGATACCCGTGGTCGGGGGAAGGACTTCATAGAGCCGGGCCGCCGCCCAGACCGAGAGATAAATGATGGCTGCCCCGCAACCGATGAGGGCCGCACCATACGTGCGGTAGCGGGGCTGCAGTCTCCATCCTACCCCGCCGACGACGATTCCTGCCACGGCTCCTCCGACACAGCGCATGATCGGCGAAATCCAGCCCCGGTCAAACGAGAGCCGCAATAAGTATCCGGCGGCCAAGATGAGTGCCACCACACCGATAGCCAGAAGAACCCGCTGGCCGATCCATTGCTCGGAGGACAGCGGGAAAGCGGGGAAGCGGGGAAGCTCGGAAGGAACACGTGGGGCGGTATCTGAGCCGGTGCCAGGTGCGGGCCGGCGCGGCTGTCTCTCTGGCTCCCCACTGCGCAGCGTACCGGCCTCCCTCCCCGCTTCCCTGCTTCCCCGCTTCCCCGCCAGTTCCCTCACCTGGTCCTCCAGCAGCTGAAGTCGGCGTTCCAGCCGATCCATTCGATCATCGCTCATCAGGCTTCCGCTCCTTCCGCCGCAGCTTTGGAGAGTCGGGGATGTACGTCCACCTGAAATGCCATGATGCCAACCAGGGCCACGTAACCGCCTGCGATGTAGAACGGCCACCCATGCCCCAGGCGCTGAAAGGCAACCGTGGCGAGGATCGGAGCCATGACCCGCGCCAGACCGGCAAACGTCTGGGCCACCCCCATGGTCGTCCCCAGCTCTGCCGCATCGGAATAGCGCGACATCAACGAGGTGGTTGCCGGGAACAAAAGTGCGGTGCCGATGGGGACCAGCGGTATGACCACGGCGAGCGTCCAGAGATCGCGCGGAAGCGGATAGGACGCAAGCCCCACGACCAGGAGCACCGTACCGATGCGCATGGCCCAGGTCTCACCGATCCGGTCCACGATGGGTCCCAGTAATGCACTGCGCATGACGAAGGAGAGCACGCCGACGTACAGGAAAATGTACCCGATAGTTTTCTCGTCGATCCCGAACTCGGCGCCAAGGTAGAGTGCCAGGACCGAGGTCATCGACGAAAAGGCCAGCATGCCGACGCCATAGATCCAGAGCAAGCGGGCAATCGGGGTCCCGGGATGGCGGAGCGCAAGCCAGGCTGGGTGCCAGGGGGGCTTGCGCGGTCTCACCGCAGATAGCGTCTCCTTCCGGGATTCAGGCAGCCATTTCCACGCAAAGAAGACGTTGATGAGGCACAGGGTGGCCGCGATGATTCCTGGCGCCGCCCGCCCGAAGCGAGCCGAAAACGAGCCGATGGCCGGTCCCACCATCACGCCCGCGGATGTGGCCGCCGACAACCATCCCAGGGCCCGCGCCCGGTCGGCCGGGTCGACGGTGTCGGCCACGTACGCCTGGGCCACACCGGTGGTGCCGCCTCCCGCGCCTTGGACCAGTCGCGAGAGGAAGAGCAACCAGACGCTGCTCGCAAAACCGAAGACCACGTAGGCTGCCGCCGAGGCGCTCAGGCCGATCAGCAGTGCAGGCCGGCGGCCATAGCGATCCGAAAGGCGGCCCCACACCGGTGCCGCCAGCAACTGTGCAATGGAAAACGATGCGATCAGTCGTCCGATCGTCTCGGCCGAGGCGTGAAGCTTGAGGGCATAGAATGGGAGCAGTGGGAGCACGATCATGAAGCCGATCATGTCCACGAAGTTCACAGCGATGAGCACCGCCAGCCGACGGAATCTGGCGGGGGCGTTGGGACGGCTGGTCATCCGCCCCCGCCTTGTTCTGCTCCGAGCGCGAAAACCGCGGCGCTCACTGCCATGAGGACTACGCCATACGCCGCCGCAACCCCGACGTCGGATTGTCGCAGGCTGGAGAGGATCTCGAGCGAGATCGGCCGGGTGTCGTAGGTGTACAACATTATCGACGTCACGAAATCACCGAATGCAGTGACGAACGCGAGGCTTGCCCCGGCAAACAGAGCGGGACGGAGCAATGGCAGAGTCACCCGGCGCAGGGTACGCCAGCGGCCGGCGCCCAGTGTTGCCGCAGCCTCGTCCAGAGATGGGTCCATGGAGCGGAACGCCGCGAGTACGGCACGGCTGGTAATGGGGAGGTCGCGCACCAGATAGGCAAAGGGGAGAAGCCAGAGTGTGCCGACCAGAATGAACCGCCCAGCCAGCGGCGCATGGACACTGAAGGCAGTGGCGAGCGCGATGGCGAACACGGTACCAGGAACTGCCCACGGAAGCGCCAGGAGGGTCTCGATGCTCCGGCCCAGCCTGACGCGGTATCGAATCGCGACAACCCCGGCGACGACTGCCACGGCCACAGCCGCCAACGTAGCCGCACTCGCCAGCCAAAGGCTGTTGAGCAACGGCCGGGCCCGGACTGGATCGTCAATCAGGGTTAGGTAGTTGCGCCAGGTGTAGGCCGGCGGAAGTGGCTCTGTGGTCCAGGTGCCCACCGGCACGAACGAGACCAGAATCAGCGTGAGATGAGGCATGAGCAGGATCAGCGCCAGAGTCCAGCCGACTCCGGCCATCGTGACACGAACCAGCCCGCGCCGGATCCGCAGGGGTGCGGGTGCGATGCCTTTTCTCCCCGTGCCTGAATCAAATGCGGGTGTGCCACGAAGCAGCCGGAGACCGGCCAGAGCAATGAGTGTAAGCGAGAGGGTCTCTATCATGGCCAGCTCGTTGTCGCCGTTGAGCCGCGTGGCCACGATCTGGGTGGTCATGACCCGGAAACCGCCCCCGAAAATGTACGGCGCACTGAATGAAGCCAGAGCCGTCATGAACGTAAGAAGCGCCGCTCCGGTCAACGACGGGTAGAGCAGCGGCAGGGTGACGCGCCGCAGAGTCCGCCAGCGACCTGCACCGAGGCTGGCAGCGGCTTCAAGCGCCGAACCATCGAGGCTCGCCAGTCCTGCCCGGGTGAACAAGTAGAAGTACACGTACATGGAATAGGCGTGGACCAGCAGAATGGCGGCGGGACCCTGAAGTCTCCAGGGTGGCTCGTCCAAACCCGCCAAGTGCTGGATGAAGAGCGATACGAATCCGCTCTCGCCATAGAGAAACAGGAACGCGAGCACGCCCACGAGGGGCGGAAGAACCGCCGGGAGCGCAACCATGCTTCCCAGGAGGCGTTTCCCGGGAAAGTCATACCGGGCAAACAAGAAGGCCAGCGGCACGCCGATCAGGGCCGCGAGGATCACGGTCACAATTGAAATCCAGACGCTGCCCCACAAAGCCTTGGCCTCATTGCGGCGGCCCAGAAACTCGCGCACAAAGTGCAGAGTCCATCCGTCGGGGCCGCGGAATCCTTCAATCAGAACCAGCAGAAGAGGGTAAACGATGAGCCACAGCAGCAGCACGAGCAGTACACCGCCGACCAGGTTCATGCGGCCGGCGCGGCTCATGGCGTATCGCCTGGAAACAGGTGAACCCCTCCGCCCGAACGCCGGCTCAGCATGATGCCGACCCGATCGCCCGGACTGACGGAGCGGGGTGGGCCGGTGACCTCGAGAGTCGCCCCGCCCTCAGTGACCACGGTATAGATGCTGGAGATCCCGGTGAATCGCCGGTCCGTGACACTGCCCTGAATGGCGCCAGGGGTGGGAGATACCAGCCGCAACGCCTCGGGCCGAACGATCATCAGCACTGGACCTCGAGGCAGCTCGCCGCCGGTGCCGTCGGTGATGTCCCACTCGATGCCCTCGAGTGAAACCCGCAGGCCCCGCTCACTCTTGCCGATCACGGTCGCCCCAATGCGGCTCGACCGGCCCACAAATTCGGCCACGAACGGAGCGGCAGGAGACGCGTACAGATCTTCCGGGGTGCCGACCTGCTCCAGCCTGCCAGCACGCAAGACCGCGACCCGGTCTCCCAGATCGAAGGCCTCCTCCTGCTCGTGGGTAACCAGGACGGTGGTGAT
>DASSED010000135.1:0-17167 GCA_035695405.1 Gemmatimonadales bacterium
CCGAGAGCCTCCTCGCCGAAGCGCCTATCGAGGCCTAAGTAGATTCCAATGACCACCCGCGCCGGGACCCCCAGCGTCCGCCTCGACACCCCGGTGAAGTTCCTCAAAGGGATTGGCGAGCGGCGGGCGGAAGCGCTCGAGCGGCTGAATATTCGTACCGCCCGGGATCTGCTCTGGCATCTGCCGCACCGCTATATCGATGCCTCGAGCGTAACACCGCTGGCACGCGCCGAGCTGGGACAGGAAGTGGCGTGTGTGGGACAGGTCGTTGCCAAAGGGGTTCTTCCCACCCGCAAAGGACTTCGAATCTTTCATGCCGTGCTCCGCGATGACAGCGGTCTCCTGGAATGCGTCTGGCCGGGACAGCCGTTTCTGGATCGCTCGATCGTGGTGGGACAAACGCTCCTGGTGTCGGGGCCGATCAGGTTTTATCACGGCCGGCAGATGGCACCACGCGAGTATGTGATACTGTCGGATGCCGAGAGCGACAGCGATCCTCTCGCGGCCGGAAAAGTTCTGCCGGTGTATCCCGCCACCGAAGGTCTCAGCCACAAGGTCGTTCGCTCCCTCGTCGACCGACACCTCGACAGCCTTATCGCGCTGATGGATGACGTTCTCCCGGACCGATTGCGCCGGGAGCTGGATATGCCGGAGCTGCAGGAAGCGCTGCGTGCGGTTCACCGGCCCCGGACCGTCGAGGAAGCGGAGCGGGGGAGGCGGCGGTTGGCGATGGACGAGCTTCTGGACCTGCAGCTCATGCTGATCCGCGCCCGGACCATGGCCAAGCGACAGCGAAGCGGCGTCGCTTTCACCGTCAAGCGGGAGCTGACGACCCGGCTCAAGGCCAGTCTCCCCTGGGAGCTCACCGAGGATCAACAGCGCGCGCTTCGAGAGATTACGACTGACATGACGGCCCCGGACCGCATGCATCGCCTTCTCATGGGCGACGTGGGCACGGGGAAGACCGTCGTAGCCCTGTTCGCCATGCTGCTGGCTCTGGAGAACGATTTCCAGGCTGCCCTGATGGCTCCCACTGAGTTGCTGGCGGAGCAGCACGCCGCCACTCTGGCCGTCCTGTTGGAGCCGCTCGATCTCAAGCCGGAGTTGTTACTGGGCCGTCAGACACCGAGCGAGAAAGTCGCCGTGCGCGGCCGCCTGGCCGGCGGGCAAGCGAGGTTGGTTGTAGGCACCCATGCCTTGCTGCAGGAAGGTGTGTCCTTTCGGCGATTGGGTCTCGTGGTCATCGACGAGCAACATCGCTTCGGCGTGGAGCAACGCGCGGCGCTCATCGGTAAGGGAGCCGCACCCGATGTCCTGCTGCTCACGGCCACGCCCATTCCCCGCTCGCTGGCCTTGACCCTGTACGGCGACCTCGACGTATCCACGCTCAAGCAGCGCCCGCCGGGGCGGGGCACGGTTCGTACCGCGGTCCGGAGCACCAGTCATCGTGAGCGGGTGCTCGATTTCGTGCGAAGTGAGTGCGCCGAAGGACGGCAAGCGTACGTGGTCTTGCCCGTGATCGACGAATCCGAGCGGGCCGATCTCAGGGCCGCCACCACCATGGAGCAGTCGCTCGTCGCTCGATGGCCCGAGCTTCGGGTAGGCCTGGTTCATGGGCGGCTGAAGGCGGATGAGCGCGATGACGTCATGCGGCGATTTCGCCGCGGTGATATCCAGGTCCTGGTGGCCACCACGGTCATCGAAGTGGGTATCGATGTGCCCAACGCCACCATCATGCTGATCGAGCATCCTGAGCGGTTTGGCCTAGCACAGCTCCATCAGCTCCGAGGCCGAGTGGGACGCGGCACGGACGAGAGTTACTGCATCTTACTGGCGGAAGGTCCTTCCTTCGCCCGGCTGCAGGCCTTTGCGGCTTCTCATGATGGGTTCCGGATCGCGGAGCTCGATCTCCAAGAGCGCGGGATGGGTGATCTGATCGGTGCTCGGCAGTCGGGGGGATTCGAGGTGCGTCATGCCCAACTTCCCGCTGATGCCGACCTCCTGATCCGGGCCAGGGAACTGGCGTCCCAGACGATCGGCGCAGATCCCACGCTCCAACGGCGGGAGAATCAGCGCCTGCGCGAGCGAGCGGTCTCCCGCTACCCCAGGGCGGTGGAGCTCTTTCGGGTGGGATAAACCCCAGCGGCTTAAAACTCGAGTCGAAGGCCGACTCCCGCTCCTCCCCGTAAGCTTCGCACTTCGGGCTCGAACGGGATGTTCTTGGGACGACCTTTCGGCTTGGTCAGCTCCCACACGAACAACGCCGCTGCCCCGGCCAGCGCCGTTTCGCCTCCCACCAGCCAGCCGCGGGCCACGCGATCATAATGCAGCGAACGTTGGAAAAAGTCTTCGATCTCGGGATCGAGGTAGTGGCCTTCGGGACCGAGGTCGCAACGCGCCTGGACCGCCAGACAGCGCTTCTCGAGCGCGTCGAAGTTGTCCTCGGCCCGGTTGTGGGCGCGCACCGCGTAATAGTTCATGCCGATCGAGCCCGCGACCAGCAGCCACTTTCCATACTTGACCAGTGGCCCTTGGGCCTGGAGCGGCCCGGCCAGGAGCATCAGCGCAAGCAAACCCGCCGAGGTCCGGGTCATTGACGATATCGGTGAAGGTCACCGTTGCCTCCGATGGCTACCAGGCCATCGGAGGTGGGCACCGGCCCGATTTCCACAGGGCGCCAGATCCGGACTCGCCAGAGCTCTCGACCGTCAGTTCGGAGAGCCCGGATGGTTCCGTCGGCCCCTCCTAGAATGATTTGCCGATTCAGGATGGACACCGGTGTGGTGACCGGCCAGTCGAGGACGACCAGCCGCCGAGCCACGGGCGGGGAATCCGGGACAATGCGATAGAGGCTTCCCAGACGGGTGGCCAGGAAGAGGGTATCTCCCAAGGCGGCCGGCGATCCCAGGACTGGAGCGTCCACACGTACCGACCAGTTGTGCTGTACGGCTCGAGGATTGATCGAGACCAGCTGCGAGTCGGTGGTCCCTGCGACCAGGTTGCCGGCGAAGGGAACCCAGGGCGAGACGATAGTACCTGGAGAGGCCATGCGATGCGTGACTTTCCCATCAGTCACTGTCAGACGCACCAACGAATCGGTCGTGGCCACGAGGAGGCCACCGTCACCGGCGGGCGCTGCCGCAATCCGTGATACCCCTACCCGGCGCCGCCAGACGATCGCTCCCGTGCGTGGCTGAAGACCGAGCACTTCACCCCGTTGGTTTTCGGCCACGAGCAATCCTTCGACCAGGGCCAACGGTGCACCGATCGGCCCGGTTGGGGTATGCCAGAGCTGGCTGCCATCCGAGCGACGCAGTGCGTAAACCCGGCCTTCCGGCCGAGAGGTAGCGGCGAACACGGTCTCGTCGTTTACCAGGACTCCGCCGAGCAACATTCCCGAGAGTCGCTTGGCCCAGCGAATTTCTCCACTACCGAGATCGACTGCGTACACCTTGCGGTCGATGCTTCCACCGTAGAGCAGATCGTCGCGATGCACCAGCGGGCTGCTGAATCGGCGCCCCGCTCGTGAGCTCCAGACCGGCGTGGGAGCGTCGCCGGCCACGTTGGTCGCGACCGGTGTCGGTGGCGGGCGCAGATTGACGCATCCCGCGTTGACGCTCCCCGCGAGCAGGGCTAGACTCAACCCTCTTTGGCGCAATCCCCTCTTCCCAATGGATATGGCATGGCGGTAGTACCCATCAGCGAGCTTCGTACCCACGTCGGGCAGACGGTCACGGTACGTGGCTGGGTAGTAACTACCCGCTCGAGCGGGAAGATCGCGTTCGTCGTGCTGCGGGATGGCTCGGGGTATCTGCAAGGTGTCCTGTCGAAAAAGGAGGTTCCCGATTCGGCCTGGTCGGCCTTCGGGATGCTGACCCAGGAAACCAGCGTTGGACTGACCGGAGTGGTCCGCGAGGAGCCCCGGTCGCCCGGGGGGTACGAGCTCAGCGTCCAGAGCCTCGAGATTCTCGGGACCAGCGTCGATTTTCCCATCGGTCCTAAAGAACATGGGACGACTTTCCTCTTCGAGCATAGACATCTCTGGCTGAGGAGCCGGCGGCAGGTGGCCGTGGCCCGAGTCCGCCATGAAGTGACCCAGGCCATCCGCGACTTCTTCTACGCCAGGAACTTTGTGCTGGTGGACACCCCGATCCTGACGGGGGCCATCGGTGAGGAGGCCGGTAATCTGTTCTCGACCGACTATTTCGACCTGGGCAAAGCCTATCTGGCGCAAACCGGCCAGTTATACGTAGAAGCAGCGGCGGCTGCCCTGGGTAAAGTGTACTGCTTCGGTCCCACGTTTCGGGCGGAGAAATCCAAGACCCGGCGGCACCTGACGGAGTTCTGGATGGTCGAGCCTGAGGTTGCCTTCAACGATTCGGACGCCAACATGCGGTTGCAGGAAGAGCTGGTCTCCTACATCGTGGCTCGGTCCCTTCAGTGTCGGGCAACCGAGCTTCGGGAATTGGAGCGCGATGTCGCTCCCCTCGAGCGGGTCCAGGCTCCCTTTCCTCGGATCTCCTATACCGACGCGGTGACTCGACTGAATCATCTCGGGTCCGACATAACCTGGGGAAGCGATCTGGGAGGCGATGATGAGACCCTGCTGGCTCAACAGTACGATCGGCCGGTGTTCGTGTACAACTACCCCAAGCAGGTGAAGGCGTTCTACATGAAGGAGAACCCGGATGATCCCCGCACCGTGCTCAATAATGATTGCCTGGCGCCGGAGGGATATGGTGAAATCATCGGTGGCTCGCAGCGGGAGGATGATTACCAGAAGCTGCTCGGACGAATCATCCAACAAGGACTCGATCCCGAGGCCTACCGCTGGTATCTGGACCTTCGCAAATACGGCACCTTCGTGCACTCCGGCTTCGGGTTAGGAATCGAGCGGACCGTGGCCTGGATCTGCGGCATCCCCCACATCCGCGAGGCCATCGCGTTTCCCCGTCAGATCCATCGATTGTATCCCTAGAGGACCGCCTTTCACTTCCTCCCAGAGACGATCCAGGCTGTCTAATCCGGCCGTCTCGATGTCGATGTCTCGTTCCTTGGCCAGCCGCTCGAGCGCTTCGAACCGCTCGCGGAACTTGCGGTTGGCGCGGTCGAGCGCGAGCCCGGGTTGGACCCCAACCTTCCGCGCCAGATTCACCACTGAGAAAAGCAGGTCCCCGATCTCGTGAATCAATGCCTCACTCGGTGGACTGCCCGGCGCGTTGGGGTCCGGATCATCGATCGGTAGGGCCGGTGCCTTCTCTGCCTGAAGCTCTGCTTCGACTTCGGCGGCTTCTTCACGAATCTTGTTCAACGGTCCATCAGCATCGGGCCAGTCGAATCCAACGGAGGCGGCGCGCTGTTGTAAGCGATACGCCATCAAGAGCTCCGGAAGCGTAGGGATGATTCCTGCCAGCACATGTCCGCGACGCTCGCGTCGTTTGATCTGTTCCCAGGGCTCACCTACACCCAAGTCGAAGAGATGAGGATGCCGCCGATGCATCTTGGTTTCCAGGTGGTCTGCGACTTGCGCCGGCGTGAACTCCCCATGCTCCTCGGCGATCACCAGTTGAAAAGCCAGATGCAGCAGCAGGTCTCCCAGCTCACCCCGAATGAGCTCGGTGTCGTTTTCCCCCAGTGCATGGTCCAGCTCGAGCACCTCCTCGACCAGATAGGGTCGCAAAGTCTCACGGCTCTGAGCCCGGTCCCAGGGACAGCGGCGACGGAGGTCGCGTACCAATGCCATCGCGCGCTCGAGCGCTGAGTTGTCTTGCATGTGCCTCCCGCGACGAATATCATACCCGCCGACCCACCACGACATTGCCCGCCGACACATCCCGCGCCTGGCTGGACGTCGATCTCGATGCGCTGCTCGCCAACGCGCGCACCGTCGCTTCCATCAGCGGTAGCAGGCTTTTACCGATGGTCAAAGCTAATGGCTACGGAATCGGAGCGGTGGCGGTGGCGCGAGCGCTGGAGTCGCTCGATCCGTGGGGTTTTGGTGTCGCGTCGGTGGAGGAAGGTGCCGAGCTTCGGCGCGGTGGAGTTCAGCGCCCCATCCTGGTGGTGAGTCCGCTGGTACCGGACTGGATCGAGGGTTGCCTGGCGTACGATCTTCGTCCATCGATCGGAGACCTGCTCGCGCTGGAAGCCTGGAGCAGACAGAGCCAGCGTCCGTTTCACGTCGAGATCGATACCGGGATGAGTCGAGCCGGTCTGAGATGGGACGATACCGCCGCTTTGTCGGCGTTGCGTGCCCACCTCTCGAGCGCACCAGGCTGGGAAGGTCTCTTCACCCACTTTCTCTTCGCCGAGAGCGATGTTGACATCACCATCCGTCAGTGGGATCGCTTCCAAATGGTGCTCCAATCACTGCCCCGGCCACGTCTGGTGCACGCCGCCAATAGTGCCGCCGCGCTACGGGGCCGCGCCTTTGCCGGCGATATGGTGCGTCCGGGCATCTTCTTATATGGCGGTTTGGCCGGACACCCCGTCCCCCGATCGGTCGTCTCGCTCCATGCCAGGGTCATTGGCACCCGGTCCATTGCTGCTGGCGACACGGTGGGTTACGGTGCGGGCTGGCAAGCCGAGCAACCCGGGGTGATCGCTACCATCGCGGTTGGTTACGCCGATGGATTTCCCCGAGCTGGCGCTTCCGGCCGAGTCCGGGAAATAGAAATCAACGGAAAGACCGTTCCGGTCGTGGGCAGGGTGACCATGGACATGTGCATGGCCCTGGTGGATTCAAGCGTCAGGATCGGTGACGTTGCAACCATCTTCGGAGGAGCCATCAGTCTGGATCAGCAGGCCGCAGCTGCCGGGACCATCTCCTATGAGCTGCTCACCCGCCTGGGAAGCCGTTTACCTCGACGGTATCAGAGGTCCGCGTGAACCCTCATTTTGCCTCTCTCGTCCTCGGGCTGGCCCAGCAAGCGGAGTCTGCTCTGAGCGGGCACCTGCCTCAGGGGGCAGAAGGCCTGACCGATTCCCGGAAGGCAGCGCAAACCCTGATCGACACTCTGGGGATGCTGGTCGAGAAGACCGCCGGCCAGCTCGACCCTGAGGAGAAGCAGCTGATAGACCAGGCGGTTACCTCCCTTCGTTTCCGCTACGTCCAAACCATGCCTAAGGCGTAATGCGGCGCGCTGCGATCATCGTCCTGGACGGTCTCGGCATTGGATCGGCCCATGATGCCCAATTGTATGGAGACCAGGGGAGCGACACCCTGGGAAATGTGGCGCGGGCAGTGGGCGGGTTGATCTTGCCGAACCTGGAAGCGGCAGGACTGGGCTGGTGCGGAAACGTGGCTGGGATTGCTCCGGTTGCCGCGCCTACCGGCGCCCATGGAGCTTGTGAGCCGGCCAGTCCGGGCAAGGACAGTACCACCGGACATTGGGAGCTGTGTGGACTCATTCTCGATGGGCCCTTTCCCACCTACCCAAAGGGCTTTCCGCTTCCGGTAATCCGTCAGTTTGCCAAACGCACCGGTCGCGGAGTCTTGGGAAACAAGGCTGCCTCGGGAACTAGGATCCTCGACGAGTATGGCGCCGAGCATTGCCGCACGGGCAAATGGATCGTGTACACCTCGGCCGATAGCGTCTTTCAGGTGGCGGCCCACGAAGAGGTGGTACCGCTCGAGGAGCTCTACACCGCCTGTAGCACGGCTCGGGCCTTTTTGACCGGTGCAGACGCGGTGTCCCGGGTCATCGCGCGACCATTCAGGGGCGAGGTGGGGGCCTGGCGGCGTACACCGGGTCGGCGGGATTACAGTCTTCCTCCTCCGGGCCCAACGCTGCTCGATCGTCTCGCCGACCGGGACATACCCAGGATAGGGGTAGGGAAGGTGGACGATCTTTTCGCCGGCCGAGGGATCAGCAGCGTCCATACCCCAACCAATGCTGAAGCGTACCGCCTGATCGAGGACGCGCTCCGAGAAATGGATCGCGGTTTGCTTTTGGCCAACGTGATCGAGTTCGATCAGACCTGGGGGCATCGGAACGACGTCCCCGGCTTCCATGCAGGGCTACTCGAGCTGGACCGAACATTCCCCCAGTTGCTCGGAGCGGTGCGGCAGGATGACCTCATTATCTTTACCGCCGATCATGGCAACGACCCCACTACTCCATCCACCGATCATTCCCGGGAGAGAGTACCTCTCTTGGTAATGGGCCCCCGGGTCCGTCCCATCGCCCTCGGTCAGCGCTCGACTTTCGCCGATATCGGCCAGACGGTGGCCGCGTTTCTCGGCGCCTCATCGCTGGCTGCCGGCACCTCCTTCCTCGCCGAGGTTTGGCGTGACTGACTCCATCGTCGACGCCGCCCGCGCGGCTCAGGCTCGGGCCTACGCTCCCTATTCCAAGTTTCGAGTGGGCGCCGCGCTCGAGGCCATGGATGGCACCATTTTCTCCGGGTGTAATGTCGAGAACGCCTCTTATGGCCTTACCATCTGCGCGGAGCGGGCCGCGCTCTGCGCGGCCGTCAGCGCGGGAGTGCGGCGGTTTCGGCGGGCCGTGGTGGTGTCCGACGTAGACCCGCCCGCGGCACCCTGCGGGGCTTGCCGCCAGGTGCTGGCGGAGTTTGGTCTAGATCTTCCAATCGAGGGAATTGGGTCAACCCGCCGGGTAAGCTGGAAGCTGTCGGAGCTTCTACCGGTTGCCTTCGGACCAGAGCAGCTCCGGTGAAGTTAAGGCTTGCCGCGCTGCTCTCAATCGGGTTGCTTGGGTGTCAGGAAGAGCTTACCTCGCCGGCCGAATGTCCCGCTCTCTGTCCCGGGGGATCCCCCGAGATTCAGGATGAGGTCATAAGTCCTATCGTTGGGACTGACAGCAGCTTCCGCGGTTACGTCCATTCTCCGTCTGCTCCAACTCTCCTGGTGTCGAACGGCCTGGAGGGATTCGAAGAGCGGGCCATCATACGCTTTCCCCGACGCGGTGATTCAGTGACGGTGCGCGACACCGCGCGGGCCTACACCATCGATTCGGTGGCTCTCGGTTTGAACCTGGTAGCCCGTGACACCACGGTCGGCGGTCTCACGGTGTCGCTCTACCGGCTCCCGATTTCTATCGATTCCACCACCCAGTACGCAGATGTCGATCCTTCCTTCAACCCCGCGAATCTCGTCAGCGTTATCAGCGTTGCGGACACACTGAAGGCGGGGGCCATCCGAACGGTTCTCTCGGGAGCTGATCTCAGTCGAGTCCAGATCCCGGCGGCAGATACCGGGGTGCTCGCCCTGGGGGTGCGCATCGACGCGCCGGTGCCCACCGGCGTGCGGCTGGGTGCGATCGGCGGCGGCACTGGGGCCGTCTTCGCGACGTACGCAACACTCGACGTCCCCGACACCGGTACTGCCAGGCTGAGAACCTTTACCCTGAATGCATCCTTCAACTCCTACGTACTCCCTCCTCAGCCCGTGCCGGACACCACGCTCTTGGCGGTAGGAGGAGAACCATCTGCGCGGGGCCTGCTCCGCTTCGAGTTGCCCGAGACGATTCGGGATTCCGCTACCATCGTCCGAGCCACGCTCGAACTCACGCCCGTGACTCCAGTGAGCGGGCTTCCGACTGACCCGGGGTTGATACAAGCTCGTGCTCTAGTAACCGATGTCGGGGGCAAATCACCCGTGACGGTGCCCGTGGTGGGCGGGGTGCCTCTCATACCGGCTGACACAATCGAAAGCGGCGCGACCAGCGTCTCGATCGAAGTCGTCCGGTTGCTCGAGTTATGGCGGAATTCCCATCTGCCCACTGCACTGATCCTCTCCATTGCGCCTTCACAGGAAGCCGGCACCTTCTCGCGCCCGGTGTTCTATTCCTCGAGGGCGGCGGATCCAGCGGTGCGCCCCCGGCTCAGGATCAGCTTTCTCCGCACCTTTCCGTTCGAGGATCCCTGAGTGGGCAGCGTTCGCCTGTTGGTCCTTCTGGCCGTGACGCCGCACCTCGTCGTGGCTCAGTCCTCCCAGTTCGGAGTGAGAGGGCTCGGCTATCCCGGACGAGAAGTTGCTACGCGGGCTAGTGGCAGCTCCGGCGCATTTGGCCTTTTCGACCCCGAGTCCAGTCTCAATCCAGCCTCGATCGGCGCCACCTCGACTCTCACGAGTGTCTTCACGGCAGTGCAATCATTCCGCCACCTGGAGAACCCGGGCGGGAGCGCGACACTCAGAGACACCCGTTTTCCCCAGCTCTCAATCGCGGGACCCGTGCGACAAACAGGTGCAGCGCTCGGGGTCAGCTATTCGAATTACACCAGCCGTGATTTCACGACGGTAAACGGTGCCACGGTGGACCTCCGAGGAGTGCCGGTCGGTGTAGTCGATACCTTCTCCTCCCGGGGTGGGCTGAGTGATTTCCGTGTGGCCGGTGCCTACCGGCTTCACGATCGTTGGTTGTTCGGCGGTGGCTTTCACGTGATCACGGGATCTAATCGCCTGGTGTCCACCCGTTTGTTCAACGATCCCAGTTATCTCTCAGCTCGCCAGCGGGCTGAGGTTTCCTATGCTGGTGTGGGTCTGTCGCTGGGAGTCGTGCGTCAATTCGGGGCCAACTTCGCTGTGGCGGGAATGGCTCGCACCGATGGCCATGTCAATGTGGATCGCGACTCGATCCGGGTCGGTACCATCGACCTTCCATATAGCTTTGGATTTGGGGTGCGCTGGCGTCCCACCGCTACGCTCGATCTTGCAACCCAGACGATCGTGCGGACCTGGTCGGGCGCCAACAGTGATCTGCTCCAGCAAGGTGGCTCCGGCGCCAAGAATACCCTGGAGGTCGCCGCGGGATTGGAGTTCGTGTCAGACCCCAAACGTCCCTTCCGTCGCCCGCTCCGTCTTGGAGCACGATATGCCACGCTCCCTTTTCCTCTCATCCCGGGCGAACAGGGGCATGAGTACGGGCTCTCCGCCGGAACCGGTCTTCGATTTGCCCAGCAGCGCGCCGGGGTGGACCTGTCGTTGGAGCACCAGTGGCGCTCTGAGGGTAGCGCCTATTCCGAACGGGCATTCACCCTTTCGATTGGTGTCTCGGTACGGCCGTGAGGGCGACCGGCTATAATATGTCCATGCCCCAAACGATCTATATCGAAACCTACGGCTGCCAAATGAACGTTGCCGACTCCGAGCTCATGTTCGGGGTCCTCAGCCGGCAGGGTTTCGTCCGGGCGCATGAGCCGGCGGGGGCCGACGTGATGCTGGTGAACACCTGTGCCGTGCGAGACAACGCCGAACAACGGGTGATCGGACGAGTCGGCGAGCTCCAGCGCTACAAGCGTCCGAATGGAGTGCTCGGAGTGGTGGGATGTATGGCCCAGCGCCTGGGGCCTGCGTTGCTGGCCCAGGTTCCCCGGGTGGATCTCGTCGTCGGGCCCGACGGGTACCGCAATCTGGCCGAGCTCATCCACCTGGCGCGGAGCGGTCATCGAATCGCCGATACCGAGTTCCGCTCCTGGGAACACTACGAGGACGTGCCCCCCCTGCGGGAAAAAGGACCCACAGCCTTCGTTACGGTACAACGAGGATGCGATTATCGCTGCACCTTTTGCATTGTCCCCCAGACCCGGGGTCCCGAACGCAGTCGGGCACTTGAAGACGTCGTACGAGAGGTGTCCGGCCTGGTGGACCAGGGAACCAGCGAAATCACCCTGCTGGGACAGACGGTCAACAGCTACCACGATGGCACTCACGACTTCGCGGATCTTCTGCGAGCGGTGGGGAGGATAGAAGGGCTTCGGCGGCTACGCTTTACCAGCCCGTATCCCACCGATTTCACCCCGCGAGTGATCGACGCCCTTGCTACCACGCCCGCCGTCTGCGAGCACGTGCACTTACCGGTGCAGAGCGGCTCGAACGCGGTGCTCAAGCGAATGTTGCGGCGCTACACCCGAGAGCGTTATCTCGAAGTCCTGGGCCAGCTCCGCCGGGCGGTTCCAGGGATGACCTTCTCCACCGACGTCATTGTCGGCTTTCCCGGAGAAACCGAGGCCCAGTTCGGAGAGACGCTTACGCTGCTTGCCGAGGCCAACTTCGATGATGCCTACACGTTCAAGTATTCGGTTCGCGAGGGAACGCCTGCGGTCCGCCTCAAGGACCACATACCCGACGAGGTGGCCTCGGAGCGTTTGACGCGACTCATCGAAGCCGTTCGGGCTAACTCCTGTCGCAAGAACATGGGACGGGTGGGGGAGATCCATGAAGCACTGGTCGAGCGTCCGGCCAAACGTGGCGGTCTCATGCTGGCACGCACCCGGGCCAATCACCTGGTGCTGCTCGATCTTCCTGCCGCCAGCATCGGCGAATATCATCAGGTGCGCCTTACCGGAACCACCGGCTCCACGTTTACCGGGGCCGTTGCCACTCCTGCCCTGGCGGTACTGTGATCAAGAACCTCGCCGAGGAACACGTCCAGTCAGCATACGAAACGCTGCGCCCTCACTTTCCCGCCTTCTGCGGCTGCGAGCTTTGCCGGGACGACGTTCTCACCTTCGCCCTCAATCGGGTTCCTCCCCGTTACGTCTCACGTCGCGAAGGCGCAGTTGTCACCGAGATCAATCTCGAGAAGGAGCAGAGCCGAGCCGCGATCGAGGTCACCGTGATGGAGGCGCTGCGCAAGATCTCGGTCGCTCCTCGCTGTCGGTCACGGGAGGGAACCTCGCCCCCCATCAAGTAAGGTCGGTTCCGGGGTGAGGCTCCGGCCTCCGCTCCTGTTCACGGCTGGGTACGGGGCCGGTCTTGCGACCGGCCTTTTGCATTTTGGTGCACCGGTCGGAGTGGGAATAGCTGCATGTCTGCTCGGGCTCCTACGCCAGTGTCGATGGGCGACACTCATCGGGGCAGCGGTTCTCTTCGGCCGAATCAACGCCGAGATCGCCTGGCTGCGCGCATCGGTCAGCTGTGCCGCTCGGCTGCCGGCGGGACACATCCGGCTGAGCGTGCGACTCCTCGAGCCGGCAGACACTTCGGGGGGCGTGATCGCGGTACAGCCGTTGAGCGCCGGATGTGGGGATCCGGTGATGGCACGCTGGAGGGTGCTTCGCCCGATCAAGGCGGGACTCACAGTGCGCATCACCGCGGAGTGGATTCCCCGTCCCGGCCGGGCTGGCCAGGCAGCGGGTACTCTGGTGATCAGTGCGGTGCACCGGGTATCCGGAGACCCGGACCTGACCGGCCGGCTGAGAACCGCAATTTCGCGTGCCAGTCGAACGCTCTACGGCGCGCGTGCACCTATGGTGGAGGCTTTGATCGTAGGCCGTCGCGGTGGAATCCCGCGCGACCTTGAGGATCGGTTTGCCCAGTCAGGCCTCGTGCACCTGCTATCCATTTCGGGCTTTCACGTCGGGGTAATCACGGCTTGGGTGGTGCTGTTGGGCCGATTACTCAGGCTCCGTCGCACTCGAGCTCTGGTCATCGCCGCACTCGCAAGCGTGTTCTATGTCGCATTTCTCGGATGGCCCGCGCCTGCAACCCGTGCGGCCGCCCTTGCGGCGCTTCTGGCCTGGACCCGGCTGAGACAGCGTAACATCGAGGGTGACGCTCTCTTATCCGCCACTTGTCTGTGCGTGCTGTTGGTGGATCCCTGGTCCGTTCTCGATCTGGGTGCTTGGCTCTCCGCCGCGGCGCTCTGGGGAGCGACCAGGTTCAGCCGCTGGACCGACCATGCACTGGGTCCGAGACCGTGGTGGCGAACCCTGGGCTCATCCGTGGGTGCCACTCTGGCCACGGCACCGGTGACGGCCTTTGCTCTTGGCACCGTGGCCCTTGTTGGAGTCGCGCTCAACTTCATTGCCATTCCGCTCGCCGCGCTCGCAGTACCGGGTGTCCTCGCCAGCCTGCTTGTGTTTCCGCTGTCGCAGCGGCTAGCGGAAGGGTTCTCGGCCGGTTCCGGGCTCGCGCTCCATTTGCTGGAGCTGCTGGCAACCGCCGGAGCCGCTGTACCCGGAGGGCACATCGTCACCGAACCGGAGCTCCGATCCACTCTCCCGTGGATCGCGATGCTGGGGGGCAGTCTCTGGGCCTTCGGTCGCCACACCACCTGGCGAGAGGCCGCGCGGCGCTGGAGTTGGATGGGTGTGGCCACCCTTTGGGGTGGAGTGCTCTGGGGCTGGACCCCCGCTGACCGGGGTTCTGGTCTGACGTTACATTTTCTCGACGTAGGCCAAGGAGACGGAGCGCTGCTACGGACTCCCGCTGGACACTGGATGCTGATCGATGCGGGTCCGCGGAGTGAGCATGTGGATGCCGGTCGTCGGATCGTGATTCCATATTTGTTACGACAGGGCGTTCGCGAGCTGGCAGTGGCGGTGGTTTCGCATGCTCATGCCGATCATCTGGGTGGATTGCCCAGCGTGTTGGAACGCTTCCCCGCGAGGCTTGTCATCGAGCCAGGCGATCCGGTGGCTGATCCGCTGTACTATGAGTTTCTCGATGAGCTTGCTTCAGAGTCGATACCATGGCATGCCGGGCGGCGGGGTGAGCGGTTTACTGTGGACAGCATCGGGTTCACGATCCTTCATCCCTACGAGTGGAACCACTGGGGGGAGGACCTGAACGAAGACTCCGTCGTGCTCCTGGTCGAGTATGGCGACTTTCAAGCCATCTTTGCGGGAGACGCCGGCTTTCCGGCCGAGGCGGCGATGCGATCGGAGAGCCGCGGGATCGATCTGCTCAAGGTAGGACATCATGGAAGTCGCTGGAGCACGGGTGACGAATGGCTCGACTCCTTGCGCCCCAGTGCCGCGGTGATCTCGGTCGGCTCGAACAACTACGGCCATCCTTCACCGGAAACTCTGGAGCGGCTATCTCACCATCAAGTTGCCACGTGGCGAACCGACCGGGACGGTTCGGTCACCGTGAGGACTGACGGCCATCGTATGAGCATTGAAGCGCGGGGCCACTCGGCGGTCTATCAGCTGGGTGAGAACGGCGTGAACAGCAAACAGTAGGAGGCTCATTGCAGACGTCCGTCACGACGATCGAACGCTTCATTCTGGACCAGGAGGACCGTTACCCGGAAGCCACGGGCGAGCTGTCCAACCTGCTCTATGACATTGCGCTGGCCTCAAAGATCATCGCCGCGGCCATTCGGCGGGCGGGCCTGGTGAACATCCTGGGGGCTGCCGGTGGACGGAACATCCAGGGTGAAGATCAGCAGAAGCTGGACATCTTCGCCAATGAGACGATCAAGAACTGTCTCAAGCATACGGGGCGGGTGTGCGCAATGGGCTCGGAAGAAGATGATGACATCATCCCGGTTCCTCCGGAGTATCCGGTCGGCAAGTATGCCGTGCTGTTCGATCCGCTCGATGGCTCCTCCAACATCGACGTCAATTCCGCGGTCGGGACCATCTTCAGCATTTATCGACGAGTGAGCATGGAGGGACGAGGAACCGCCGCGGACGTGCTGCAGCCTGGGTGCAAGCAGGTAGCGGCCGGCTACATCATGTACGGCTCCAGCACAATGCTGGTGTATACCACCGGTCAGGGGGCCCATGGGTTCACCCTGGACCCTACGATCGGCGAGTTCCTGCTTTCTCATCCCCGCATCATTACGCCGCGAGTGGGCAAGTATTACAGCGTGAACGAGAGCAACTTCGGCCGTTGGGACAAGGGGATGCAGACCGCCGTGCGGGGACTCAAAGGAGACCTGCCCGACGGGGTGTCGCCCAAGAACAGCCGCTATATCGGTTCTCTCGTCGGCGACTTTCATCGCAACCTGATCGCCGGGGGGATCTTCCTGTATCCCGCCGACAACAAGAACACCCGGGGCAAGCTGCGCCTCCTCTATGAGGCGAGCCCCATGGCTTTCATCGCAGAACAGGCCGAGGGCTCCGCCACCGATGGGGTCAATCGGATTTTGGACATTGTGCCGGAGTCCTTGCATCAGCGGACTCCGCTGGTGATCGGCTCTCGTGAGGACGTCGGCTTTGTGGCCGACGCGCTCCGGCGGGTGGCTTCACGCGCCAGCGGACCCGTCTCCCAACCGGCCTTGTGAAGACGGTCTATCAACCGGACGATTGGAAGGGAGATCCTGCGCGAGATCTCGGCCAACCCGGTGAGTTTCCCTTCACCCGCGGACCATATCCCACGATGTACACCGGCCGGCTCTGGACCATGCGCCAGTACGCCGGTTTCGGCACCGCCCAGGAGACCAACTCTAGGTTCCGTCAACTGCTCGAGGCGGGGCAGATGGGTTTGTCCACGGCCTTCGATCTCCCCACCCAGATGGGTTATGACTCTGACCATCCCATGGCACAGGGCGAAGTGGGCCGTGTGGGTGTGGCGATCGACACGGTCGAGGACATGGCCCTTCTTTTCCGCGAGATCCCGCTAGACCGGGTCTCCACCTCGATGACGATCAACGCGACTGCAGCCATCCTCCTCGCCATGTATGTCGTCATGGGGGAAGAGCAGGGTGTTCCCCGGTCTCAGCTCACCGGAACGGTGCAGAATGATGTGCTCAAGGAGTACATCGCGCGGGGGACCTACATCTTCCCGCCGGAGCCATCGCTCCGGCTTGCGGCCGACATCGTCCGCTTCGTGGTGAACGAGGGGATGAGCTTCAATCCGATCTCGATCAGCGGGTACCACATGCGTGAGGCCGGCGCCACAGCGGTTCAGGAAGTGGCCTTCACGCTGGCCAATGCGCTGGAGTATGTGCGTGCGGCACTAGGGGCCGGCCTGGCGGTCGATAGCTTCGGCCCTCGGCTGTCGTTCTTCTTTGCCAGTCACAACGACCTGTTCGAGGAGGCTGCCAAGTTCCGGGCCGCTCGACGGCTCTGGGCTCGGCTGGTGCGGGAACGGTTCGCCGCCGGTGATGCCACGGCACGGATGCGGTTTCACACCCAGACCGGAGGCGTCACGCTCCAGGCTCAGCAGCCGATGAACAATGTGGTGCGGGTGACGGTGCAGGCGCTCGCGGCTGTGCTGGGCGGAACCCAGTCACTCCATACCAATGGGTACGATGAGGCTCTGGCGCTCCCCACCCAGCAATCCGCCACCCTGGCACTCAGAACCCAGCAGATACTGGGGTACGAATCCGGTATGACCCATGTGATCGATCCTCTGGCTGGGAGCTACTACGTCGAAGCGCTGACCGATGACCTCGAGTCCCAAGCGCGCCAGCTGATCGAAGAGGTGGACACGTTGGGCGGTGCGGCGCGGGCCATCGAGCGGGGATTCTTT
>DASSED010000136.1:0-9188 GCA_035695405.1 Gemmatimonadales bacterium
CGGCGGTCGGGACCGCCAACCCCATGGCGCAGGGACAGGCGATGATCAGCACCGTGACCGCCGCGACTAGCGCATGCAGATAGGCCGGCGGTGGTCCGACCAGCGACCACGCCAAGAAGGTCGCGATCGCGATCAGGATCACCACCGGGACGAACACCGCTGAGATCCGGTCGGCCAGCCGCTGGATCGGGGCCTTGCTCCCCTGGGCCTCCTGGACCAAGTGGATGATTCGCGACAGCACCGTATCGCGTCCCACCTGGGTCACGCGGAAACGGAACGAGCCACCCCGATTGATGGTGGAACCCACCACCTTGGCTCCCGGAGCTTTCGCCGTCGGCATCGCCTCTCCGGTGAGCATCGATTCGTCCACGTAACTGTTGCCCTCGAGAATGACGCCGTCGGCGGCGATCTTCTCGCCTGGACGCACCAGGACGATGTCGCCCACCCCCAGCTGCTCCAAGGGGATCTCTTCTTCTCGATCGCCTCGAATTACTCGCGCCGTGACCGGCCGGAGGTCGATCAGCCGCCGGATAGCCTCCGAGGTGCGGGTGCGAGCCCGAGCCTCGAGCAGGTTACCGAGCAGAATGAGGGCGATGATCCAGGTGACGGCCTCGTAGTAGACGTGAGGCTCCACGCCGCGCGCGCTGAGCCAGTCGTCGGCCAGAGTGGAGGCCAAGCTGAACAGGAAGGCCGCTCCGGTGCCCAGCGCGATCAGGGTATACATGTCCGCACTTTTTCGGCGAAGCGCGGCCCAGGCCCGGGTGTAGAAGTGCCGGCCGGCCCAGAACACGACCGGCAGCGTGATCGCGAGCAGCAGGTAGCGCCAGCCGTCAGCCGATATCCGATTGGTCCAGGGGAGCCACCGTCTCATCCCGTCGGCCAGCGGCATCATGACGCGCATCAATGGGTCGGCCGTCGCGCTATCTGCCAGCGGTATGCTGAACACCATCGCCAGCACCGCCGCGACGAGACTCACGATGACCTTGAGGCCCAAACGGCCTTCGTCCCCATGCGCGTGATCGTGCATGCCGGCGTGGTGATCGCCGTGCTCATCGTGCGACGGTAGCTCGGCCCCGTATCCGGTCTCCCGGATGACGTGAACCAGGTGGTCGGGCGACGTGACCTCAGGATTGAAGTCGACGGTCGCGCTGTTGGTGAGGAGGTTGACGTTGGCCGACATCACGCCCGGCGCGGATTCCAGCGTGCGCTGCACGGTCGAGCTGCAGCCGGCGCAGTGCATGCCCGACACCGGGATGGTGCAGCGCTGGCTGGGCAGAGTGGAGGTCATGCGTCTGGGTCTTTCGAAAAGAGCCGATCTGACAGGGTGTATTTATATAGGGGTGGGGGGTATGTCAAGTCTTGAGCTTTCTTGCGACTAGATGCGAGCGACCTGCAAGAGACGCGGGCAGAGCGCGACGAGGTGGGCGGCGGTGGTCGCAGGGCTCCGAGGGTTGCCTCAGTAAGTCGCGCCACTGTAGTAGCTTGTGAACGCGGCATTTGGGTCCCCGGGGGCATACCTCCTGCCAATCCCGCGGCGTATGGATCTCGAGCTCCAGGACGACTTCGGCCCCGACCCGCTCGCCTACGGCGGCAGCGAACCACTGGTCCCCATCCTCCGGGTGGACAAGGGCAAGGTCGACCCGATCACCTTGGCCACCTGGCACGAGGCACTCTCCAACACACTTGGCGTCGAGGTGCCGCACGATCTCATGGGCCTCTGGCTCTATCCGGTCCAGGGTGGCTCGGTCCTGCTCGGCCCCTCCGCGCTGGCCCAGGATGAGCTCGAGGTTCCCATCCCGTCGCCCCATCTCAAGCCCGAACAGGTGGCGCATCTGGAAAAGGTCGTCACCCGGGCCGGCTATCAGTCGGCGAGCTGTTTGCCGGTGCGGTTCGGCAAGCGCGACGTGGCGTTGCTTCTGGTCGCGGATCTTCAGAGCGATCGCTACGGCCCGATGGAGCGGGTGGTGCTGCATTGTGTCGCCCAGCGCATCGCGCCGATGCTGGGACGGATCGCGCGGGAGTGGACTCCGGCCGAGGGGACCACCAGCCGGCAGCAGGAACGGATCGCCGGTCTCTTGCAGACCGTGGCCAACGCGAACCGCGAGGGCTCGACCCCGCAACAGTTCCTGGCTGCGATCAGCCGGGGCCTCGCGCCACTGTTGCCGCACGAGCACATCGAGCTTTTAGTGCCCGATGAATTGGGCACGCGATATCTTCGGCTGGGCGAGCACCCGGGCGGGCCGCTCTGGTTTGACCCCTCGCTGGTGATCACGCCCGAGCAGCTCGACATCGCGAGCATCTTCGGCGGGCGCAGCCGGCTCCTGGTGCTCGACAGTTATGAGGACGATCGCTGGCCCCGTGGCTTCCTCACTGCGGAGGAATCCGGTGGTGCCGATCTCCGCTCGATCGCGGGTGCACGAATGAGTCTCCGCAGTCTGCCACCCGCCTACCTCCTGGTGGGAAGCATCGGCCCTGACCTGTACGGGGCCGAGGATGTGGAGTTATTGGTGTTGTTGAGCGGCCTGATCCTGCCGCAGATAGCGGGGTTTCTCCGCGGCCCGGGTCAGTCCGCGGTGGTGCAGGAGTCAAGCGAGAAGGAGAAATCCTCTGAGCTGTTGCTGAGCATTACAGGTTGGCTCGCGACCGCATCGGAGCCGGGGATCGCGACCCAGTTTGTGGCCAGCGAGGCGGCCAAGCTGCTGCCGTTCGATCACCTGACCTTTGCCTTGAAGCTGGACGGTGAGCGGGTGGCAGTGCTGCACCCGGGCGAGCGAAACGCGTCGCTCACCCCGTCGCTGGGAACCCCGCTGGCGCGAATTCTTCGGGGTGACGATCCCGAGGGAATCTTCAACGAATCTGATCGCCGCCACATCATCGTGCCGTTGCGCGGCTCGGGCCGGGTTCACGGCGCGATGGTCTTCCGTACCAAGGACACCGTCTTCAACCTGCCGCATCTCAGCCTGGCACAGCAGCTGGCCGACATCGTAGCATCGCACCTGGAGCTGCTCCGCCGAGCGGCTATTCGTACCCCGCCGACCGTCCCGAGACTGTCATCCTGAGCGAAGCGGTTGTCATCCCTTCGCTGCGCTCAGGATGACGTCGCTACGCTCGGGATGACTCGCTTGGCAAAGAGCTCAAGACGACGGCCGGCCGCACCGCTCGTCGCACCAGGTATGCCAGCAGCAGCACCACTCCGAACATGCAGACGACCACCGGCCCGGTTGGCAGGTCATAGTGGAAGGAGATCCAGAGCCCCATGGCCGACGCCAGCGCGCCGGACAGCCATGATACCGCCGCCAGCGCGCCTTGCCGCCGGGTGAACTGAAATGCGATCGCCGCCGGGACCACCAGGAATGAGAACACCAGCAGCACGCCCGCGATGGGCACCGAGAAGGTGATCACCAGACCGAACGAGAGATAGAACAGGAAGTCCCACCACCGGATCTTCCAACCCTCCGCGATCGCCGTCTCGGGGGCGAACGAGATGGTGAGAAACCGGCGCCGCAGGAACCAGTGGAACAATCCCACCAGCGCATAGATCCCCGCCAGGCGGAAGATCACCGGCCAGGTCACCCAGAGCAGGCTCCCCACCAGGATATCCTTGATCGCCTCACCGCCCCGGGGCGTGCGATCGGCCACCAGGATCGCCGCCGCGGACGCCATGACGTAGACGATGCCGATGATTGCCTCCTGCGGCACCGCCCCGCGTTCGGTCGTTCGCGTCAGCGCGAACACTCCAGCGCCGATGGTGGTGAATACCAGCGCATAGACCAGCGCACTGGTGGAATCCGGTTGGCTCCCGGCCAGGATCGCGACTGCGGAGCCCAGCGCCGCCATCTGGGCCAGTGAGAGGTCGACGAAGATCACCTCGCGGGCGATGACGTGCAGGCCGAGATACGAATGGATCGCCACGATCACCAGACAGGCGACCAGCGGCGGCAGAAAGAGGCTCAGGTCCATTAGCGGGCTCCGCTGTCGAGCGCGAGGTCATGGAACGCGGTGGCGAGACTCGAGACCCAGGTGGTCACCAGATCGAAGTAGGTGTCGACCCCAGGCGCGCCGCCGGTGTTCTCCGGCACGATCACCGCCTTGGCCCCGGTCCGCTCGGCGACCTGCTGGATCTGCTTTCGATCGAAATAGTTGGAGGCGAAGAGCACCGGGATCTTCTGCTCCTTCATCAGGGCGATCACTTCCTGCACGTGACCCGGCGTGGGCGGGATCCCCGGCTTGGCCTCGATGTAGGTGACGCAGTCGATCTTGAACTCGCGGCTGAAGTAGGCCCACTCCTTGTGGTAGCAGGCCATCCGCTTGCCGCGGAACACTTGACCCTGCTTGAGCCATCCACCCAGCTGATCCAGCAGCGGCTTGCCCTGGAACTTCTGGGTGCCAATGAAGTCGTAGAGCTTGCCACTCTTGAGCAGATCGTACGCGGTCTGGGGGGTGAGCGCGCTCACCAGCTGCGGCCCCATGGTGGCCTCGAGGACCCGCTTCTCGAAATCCTGCTCCCGGGCGGCGAACGCGGCCGAGTTCTCCGGCGACGCCTTCTGCAAGCCCGCGAGAATGTTCCGGGCGATGATGATCCCGTTGAGCGGGTCGGTGTGGATGTGCGGGTTGCCGTCCACGTGAATGTCGCCCTGGGACCGGCTGAGCGAGGTGGGCACCTCGAGCAGGTCGATCCCCTTGAACGCGGCGACGTATCCCGGGCCGCCCTCGAGGATCTTCCGGTTGCCGGCCCGGTCGAGCAGGGCAGGCACCCAGAGCTCCAGGTCCATGCCGGTGGTCACGAAGAGATCGGCGTCCCGCAGCACCGCGACGAAGCTCGGCTTGGGCTGCACGAAGTGGGGATCTTCGTTTCCCTGCGCGATCGAGGTCACGGTCCCCTTGTCACCCACGATCTCGCGCGCGATGGCGCCGTAGGTAGTGAGGCTCGTCACCACCTTGACCGTCGGAGCGGTGAGCGGGGAAGCAGGTATGCGGGGAAGCGGGAAAGTGCTTCCCAGTAGGCCCGCGAGTATAAGAAGTGGATTGAGACTCAGCATATATCTTCCTTCAAGAGTGTTAAATCAGCCAAGAGATCTCATCATAGCTCGTACTGTCCTCCCGCTTCCCCGCTTCCCCGCTTCCGCGCTTCCCCGCCGCTTCAATACGTTTCATGCTTGTGCGGCCCCATGGCCCATACCGCCTGCAGGGTCAACATGTTTCCGCTGCCGGTCAGGTCGCTGTGGCGGTGCTCGCCTTCCACCCGGAGAAAGACGAACTCGCTCTCCCACCAGGTGAGGTTCGGGGTCACCCGCCACTCCTTGTCTTTCAATCCCCTGGGCGACTGCACATAGTCATAGCGTGTTCCCAGCACCCAGCGTTGGCTGGTGCGTGCCTGCAGGTCCAAAAACGCGCCATAGCGATTGGTGGGTACCCCCAGCTCGTTGCTGTGGAACCGGTATCCTTCGGCCCGGAAGGTGACGTCCCGCCGAGTACCCGCTTCGGGCGGGCGATAAGTGGCCCGGAAGTCGAGCCCCAACACTCGGCTCTTGAGTCCGGCGTCGTCGTTGTTGCCGCCGAGTGCGGTGAAGCCGACCTGGGCGTAGGTGGTGCGGGTCAGCTGCCAGAAGTTCTGCAGCCGGCCCAGCAGCACCGGCTGTTTTCCGCCCGCGAGGAGCGAATCGCCCTCGGCGGTGGTCCCCTGGAGCCAGACCTCGTGGGTGGCCCCGCCCAGCGAGAACGGGAGATTGGTATATAAGGAAAGGCCGATGCCGCTCAGGCCCTCGGGCCCGAAGTAGCGTTGGTAGACCAGCGGGTACTCGGTCTCCGGCAGCGCATGCAGGTGCCACCGGTTGAGGTCACCCACCTGTTGCCGGTATTTCCCCACGTCCAGCCGGATCCGTCCCGGGAGGCCGGTCCAGTAGAGGTAGCCCTCCTCCACTCCCACCTCTTCGTCCTCAAAGGTGAGAAAGATCTTGGTGTTGGAGTAGGGATCGAGCGCCGACTGAAAGGCGACCTCGAACTCGCGGGCCACGCCGTTATTCTCCTGCCGGCCATCGCGGGCCACGACGCGGATGTCGCCGGTCGCGCTGATCTCGGGATTCAGCAGATTCGCCCCGCGCGGTCCGGCGGACGGGGCGGGCGCTTCCTGAGACGGAGGGGGCCTGACGGCACCGGTGTCGGCCGCCGAAGGAGCCGGTTGTCCTGCCGCGGCCGCGGCTGCCGCTCGCAGCGCGGCCAGATCTCCACCCGAGGTGTCCACGGGCTGACCCCCGGGCCTCCCAGCACAGCGGGAGTTCCGCAGTGACTCCACTCGCTGATTCAGGCGCTGGAGCACCTGGGCCAGGCTGTCGGTTCGGGGATTCCCGGTCGGGGCGAGCGGCGCGAGCGGCGCCGGGGCCGGACACTGCCCCGCCTCGAGCGAGTCGATCCGTGCTGTCAATCCGTTCAGCCGGCGATTGAGCGAGTCGATCGCCGTCTGTTGAGCCCTTAGAGTCGAAACTGCTGCCAGGCAGCAGAGCGCCACCTGGAAGGCGAGGCGAATATGCGAGTGCATGGGGCCTCCGAGATGTCATCCGGAGCGCAGCGAAGGATCTCTACGATTGTGGCTGCAGCTCGTGGCGAATCAGGATGCTCGGAGAAGCGGCGGGGCTCGGGAGCGGTGTGGGCTGGACGACTCGGAATGAATCAGGCGATCGTCGCTCGAGAGGTGCTCGGGCGATTCGACGGAGAACTGATCGGGCAGGCGGTCCGCCGGCCGGGCGACGTAGGGAGTAAAGGCGACCACCTGGCAGAAGGCGCAGGTGGCCTCGTTGTGAACCGGCTGGGGGATCGACTGCCGGGGGGCGCTGACGAAGACCGCGGGGCCAAGCTGCTCGGCGGTGAAGCAGGGTGACAGCTCGGGCCTCGGGCCCGCCCCCGCAAGGATCAGCGGGAGGAGGAGGCTCAGGAGCGGCCACCGGGGGAACTTCATGGGTATAAGGTTACTCTGATGGAGTCGCCAGTCGCCAGTCGCCAGTCGCCAGTCGCGGGTCTAGGCCTCGTCGCCTCTCTTCCAGGGACCTGACTAAAAACCGTCAGTGGAACGGGTGATGACAGATTGGTGAGTTTGCTGAAGACTGGTGACTGGTGACTGACGACTCGATCAGGCACTGCGTCGTAGCGGGCCCTCCGCGGGAAGAATGAACCAGAACGCCGCGCCCCGCCCGAAGATCGAATCGGCTCCGATGGTGCCGCCGTGCATCTCCACGAACTTCTTACAGAGCGCGAGCCCCAGTCCAGTCCCCTGAGCCCGCCGGCTGGACGAGCTGTCCACCTGGCTGAACTCCTGGAACAGCTTGGACATGTCCTCCGGTTTGATCCCGATCCCCTCGTCTGCCACCGAGACCCAGACCACGTCCTGGGGCACGAACCGGGCAATGCGGTCGCCGGACCGCTCGGCCGGACGGCGCATGGGGGCGCGGGTGCGGACCGCGGTGAGATAGATCTTGCCGTCTTCCTTGGTGAACTTGGACGCGTTGGACAGGAGGTTGAAGAGGATCTGCCGGACCCGGACCCCGTCGGCCACGATGCTGAGCGACGCCGAATCGAGGTTCATCACGCACTCTTGCCGCTTGGCGGTGCGGAGACTCGCGGTGTCGGCCACGGCGCCGGTGATCGCCTCGCGCACGTCGGTGAGGCCGAGTGAGAGGGTCATGCGGCCGGCCTCGATCTTGGAGAGATCGAGCACGCTGTTGATCAGCGACAGGAGGTGCCGGCCGTTTCGCGCCACCGAGTCGAGGAACTCCCGCTGCTGGGGCAGCACCTCGCCCGCGCCGCCTTCCAGAATCAAATCCGAGAAGCCGATGATCGCGTTGAGCGGCGTGCGCAGCTCGTGCGACATGTTGGCCATGAACTCGCTCTTGAGCTGCGTCGCCCGCTGGAGCTCGGCGTTCTTGGCCCGGAGGGCCAGCTCGTTCCGCCGGCTCTCCGAGAGCACGGTCGCCCGATCGATTCCGACCACCACCTGATCGCCCAGGATCTGCAGCAACTGGAGGTCGTTCTCGCTGAACGGCCGGCCGTCCCGCCGGTTGTAGACGCTCACGGTGCCGATCACCACGCCGGCCGAGCGGAGCGGGACGATCGCCGCGGTCTTGAGCGCGACCGGCAGGTTGGGGATGTGATAGCTCCGGGGATCGGCATCCATGTCGACCGACATCAACGGGGTGTCCTGGATGACGGACCAGCCCTGGAGCGACCCCTCCATCGGCAGCAGCGTGTCTGTGGCCTGGGCCAGCGGACCCGTCGCGGCGCTTACCTTGAGAAAGCGGCCTTCCTCCACCACCAGCGTCACCGCCCCGCTCTCCGCCTCCAGCAGCTCGGCGGCCGACAGCGCCACTTCGCGCACCAGCCCGGCGACTTCGGTGCCGGCCAACAGGGTGCTGGCGAGATGCCGGAGCCGCTCCAGCTCCCGGTTCCGCTGGTCCGACTGGGCCAGCGCCGAGCGGAGCGACGTCTGCTGCGCCAGCGACAGCTCCTTCATGTGTCGGAAGGTGATCAGGGTGAGCAGCGTCGCTACCGAGGCGAGCAGCAGCCCCACCGAGTCGTCCCGGCGGATGAGCCAGAGGCCGAGCCAGGTGATGATGATGGCGACCCCGGCGACCGAGCCGGTGTAGGAGAGCTTGCGCCAGCTCCGCTCCAGCCGCTCGACCAGTCTCCCCCAGCCGGAGGTCTTCTCCCGGGTACTCAGTTCGAATCCTCGGTGATGATCTCGTGGAACTCGGTCTCGCCGGTGGCGAGCATGCGGCGGAGGTAGGGCTTGCAGAGACCGCACTGCCCGCCGCATCCGGTTTCACGTATCAGCTCAGTGAGGGTCCACGAATGACGCAGCGCCAGCGGAAGCAGATCCGCGAAGCTTCGGTCGCGGCAGATGCAGCGGGCGACGAGCACTGAGTTGATTCGGCTGCTCACTGGCGCCCGCCCGCCGGTCCGCCCGCCCGCCCGTCCGCCTTCCTCATGGATTCGTCGGCCTGATGTCCAGCTCGCTCACCATGGCCCGCTCGGGGAGCTGGATGGCGTGAACGATGGTGCTGGCGACGTCTTCCGGACGGAGGATCCTGGTCGGCTCGGCTTTGAGCATGGTCTGATCCTGCAGCATGCTGGTGTCAACCGATCCGGGGCAGATCGCGATGACGCGGATATTTTCTTTTCTCACCTCGAGCATCAGCGAT
>DASSED010000137.1:0-6681 GCA_035695405.1 Gemmatimonadales bacterium
GTGAGTTATTGGGGTAAAGCCGCTAGCTCACCACACCTCTTGGCTTACGACCTCGTACGCGACCGAGTTATCTGGAGTCGGAACTACCGGGTCGACAGCTTCGCGCTCACGCCTGACGGTCGAAAGATCTACGCGCCGTGCGGGGAAGGACGGGACTGCGACTATTGGTACGTGCTTGATGCACGTACCGGTGACGAGCTCGGGCGGATCAAGATGCACGTCGGGGCTCACAACACGATTGCATCACTCGACGGGGATCGGGTTTATCTCGCTAGCGCGAAATACGACCGACTCGCAATCATTGATCCCAGCACGGACCGGATCATCCACTGGATCGGCCCGTTCCGGAACTCAATCCGGCCATTCACGATCAACCGGGACCAGACGCTGGCATTCGTCACCGTCGACTTTCTCTCCGGCTTCGAGGTCGGGAGCATCAACACTGGTGCGAAGCTCTACACCGTTGAGGTCAAAGGCTTTCCGGTGGCGCCGGATCAGTGGCCTACCCTGCCCATCACTCAGAGCCATGGCATTGCACTCACGCCTGACGAGCAGGAGCTCTGGGTCGCCGACGATGTGTACGACCAGCTTCACGTGTTCGACGTAAGCGGCTTGCCCGATGCTCGGCCGCGCCAGATCGCAGACATCGCGCTCGGAAGCAGCCCGAAGTGGATAAACTTCACGCGCGATGGGCATTACGCTCACATCTCGACCGGTGAGATCATTGACCGGCGCACTCGCAAGGTCGTCGCGTCCGTGCAGCCATCGCGCCAGTATGTTCAGATCGACTGGGCGGCTGGCGAGCCGGTTCGTGCGTATTCGCGGTACGGGCTCGGGTACCGCTCGAGCGGAAGGTAAGTTGTGACGCGCCTTCCTCGCGCTTTGTCGCGCCCCAACGGGTAGCTGTCGCCCAGGCTCGAACTGCGGGTGCTGGGCTGCAGCGACTCTTAATCACTAGGTTGTAGGTTCCATTCCTACGCGGCGCACTCTTCCTCATAGCCGTTCGGGTTCCCCGCCTCACGCGATGAACCTTCCCCTTCCAAGCCTGCGCCGATAGCTACGCTCAAGAGCTCGCGCTCTCGAGAACGGGATCAGGAATCCATCCGGGTGAACCTGAGGCAGGGAGAGGAACCCGTTCTACTGGACCGTCGCCCCTTACGCCCGCGGGTCCCAGGCCGTAAGCTAGCGGCGCTTCCACCAATCTCGCCCTATTCCGGGAGGTGCCGCATGTGCCGGTCCGCACTGGTGCTGCTGGTTCTGCTCGTCACCCTCACTCCCGCGGCCCACTCGCAGGAGCATTACACCCTGGGCCCGGTTCAACGCATCATCCTCCTCGACATCAAGCCGGGAAAAGGCCGGGAGTTCTGGACCGATCTCCGGCAGAATGTCCGGCCCCTGTACGACGAGTACAAGCGACAGGGTTTGATCCAGGATTATTCGGTCGGACTCAAGACCACCGCCGAGGGACCCCAGGATTGGGACGTCGCATTGATTCTGACGTTCAAGAACTGGGCGGCACTCGACGTCTTTGCCACCAAGGGAGACTCGGTGTCCATGCGTTACTACGGCTCGTATGGAAAACGGAGTGAGGCCGGAGCCAGGCGCTCCGACGCCGGCACTGTGATCTCCAGTTTTCTGGTACGAGGAGTGACCCTCAAGGAGCTGCCCCGCTGATTCATAACCTTTTACCTGGGTATTCGTATGCGCAATCAGGTCGTCGGCTTCATGGCCCTGGTCGTGGCCCAATCCGGGTTTACCGGCCTGCTCGCGGCCCAGGCCGCGATGTCTCCGCCGCCCTACCTCCAAATCTTTCAGGAGCAGGTGAAGGTCGGGCGGGTCGGGGCTCACCCGGCCACCGAGTCCGGCTGGCCTCGGGCTTTCGCAAAAGCCAAGATCCAGAACCACTACATCGGGTTGACGACGATATATGGTCCACCTGAGGCGTGGTTCGCCGCCGGCGTCAAGTCCATCGCAGAGATCGACGAGCAGAATCAAGCCATCGAGAAATCTCCGGGCCTGAACCGGGAGCTGGATCGCCTGGCCCAGGCCGATGCCGCCAACCTGTCAGGTTATCGCGCCGTCCTAGCCCGGTACCAGAAGGATCTCAGTAACGGACCGGACATCAATCCGGCGGAGATGCGGATCTGGGAGGTGTTGATCTTCACCGTTCGGCCGGGACATGAGGGAGACTTCTTTCAGGCGGCCAAACTGTACCAGAATCTGGTGCAAGGTGCCAAAGTAGAAGCGCCTTGGGCCACGTACGAAGTGATGTCAGGTATGCCGGGCCCGGTGTACCTGGTGTTCGTGCCCCACAAGACTCTGGCGGAGATCGATCCGGCGACGGGAACCGGCGCTGCCATCGAGAAGGCGATGACCCAAGAGACGATGAAGAAGTTCGGCACTCTCGCCGAAGGGTATACCTCCATCGAGAGCCGGATTTTTTCGGTCAGCCCGGAGATGAGCTATCCCCCTCCGGAGTGGGTATCACAGGATCGGTCGTTCTGGGGAAAGAAATCGAGTCCCTGATCCTGGACCTGGGTTCAGCGGCAGCGAAAAGGGCCACCGAATGGTGGCCCTTCGAGCTTGCGGTCTTTCCGGTGGCTTACTGGCGGCAGGCCGTCTTGGCGTGAGTCTTGGCCTTGCTCGATAGACCGCTCAATGCGCTCTTCACGTCAGAGCGCCCCAAATAGGTGCTGTTGTAGCCCCACACGACGAATCCGCAGTCGTAGCTCTGGTTGAGGAGAACGGTGCCATAGTTCGTGAGCTCTTTGGCGCTCATGGAATAATTGCCGCTTGACGTGCCCCGTATGCCGCTGGAGCCGTTCCCTCCATTGATCGCATTCAGCCCCACGAAAATTCCCAGGCCCTTGCTCTTGGCTTTAGAGATCTCGCCCGTCACCCAGCTGGTGACCTCCCCCTTGTTCGCTGCGTACTGGATATAGCCCGCATCGAGATTTGTGTACGTGACCGAACTGCTTGCCAGCCACGACATCTGGGTATGCACGAAGGTATTGAGCGTCGGCCAGGTCTGTTTGCTGTACTGAGCCATGGCCTCGACGGTGGCCTGGGGGATGACCTTCCCGCCCCACTTCGCTGCCCGATGGGGCTCGTCGATGATGAAATGGCCGATCAGGGTACCGTCGGAGATGTAGGGTCCTAAATTCACACTCTTGAACCGATCGACCAGGGACTTCCATTTGCTCAGGCTGAAGGTGCCATCAGAGTTCTGAATGTAGGAGTCGGCTCCCATCGACATCTTGAGCACGATGCGGGCCCCGCGAGACCGAGCCTCAGATAAAAGCGACAGCACGTTGCTCGGGGTGATGCCACCTCCCCGCTTGGACCCGGTGTACACGCTGTTGAGCAGATCGGTCGGAATGTTGTCGACCGCAAAGACGATCCCGGGGAGCCCGCTCCGGTTATCGATCGCGGCCACCGAGGTCGAGAGACCGGTCGAATCGTCCGGGAGCGGGGTGAAGCTGGAGTCGATTGGGGTGGTTGTGGTGTCGCCCGGGGTGCCTGGGGTGGAGCTGGTGTCGGTCTTGGCGGTGGAGTCGGCAGGGAGTGAGGCCTGCGGGGTGGGACCAACTCCGTCTCCACTCCCATTACAGGCGGACGCGACAACCATGAAAAGACCACCCAGGAGGGCGCGAAGCCGGACTCCCCGGAGGTGCGTGGTGCTGGAACCGATCATAAGCCTGGCTTCTCCTTTAATGGGAGCATCGACACAACTCCATCGCGACATGAGCGCGCTGCGGTTAGACGGCAGGGCCGTAACGGCAGCAGGCCTTTCGGGGTATGTCGCGGTGCGAGAGTCCGGCCTGACGACCAGCCGGCGGTCTAAATGGCTAAGTGGTTGATTCCGAGCCGTTTGCGGGCCACGGATCGCGACGGAATGGCGCCGGAACAGACGCCATCTCTTTTTCCCCCGCCGGGGGCTCGCGACGGCATTCAAAATACCCCCCAGGGGTAATTCTGTCAATCAAAATGAGACCCTCCTTTCTTGTCGGCCCTGGCCTCATCCTGGGGCTCCTGGCTCTGGACGCTGGGCTTCACGCCCAGGCTCCCACGCCGCCGAACATCCTGGTGCTTGTGGCCGACGATCTCGGGTGGCACGACACCGGTGCGTACGGTAATCCGGGGATTCAGACACCCAGCATCGATCGTCTGGCTCGATCGGGCCTTCGAATCGAATGGGCCTTCGGTACCACACCCCAATGCAGCCCTTCTCGCATCAGCATCCTAAGCGGGGACTACCCCCACGCCACACGGACAGAGGACCTGCACACTCCGCTGCCCGACGGGGTGCGTCTCCTGCCATCCTATCTCCAAGCCAGGGGCTACTTCACGGGACTGATGGCCAAGACTCACATCGGGCCCAAGGGCGAGCATCAGTTCCAGTGGTACTCCGCGGAGACCGCAACCGCGTTTCCGGCGTTCCTCGACTCTGCCGGCATTCGGCCGTTTTTCCTCTGGGTGGGATTTCACGATCCCCATCGGCCCTACCATCCAGGCGCCATCCCGCATCCGCACTCGCGGGCTGATGTCACGGTCGCACCCTACCTGGCGGATACTCCCGAGACCCGGGCAGATCTGGTGCGGTACTACGACGCGACCGGGCGGCTCGACCATAACATCGGGCAGATCCTCGAAGAGCTGGACCGGAGACATCTCCGGGACAAGACCCTGGTGGTGTTTCTGAGCGATAACGGTCCTCCTTTTCCCCGGGAGAAAGGAACTCTCTACGACGCGGGGACCCGCACTCCGCTGATCTTCTCGTGGCCCGGCGTCATCCGCCGGACGGTGTACCGTCAGGGCCTGGTGAGCACGGTGGATCTGACGCCGACGCTTCTGGACATTGCCGGGGTCCAGCCGCAAAACTCGCTTCAGGGGCGGAGCTTTCGACCCCTGTTGACATCCCCGGACTCATTTCCCGGACGGGATTCGGTCTTCAGCGAGCGGAACTGGCACGACTGCGACGAGCATCAGCGGGCCATACGCACCCGACGCTTCAAGCTGATCCGGACCGACGCCTATACCGAGCTGCCACTCTGTACCGCTGCCGACATCGGGGCCAGTCCCTCATTTCTGGCCCTTCGCTCGCTGGCCCGGGCCAAGCGACTCACGCCGGCCCAGCAGCGCCTGTTCGAAGCGCCCCGAGCTCGGCTCGAGCTCTATGATCTGTCGCACGACCCATGGGAGCTCCATAACCTAGCGGACGACCCACGATATGCTGGGGAAGTGCGGCGGCTTGCGGCCTCCCTGCAGCGTTGGATGGAAGAGACCGACGACTTTCCCGCCAGCTACCGGGTTCGTGACGACAACACCGACCGGATCACCGGTGTGCCGTTTACTACCAAGATTCCTCCGCTTCGAAACCCAGATCCGCCTCCTCCAGAGGAGCGTTGGGGGCAGCCGGGGCCTACTTAGCAGCTCGGGTCGACGGCTCACAGCGACTGCAGAAATGCGAGCAGCGCGTCACGATCTCGCTGGGGCAAACGCTTGAAGCCATCGCGGGCCCGGGTGGCCTCTCCCCCATGCCATAGCACTGCCTCCTGGAGCGAGTAGGCCCGCCCGTCGTGCAGGAACCGGGTGTGACCGTTTACCGTCTGCACTAGCCCGATCCCCCAGAGTGGGGGTGTACGCCATTCGGTGCCCGAAGCCTGGAAGTCAGGCCGCCCGTCCGCCAGGCCGGGCCCCATGTCGTGGATCAGGAGGTCGGTATAGGGGTGGATCACCTGGTTCGACACCTCAGGCAGATCTGGGAGCACTCCGGTTCGTAACGTCGGCGTGTGGCACCCATTGCAACCAACCGCGTAGAAGACCGTTTCGCCTCGGCTGGCTGTGGGGTCGTCGAGGTTGCGTCGGGCGGGAACGGCTAGAGTCTGTGTATACAGGGCTACGTCCGCGACTGTCTGAGCAGCAATCTCTGGTGTGTGGAGGTTATTACAGGCGGGGTCCTTGTAGCGCCCGGCGCACGATTCGGTCGGGAATAGATCAGACGTGACGCCCATGTCCCCGTTATAAGCACCGGCTGCCTGCTGCAGCAGATTCGGGGTGTTGGCCTTCCAGCCGAACCGCCCAACCGCAAGCTGCTCACGAACGGCGTCATAGACCAGGTTCACGCGCCCCGAGATGCCGTCTCGATCCGAGTCTTTGGGATCCGCATTTGCGGCGATGACCTGATCAGGTATCGCCTCGAGCAGTCCCAGCCCAAACACGACCGGCGCAACCCGGGGTGAGAACAAAAAATTGGCGGGGAGACCCGCGTACACGCCGGTCAGGGTGTACTGAGGAACGTGAAGCACGAACGGGGTCCCGTCGGCGAACGTTCCCTGCGTCTCCACGTAGTGGATCAGGGCTCGAATATCCGGCAGCGCCGGACCGAGCGCCTGCATCTGGAGTTGCCCCCCAAACCCTTCCGGTATTCCGAGTGGACCACCGTTCGCGTCCTGCCCGGGAACACTGGAGCGGAACAACATAGAGGTGAACGCTCCCCCCTCGATCTCCGGTGGTCGCCCTCGTCCGTCCCCGAGGTGGCAGGCTTCGCAGGAGGTATTGTCGAAGACCGGTCCCAGGCCGCCATTGATCCCTGAGCCGCGCACGTGCGCCAGTTCGAACGCCTCATCTCCCTCTTCGTGACGCTGGAGGTGCTCGCCCGACAAATTGGGGGCGGCGGTC
>DASSED010000138.1:0-16121 GCA_035695405.1 Gemmatimonadales bacterium
GGGAGCGCCGGGCAGGCCATCGAATAGCGCCGCACCGCCGAGAGCTCGTGTGCCGGAGTCACGCCGTAACGCCGGAAGAGAAATTCGACCTCTCTCACTCCCGCGTCGTCCAGATCCGCGAGCAGGAGGTTCTGCTGACCGGTGAGCCGGATGCCGGGGCGGAGTCGAGTGATGATCTCGTGCAGGGCGGACTTCAACCTGGCTCTCCCATCCCCTGTCGTTCTCCTCATCCCTCGCTCCGCTCGGGATGAGGGTGGCTCTGCTCGGGATGAGGTCTCCTCCGCTCGGGATGAGGCGTGAGATTCAAGGTCCCTGTCGACCGGTCCATCGGTGATCCGGCCGCTCTGGATGAACACCCCATAGAACCAGCGCCCATCGGCCTGGCGGTGCCGGCCGAGATGATCGTGAAACGGCAGCGGCTCGAGCGCGACCGGTGGCTGGAGCTCGAACGATGCGCGGCGCTGGAACTCTTCCCGGAATCGCTCCAATCCCCATTCGGCGATCAGATACTTGAGCCGCGCGTGTCTCCGGTCGGAGCGGTTGCCGTGGTCGCGAAAGATCGAAGCGACAACCCGTACCGCCTCGACGCCATGCTCGACCGGCACCAGGCCGAGTCGCTGGGCCAGTCGGGCGGTGGTATCGGCCTTGTGGTGGGTCATGCCGAGTCCGCCGCCGACCAGGAGGTTGAAGCCCTGGATCCGTCCCCGGCGAACGATCGCGAGCAGACCCACGTCCTGGGAGTAGATGTCGACGCAGTTGTCCACCGAGAGTCCCACCCCAACTTTGAACTTCCGCGGCAGATACCGGTCGCCGTAGAACGGCTCCTCCGGCTCGCTGGTCAGCTCCTTCTTCCCGTCGAGCCAGATCTCGTGGTACGCCCGGCTCCTTGGCCGGAGCTCTTTGGCTAACGCCTCGGCAACGTCTCTCACCTGGGCGTGGTCGGCATCGGCCAGCGGAGCGGAGCAAGCCATCACGTTCCGCTGCACGTCGCCGCAGGCGGCGATGGTGGTCAGCAGCTCCTGGTTGATCCGGGCGATGGCGGATTTGAGGTGTCCCTTGAGCACGCCGTGAAACTGAAAGCCCTGGCGGGTGGTGACCCGAAGCGTTCCGTTGGCGTCCTGATCGGCGATCCGCTCCAGCGCCAGATACTGCTCCGCCGTGATCGCGCCCGCGGGGATGGCCACGCGCACCATGAAGGAGTACGCCTTCTCTTCCCCGGTTCCCGAGCGGCTCCGGCGCTCGTCGCGCGAGTCCTGCTGGTAGGTGCCGTGGAATTTGAGCAGCTGAATGTCGTCGTGCTCGAAGTGGGTCGCCGGTGACGCGAGCGTCTCCGCGATGGTACCGCGGAGGTGGCGGCCCTGGCGCTTGGCGACTTCGACTTTGGATTCGTTGGGTTCACTCATGATATCGCCGCTCTTCCTCATCCCGAACGAAGTGAGGATCCAGACTGCATGATCCCGGAACAGCTACTTAGATCCCTCGCTGCGCTCGGGATGAGGACTCCGCGCTCAATGAGGGAATTACTGCTACGTCGGTTATGGAGACTGAGGAGTGCCGATGAGGCCTACTACGCCAGATGGGGCTTTCTCATCTCAGGATGAGACCGGCGCTGCATTCGCCGTTCGATCTGATGCAGCCCACATTCTGTCTTGTCGGTCCCGACCCATCGTCCCGCTCGGCTGTACTCGGCCGGGGAGAGTCCCGGCACCGGTTTGGTACAGTGGGTACATCCGATGGTGGGGTAGCCACGTTCGTGCAGCTCGTTGTAGGGAACGCCATGGCGCCGCACGTAGCCCCAGATCTGGGAGCGATCCCAGGTGGCGAGGGGGCAGATCTTGAGAACCTGGAACTGCCAATCCCAGCTCACCAGCTCGGTGGTGCTGCGGGCCCGGCTCTGGCTCCGGGTGATCGCCGTAACCCAGGCGTCCACCCCGGCGAGTGCCTGATGCAACGGCTCCACCTTGCGCAGGGTGCAGCACAGGTCCGGGTCCCGCCGCCAGAGCTCGGCCCCATAGCGACGCTCCTGGTCCTCCGGGGTCAGTGAGGTGCCGCCGTTCAGGAAGCTGATCTCGGGATAGCGCTGGACCATCCGATCCCGGAGTGCGTAGGTCTCGGGATAGAAGAACATGGTGTCCAGGTACACGACGGTCGGGGTGCCGCCCTGGCGGGCGTACATGTCGATCAGGGCACACCCCTCCATGCCGAAAGATGTAGTGAGCACCACCTTACGATCCCGGAACCGGGTGAGGCTCCACGCAATGAACTGTTCGGTCGAGGCTTCCTCGTCCAGAATTTCTTCAGCTGGTTGGGTCACAGGTCCCTGGGCTAAGGGTGACACGCCTGGCTACGAAAACGAAACGGCCCGCAGTCTTCTGCGGGCCATGTCACATTTCCTGCTGCCTGCTGTCCGCTAGAAGAGTCCTCTATGGTCCAGATGGGCCATACAAGGTCACATACAGGGGCAGGCAATGAGGCGCCGGTTCATGTGCATACTTATGCGAAGCGCTGAAGGATTTGTCAAGCGTCAACTTTGTCACGGCCTTGCAAATTCATTAAATCCAAGAGTAGCTATATCATGCAGCTGCTGAGGAAAGTGCGGGCCGCCACTCGAGCGGCCCGGGATCTCAAGTCCGCGCACGCGGAGACCGGGGCCAGTGTCCCGTCCATGCTGCGCGATCTGGTCTACCTCAATCTCACTCGGAAAATGGGTATCCGGGCCTACTTCAACTACCGGCTCTTCGATCCCAAGATCTCCGCGGCTGCCAAAGCCGATTATCTCCCCGATTCCCGCTGGGGCAAGCAGCGGATCTGGCGGGCGCTCAACCCCGAGAAGTACCGCTTCCCCTTCTATAACAAGCTGATCTTCGGCTCCGTCTTCGGCGGCGCCGGACTGCCAATTCCCCGCACGCTCGGCGTCTTCGATGCCGAGGTGGGCTATTCGCTGGACGGCCGGAGCCTCAAGACTGCCGCCGAGCTGGAGCAGTGGCTCCGATGTCACGGGGATCAGGGCTTCGTGTTCAAGCCGGTGTGGGGGACGGAAGGCTATCAGGTGCTGGTCTTCACCGGCCGCGCGCCGGATGACCCGCGGGTCTACCTGACGCTCTCGGGCGACCGCTATGACCCCGAGGCGATGGTGGCCTACTCCCGCAAGACGGCGCCGTTGCTGGGACACATGCACTCGTATCTGATCCAGGAGCTGGTCCGGCCTCATCCGGTGCTGGCCGACTTCGTCGGGCCCACGCTCTGCTGCGTGCGGGTGGTGACCCTGATCGATTCGTCCGGCAAGCCGACGATTCTGGGCGCCGTCTACAAGCTCCAGCCGGGCAATGAGGGGGTAGATCATTTGAGCCATGGCGCCGTGGGCTGCTGGGTGGATCTTGAGACCGGGGCCCTGGGCCCGGGGCGCTCCCGCCAGGACCTCCGCTGGTCCGACGTGATTCCCGGCACGGAAAGGCGGTTCGTGGGGTTTGAGCTTCCAGATTGGAACCGGGTCAAGGAACTGGCGCTCTCCGCGGCGATGGTCTTTCCCTGGGCCCGCTCCATTGGTTGGGACATCGCGATATCTGATCACGGGCCGGTGCTGATCGAGGGCAACGCGCACTGGTCGCCATCTCTCCTACAAATTCCGGCTCCCCGGGGCCTCATGACCGGCGAGCTCAAGGCGATGATCGATGCACTGGGTTCAGGTCGAACAGCCACCCCATGAGGTAGGACGCAGGCACTACACCCTGCGATGTCCGGTCTGCGGCAAAGCCGTGGTGGACGATGGAGTCGTGCTCCGATGTCCCGAGCCTCACGAGCCCGCGCTCCTCCAGATCGAGTACCAGAACAGCTCCTTCGAGCCGGATTCCGGTCAACCCGGCATCTTCCGCTTCCACGATTGGCTCCCCGCCTCCCGTACCCTGCCGAGCCCCGGCGGCACGGTGGTCTACTACAGCAAGGCCCTGAACCGAACGGCGGGGCTCAACAATCTGTGGGTGGCTTTCAACGGCTACTGGCCCGAGCGAGGCGGAGCCCTGGAGACCACCACGTTCAAGGAGCTGGAGGCGTGGGCGGTCATGGCCCGCCTGCCCGAGGCCCACGACGGGATCATGGTGGTGGCGTCGGCGGGGAACACCGCCGCCGCCTTTGCCAGCGCCTGCTCCATCAACCAGGTGCCGGTGCTGATCATCCTCCCCGAGGTGGGGCTGCCCAATCTCCAGTTCCGGGAGCGGCTCCATCCCTGCGTCAAGATCGTCTCGCTGGTCGGCTTCACCGATTACTCCGATGCCATCGCTCTGGCCAACAAGGTGTCCCAGCTCGATGGTTTCTTCCCCGAGGGCGGTGTGGCCAACGTCGCCCGGCGCGCGGGGCTCGGCACCACCATGTTGAGCGCGGTGGAAGCCATCGGCCGCCTGCCGGACTATTACTTTCAGGCCGTCGGCAGCGGCGCCGGCGGGATCGGGGTGCACGAGGCGGCCCGGCATGTCATCGAGGACGGGCGCTACGGCGACACGTTCCCCAAGCTGATCCTGAGCCAGAACCTCCCGTTCGTGCCGCTCTACAGCTCGTGGACCGCGGGCCGGCGCGAGCTGGTGGGCATCGACCCGGACGACGGCCGGCGCCAGATCCAGCAGATCGCCGCGCACGTGCTCTCCAACCGGCAGCCGCCCTACTCCATTCGGGGCGGAGTGTTCGACGTGTTGACCGAGAGTGGGGGACAGATGCTCGCGGCCGACAACATGGAGACGCTCCCCCGGATCCAGCTGTTCGAGGAGCTGGAGGGGATCGACATCGATCCGGCGAGCGCAGTGGCCTTCGCCACGCTGCTCAAGGCGGCGCGATACGGACTGGTGGAGCACGACGCGACGGTGCTGCTCAACGTGACCGGCGGCGGCCGGATTCGCCGCCAGACCGACCGCAAGCTGATTCCGGCGCGCCCGGCGCTGCAGCTGGACCAGGCCGAGATCGTGCTCGAAGGAACCCCCAAGAAGATCGCCAACCTTTTCCGGTGACGTACCTATGCGCATTCCCCTCCCGCTGGTGCTGTTCACGCTGGCGTCGGTCCCGTGTGTGCGGGCCCAGGGCCCATCCGCGCAGGGTATCACACCGGCGGAATACGCCGCCCGGCGTGAGGCTCTGGCCGCAGCGATCGACAGCGGCGTGGTGCTCGCCTTCGGCGCACCCGATCCAACCCGGATCGACCGCTGGACCCAACTGCCCGCCTTCCGCTACCTCACCGGATTTCTCGAGCCCAACGCGGCGTTCCTGCTGGTCAAGCGGGGAGGCAAGACCGAAGGGACGCTCTTCACGGCGACTCGGGATCCCCGGCGGATGCTGTACGAGGGCTTCCCACCCGACTCGGCGACGGTCGCGCGGGAGACCGGCCTACAGGTGCGCGCGCTTCCCGCGCTCCGGCCCCTGGTCGACTCGCTGGTCGGGCTCGGCCTTCCGATTTACGACCTGGGAGACTACGCCTCGGCTGACGTGGCTCAGACCGACTCGCTCACCCGGGGATGGCGCTTCCTGACGCAGTTGAGGGCGGAGGAATTCAGCCACCCTCCAGTGATTCGTGATGCCCATGTGATCGTGGACAGTCTCCGCGCGAAGAAGAGCCCGGCGGAGATGGCGTTGCTCCGGCGTTCCATCGACATCACCGTGGCCAGCCTCAAGCACGCGATCCAGGCGGTGAAGCCGGGGATGTGGGAGTACCAGGCCGAGGCGATGATCGAGGGCGGGTTCCGGAGCGCCGGCGCTGACGGCACCTCGTTCGGGTCCATCATCGGATCAGGGCCCAACTCGACCCAGTACCACTACGAGGCCAACAACAAGCAGATGGCCTCGGGCGAGGTGGTGGTGATGGATGTGGGCGCGGAGTACCGGGGCTACGCTGCCGACGTGACCCGCACGGTTCCGGTGAACGGCCGCTTCACCCCGGAGCAGCGGGCGGTGTACCAGCTGGTGCGGGATGCCCAGGCCGCGGCGGAGAAGGTGGCCAAGCCCGGTGCCTCCTGGCAGGCGTGGAGCGACACCGCCCGAGCGGTCGAAGCCCGGGGCCTCGCCAAGCTGGGTCTGATCGAGTCAGTCGATGCCACCTTCGATCCGCCCTGGGCCGACACCTGCAAGGCCCGGCCCCAGGCCTGCAAGCAGGCCTTCCTCTATATGGCGCACGGTCTGGGACATGGGATCGGACTCGAGGTGCACGACGCGCCCCGGCGCGCCGAGAAGTTCGAGGTGGGCCAGGTCTTCACCATCGAGCCGGGGGTGTACGTCAGCACCAAGCTGCTCGACATGCTCCCTGATACCCCCAAGAACCGGCAGATGATCGCCAAGGTGCGGAAGGCGGTCGAGCGGTATCGGAACATCGGGGTGCGGATCGAGGACGACTACGTGATCACGCCGGGGGGAGTGGAGTGGCTGTCGCGGGCGCCGCGCGAGATCGCGGAGATCGAGAAGTTGAAGTTGGTGTCGGGGAGATAGTCGGGAGTCGGGAGTCGGAGTCTAATGGCTCCTCATCCCGAGCGGAGCGAGGGGATCCGCTCAACTGGGTTCGAAGCCAGACTGGCAAGATCCCTCGTTCGCTGGGCTCACTCGGGATGAGGCGGCAGACTCACGACTCCTGACTCCCGACCTCCATCACCACCGGCGCGTGGTCGCTGGTGCCGACCTCTGCCTGAACCACACAGCTCTGCGTTCGACCGAACACGCCGGGAGACGCGAGCAGATAATCCAGCCGCCAGCCGATGTTGCGGGCCCGGAGATTCCGCCAGGGCGCCCACCAGGTGAACAGGCCGGGGTTCTCCGGATCCATCGCCCGCCCCACGTCGGTCAGGCCTGTCTGCAGCAAGGTCTCGAACAGCGCGCGCTCCTCGGGTCGCTGTCCCACCGCCATGGGCTTTCGCTCCCGGGGGTGCACGTCCATCTCGGCGCGCGCGATGTTCACATCGCCGCAGATCAGGAGCTCGCGTCCACTCGTCCGGAGCTGGCCGGCCCAGTCGATCAGACGCTTGAGGAAATCGACCTTGGCTGGATAGTCCCGCCCCCCGTTGGGAACGTACATCGAGGCGATCACCAGATCGTCAACATCCGCTGTGACAATGCGGGATTCACGGTCGAACGAAGGATGGCGGTAAACCGGCTCGGCGGGAAAACGATCCTTCCGGAGTTGTAAGGATACGCCGGAGTAGCCCTTGCAGCAGTGCCAGAACGCATGATAGTCCTGCCGCTGCACCACCTCGGGAACCTGCGCCAACTCGGCTTTCAGCTCCTGCAGGCAGACCACGTCGGGCCGCTCCCGCTCCAGCCAGTCATGGAGTTGGGCCGCACGAGCCCGGATGCCGTTCACATTCCAGGTCGCGATCTTCATGACCTCAGGGTACCGTGATCGCCTCCTTCGGCCAAGCGCGGTGGCCGTGTTTCAGCCGAACGCGGGGCCGGTCCAGTCGAAGGGGATGTGTTTGCTGGAACGACCCGCCCAACTCCACCGGAGGCCGAAGGCGTTCACCTCGTCGGCGGTAGCCTTGCCCCAAGTCACCACCTGGCCCGGCCCGACCTCGGAGCCGGGAGCGTTCAGGAGCTGGACCCGGGCGCCCGCCGGAGTGGTAGGTCCAGCCAACGCCTCGGCCGACGCCTTCAGCCGGCCGGGTATCTCGGCTCGCCAGTGGGCCAGGTCTTTCGCCACCTCAAACGATATGGGAACGAACTCGAGCCCGCGCACCTCGCCCACCAGCTCGGCGAACAGGCCCATCCAGCCGCCGGCCTCGCCCGAGAACACTTTCTGAAGCGCTTCGCGCTCGGGCCCACTGGCGCGCTCATCCATGAAGATCCCGATCGAGACCGGGTTTTCCTTTAGCCACGCGTTGCCCTCGAACGTCGTGACCGCGATCACGTTGAGCCCGCCGAGCCGGACGTCACCGTAGGCGCCCTCCCGGATGTGATAGGCCATCACCCCTTCGCAGTGATTGTTGGTGGGCGCCTGGGCGAAGGTGCACGGGCAGGGCACGGTACAGCTACATACATCGAACCAATCACCCTTGAGCCACCAGTTGGGAATCTCGGTCATTGAGAGCCTCCTTGAAGCTGCCGGTGACACTCTCCTGCGACCCCAAACATGTCGTGGAGGTCAATCGCATGCGAGGACTAGTGTTTCCCCAAGACCACCGTTTAACGTTCGGTTGCCGCCAGGGGCATCGTGTTGGAGTCAGGAGTCTGGAGTCACGAGCTCCCGACTCCAAGCTCCCGACTACCACGATTGAGAGGTCACCCTTGGAACCTGATCCGGCTGATACCGGCGAAGGGAGTGCGGCGCCCGCGACTCTCTCGCGACGCGCTCACTTCCCTCAATGCACGGAGTGAGCCCAATGGCTTCCCCCACCAAACCTGCTCGACCAACTCGTAAGTCCGTCCGCCCGTCCGCCCGTCCGTCTGCCCCCCCGTCCGGCGACTATGGCGACGCATTCCCCAACTCGACCAAGGTGTACGTCGAGGGACCAGCCGGCGTGCGCGTGCCGATGCGGGCGATCGCGCTCTCCGGCGGTGAGCCGCCGATCCGAGTGTACGACACCAGCGGGCCACTGGGTCGCGATGTTCGCGATGGTTTGCCGTCGGTACGCGGTGTCTGGATCCAGCAGCGCGATGTTATCCCCGTACCTCATCCCGAGGCAGCGCCAGCGACCGAGGGATCTGCTCATCGTGGTTCGGGAACCGAGGGGACTAGATCCCTCGCTTCGCTCGGGATGAGGCGCCCCGGTGTCCTGCGAGGCCGGAGTCCTATTACACAACTCCACTACGCTCGGCGCGGGGAGATCACCTCCGAAATGGAGTTCATCTCCATCCGCGAAGGTCTTCCTGCCGAGTTCGTACGCAGCGAGGTCGCCCGGGGGCGAGCCATCATCCCGGCCAACATCAACCACCCCGAGCTGGAGCCGATGATCATCGGGCGCAACTTCCACGTGAAGATCAACGCCAACATCGGGAACTCCGCCGTCACCTCATCGATAGAAGAAGAAGTGGAGAAGCTCCGCTGGGCCACCCTCTGGGGCGCCGACACGGTTATGGACCTTTCGACCGGCAAGAACATTCACGAGACCAGGGAGTGGATCATTCGGAACTCCGCGGTTCCCATCGGGACGGTCCCTATCTACCAGGCGCTGGAGAAAGTCGGCGGCGTGGCGGAGGACCTCACCTGGGAGATCTATCGCGATACCCTGATCGAGCAGGCGGAGCAGGGAGTGGACTACTTCACGGTGCACGCAGGGGTGCTGCTCCGCTACATCCCGCTCACCGCCAACCGGGTGACCGGGATCGTCTCGCGCGGCGGCTCGATCATGGCCAAATGGTGCCTCTCGCATCACCAGGAAAGCTTTCTCTACACCCGGTTCCGCGAGATCTGCGAAATCATGGCGGCGTACGACGTTTCGTTCTCCCTGGGCGACGGGCTCCGGCCCGGCAGCATCGCGGATGCCAACGACGAGGCCCAGTTCGCCGAGCTCGAGACCCAGGGTGAGCTCAACCGGATCGCGTGGGAGTACGATGTGCAGGTGATGAACGAGGGTCCCGGACACATCCCCATGCACCTGATCAAGGAGAACATGGAGAAGCAGCTCGAGTGGTGCGACGAGGCGCCGTTCTACACCCTGGGACCGCTCACCACCGACATCGCGCCGGGATATGACCACATCACCAGCGCCATCGGCGCCGCGATGATCGGCTGGTACGGCACCGCCATGCTCTGTTACGTCACCCCCAAGGAGCACCTGGGGCTGCCCAACCGGGACGACGTCAAGGCCGGCGTGATCGCCTACAAGATTGCGGCCCACGCAGCCGACCTGGCCAAGGGCCACCCGCGGGCTCGCCAGTGGGACGACGCGCTGAGCACGGCGCGCTGCGAGTTCCGCTGGCAGGACCAGTTCAACCTGGCGCTCGATCCGGTGACCGCGCTGGCGTATCACGACGAGACCCTTCCGGCGGAGGGCGCCAAGGTGGCGCACTTTTGCTCCATGTGCGGTCCCAAGTTCTGCTCCATGAAGATCACCCAGGACGTGCGGGACTACGCGGCGGAGATGGAGAAGAAGGCGGCAGAGTTCAAGGAGCGGGGTGGGGAGATCTATGTGAGGGGTTAAGCTCTTTCACTCACGCTGGCGGGCGGTAGATTATCGCCGACGAGGCTTCATGCCAATCGGAACCAGATCCCCGACCGGTGCAGCACTGCCAACCAGTGGCGCATGGCTAGGTCTGCTGCTCCTGGCCCAGATAGCTTGCGCTCCCGACGTGACGTCGCCTCAGAGCGCAGCGTCGGTGGGACACGTGGTACCAATGGCAGTGCCTGACGTCTGGTGTCCCGCCAGTAGACCGTCGGAGGATACTCTTCGACTGGATCGTCTCCCGGTCTGCCATAAGTCGGTCTCAGGAGACTCGACCCGCCCGGTTCCAGCACCCTAGGGAGTTCACGACGACCTCCCTGGTAGGGATCACTCTCCACGTCTTGGACGTCGATCGCTCCCTCGAGTTCTATCGCCGGCTGGCCGGCGCTGTGGTCCAGTTTCATATGTCCGGTCGCTTCGCCCTGCTCGGTCTGGGAGAGGGACGACTGGGGCTGCTCGCCGATCAGAAGCGTCCATTCCACATCGAGCTGGAAGTGTCCGACCTCGAGGCCGCGGCCGCAGAGTTACAGCGCATTGGCTTCGAGATTGAGGGGCCCACCAGACGCGCCTGGGGCGAGGAGGATGTACTCCTCACGGATCCCGACGGCAATCTCATCGAGTTTGCCGTTCCCCACGCACCCTGACTCTGCGCCACCCTCCAATAACGCAGGTTTACCTGGTGGGGTACGAGCCCGTCGACCCATGGTGAAGGAGGTGCGGTGAGCGCCCGGCTGTTCTTTCTCCTGGTCGTGCCGGCCTACGTAGTTCTCTACGCCGCGATGGCACCTCGGATCAAGCGGCGCTTCGGCTTGGTTGGGCTCCTCACCGTCGCCTATCTCCTGTGGGCCATCTCAGGGCGGGCGCTGGCCCTGGTGAGCACCGCGCCGCCCGGCCAGCCTCAGGGCCTCGGCAACCTGGCCCTGGTGGCGGATCTCGTGGGGGGCGTGGCGCTCATCATCATCTGCGTGAAGGTCCAGCGCCGGCCCGATGGCCGAGTCTTTACCGGCGACGCCCCCCGCGCGCTGCTGATTGGAGCCGCGCTGGTGACCACAATCCTGCTCGTGGGCATGATCCTCATCTCCCAAATGGCACCCTAGCAGCCGTGCGTTTCGAAATGGAGACTCGCCAGAGCTGATACGCGGTCCTATAGGCAGACAACATGAAACCGGGGGGGACGGTGGCGCACACGGTGGCACGAAATCGGCCCTTGGCTTTCTCCATCTGTGGATTGGTGGCTCCCCTGATATTCGCGGCAGCTGTCCTGGTTTCAGGTCTCAGATATCCAGGATACGACCATCTGAAGAACTTCATCAGTGAGTTGGGAGCGACTGGTTCTCCGGTCGCCGTTATCATGAACTTCGCGGGCTTTCTGCCTTACGGGGTTCTGATGGCGCTGTTTGCGCTGGCCATTCACCGCAGTATACGCCCCGAAGCAGGAGGGTGGCTCGGACCCGCTATCCTCGCTTTGTATGGATTGGCTTATGTTGGCGTGGCTCTGGCCCCGTGCGATCACGGCTGTCAATCAGCAGCCCCCTCGTTCCATCATCGAATGCACTTGCTACTCGGGGATTTCATCTTCCTGACCGCCGTCCTTGGCCCCTACACGCTCTACTCCCGGATGCGAAAGGATCCAGCTTGGCGATCGTTGGCTCTTGCAACCTTGGTTCTACCCGGTGCGGCATGGGTGCTGCTCGAGGCCAGCGGAATCGGACTAACTGGTGCTCTCCGGCAGCGGCTATGGCTCCTCCTGTTGTTCCTGTGGATAGAACTCCTGGCAGTGCGCCTACTCCGGCTCAAGAAGGCAACGTCAGGATCGTATCACGCTGCCGCCTAACAAGTGCACGGAGCCGACGCCCGCAGGTTATGTGCGATCCGTTAGACGAACAGGGACCATCCGAGGAGTGGGGAGAGAGTCGATGGATAACCGCCTGGAGCGCAACAAGCGCACGGTCACCGCGTTTTACGATCTCATGTTCAATCAATCGCGCCCGGCGGAAGCGGTCGAGCGATACGTCGGCGCCTCATATACCCAACACAACCCCATGGTGGCCGATGGTAAGGCCGCCTTCATCGAGTACTTCGAGCGCATGGCCCGGGAGTATACCGGCAAGCGAGTGGAGTTCAGGCGGGTAATCGCCGAAGGCGACTACGTCGTGCTCCACTGTTACCAGCGATGGCCGGGGGACCGCGACTGGGCCGGGATCGATATTTTTCGGCTTGACATCGACGGGAAGATCGTCGAGCACTGGGATGTGCTACAGCCCATTCCGGACACGTTCGCGAACCCGAACTCCATGTTCTGAACGGCATAGCTCGTGGGATGCGGGGCCCGTAAGGCGGACTTCAGGGCAGGGGGGAGTGCAGCGATGGGCACAGGCCGGCTGGAGGCGTTCAGCGATGGCGTCTTGGCGATCATCATCACCATCATGGTCCTCGAGCTGCGGGCGCCTCACGGCACCGACCTGCCGGCTCTCCGGCCACTGCTCCCGGTCCTCTCCAGCTATGTGCTGAGCTTTGTCTACCTGGGGATCTACTGGAACAACCACCATCACATGCTGCACGTCACCCGCCGGGTGACGGGGGCGATTCTCTGGGCCAATCTGCACCTGCTGTTCTGGCTGTCGCTGGTGCCTTTCGTGACCGCCTGGATGGGCGAAAACCACTCCGCCTCGACCCCCACTGCGCTCTATGGGATGGTGCTCCTGATGGCCGGATTTGCCTACTTGATATTGCAGCAGCAGATCCTGCGAGTGGAGGGACCGCATGCGGTCCTGGCAGCGGCCCTGGGCCGCGACATCAAGGGCAAGATCTCGCCGCTGCTCTACGCCTTGGCAATCGGGGTCGCGTTCGTGCGGACTGAAATTGCGGATGCGCTGTACGTGTTCGTCGCGCTCATGTGGCTGATTCCCGATCGGCGCATCGAGCGGGCGCTGGCGCAGGCGAGCCCCGGCGGCCGAGAATGAGAATTGCTGCCGCGATACTCGCGGCCGCCGTCCAGCTGGCACCTTCGCAGCCGCCGCCGGAGAACCGTCCTCCGGCAATCCCCGCCGGATGGGCTGGGTACGTCCGCGCGTTCGACGCCTTCGTCGCGAGGGACTCCATCGTCGGGGCTGCCACGCTGGTGATGCAGAATGGCCGGGTCCTGGCCCGGCACGAGATCGGCTACGGCGACCGGGCGCTGGGCCAGCGGGTGGACAGCAACACCATCTTCCACTGGGGCTCCATAACCAAGACCCTCACTGCCATCGCGGTGATGCAGCAGGTGGACCGGCATCGGCTCTCGCTCGACGCCCGGGTCACCGACTTCATCCCCGAGCTCCGCCGCATCCATAGCGCCTGGGGAACCACCGACTCGATCACGGTCGCGATGCTGCTGTCGCACTCGTCCGGCCTGCAGGACGCCACCTGGCCCTGGAAGCAAGGGAAGCCATGGGAGCCGTTCGAGCCGACCACCTGGGACCAGCTGGTCGCGATGATGCCGTACCAGGAGGTCGCCTTCAAGCCCGGCTCGCGCTTCAGTTACTCCAATCCAGGTTTCATTTACCTGGCGAAAATCGTCGAGCAGCTCACCGGCGATCCCTGGGAAGCCTACGTTCAGAAGAACATCTTCACCCCGCTGGGCTTGACCCGGAGCTATTTCAACACCACACCGTATCACCTGGCCCGGTTTCGCTCCAATAACTACACCGTCAAGCGGGACAGCAGCACCGGGCGGATCAGCGTGGTCGCCAACGGCCGTGACTTCAATCCCGGCATCACCATTCCGAACGGGGGGTGGAACGCGCCACTGGGCGATCTGGCGCGCTACGCCGCATTCCTCACTGATTCGGACGTCGAACTGCTCATTGGGGGCGAGCCGGCGGTGAGCGGCGCCGAGGCGATACGGCAGCGGTATGAGACCGTGCTGCCGCACCGGACGCTGGAGCAGATGTGGCAGCCGCGCTATGCGACCGATGGGGACCCGAAATGGTCGATGGGGCTTTCGTCCTTCTCGATCGTCGAGGGCGGCGTCCGCATCGTGGGCCATACCGGGTACCAGGCCGGCTTCCGCTCGTTCATCTACTGGAACCCCAGGAACAAGGCCGCTGTGATCGGAGCTTTTAATACGGACAACGGGGCGGAACCGGAGCAATCAGACTCCGGATTTGTCAGGGTAGCCCGCACCGCGCGCACGCTGTTGCGGTAACGGCAGGGTCAGCCGAGAAACTCCTCAGCGGCTGCGAAATAATGTTGAAAACTTTCGGGAAGCTGCTCGGGCCGGCTGCAAAGAGCCTCGGTCCCCGGCGAAAGGGTCCTGGGCCAAGGCAAGAGGGCCCCGGGCCCGACCGAAACAGTCGTGCGCCCAGGCAAAAGGGTCCCCGTCCCAGCTCAAAGCCTCGTGTGCTGAACTGAAAGACTCCCCGTCCCTCCCGAAAGAGTCGTGTCCCAGTTGGAAGCCTTCCGTCCCAGGTAAAAGTCTCCGCGTCCAAGCTGAAAGTCTCCCGCGCCCAGTTGAAAGGGTCGCCGTCCCGGTTGAAAGCCTCGCCGTCCGAGCTCAAAGCTTCCAGTGCCCCGGTTGAAGTCTCCTGTGCACGGTCGAAAGAGTCCCCGTCCCAGTTGAAAGACTCCCCGTCCCAGGTGAAAGAGACTTCGTCCGCCTCTTCACCCTCCAGTGCAACCGAAAAAGTGTTGAAAACTTTTCTGCAGGAGGGCGCGCAACGCGCTCAGAACCGTGGTCCAGGATTGCACCTCCCTGGTTCGGAGGCCATGCTTTAGGTACTGCGGAGTGGTGGGGTTGGTATGCTGCTCGGACTCGTTGGGGTCGCCCGGACCCTTTTCCTGCTGCAAGCCGTTCAATCCTCGGTTACCGGCACCATCAGCGGTGCAGATGACAGCCGGCCCCTATCGTATGCGGTCGTAGCCCTGGCCGATCTGGACCGGGCGGTGTCCACCGATTCGAGCGGCCACTACCGCTTTGCCGACGTCCCTCCCGGTCCCCAGCACCTTACCATCCGCTGTCTGGGTTTTGCCCCCAGGGTCCTGCACGTCATGGTCCCGAGTGAGGGGCCGCTCCAGGTGGACGTGGCCCTGCGCCCGGTGCCGCTCCCCCTTCCCCCGCTCGACGTTCGGGCCGCTCTGTCGCTCCGCGGCTTGGAGCCAGGGGACAGCACGCCACCTCCCGATCGCGGGGTCTCGCTCGCGGCAGTAAGAAACGATCCCATGCTGTCCGAGCCGGACGGGCTCCTGGGTTTGAACGGCGGCGAGGTCGCTGCGCTGCCGGAAAGCCCCAGCGGAATCAGCCTCCGGGGTGCCCCATCGGACCAGACCGGATATCTGCTCGACGGCGTACCGGTATTCAGTCCCTACCACTCGGCCGGAACGTTCAGCGCCTGGAATCCGGACGCGCTGGAGCGGTTGCAGGTCTCGTCCTCGTCGCCCTCGCTCGATTTTCCCGAGGCGTTGTCGGGCACCGTCTCCGCCTTCACCCGGACGCCCGGCTCGGCGCTCCGGGCGCAGGGAGGAATGAGCACCAGCCAGCTGCGCCTGGCAGTGGATGGTCCGCTCGGAACCGGAGGCGCTGGCTACCTGGTGAGCTATCGGACCGGCTTCCCCGCGTTATTGGCGCCCCATGAATCCTCATACCTGGGTGGTGAAATCAGCGATCTCATCCTCAAAAGCCAAGTCCCCGTATTTGGCGGCTACCTGCATCTGCTCTGGTACCAAGGTGACAACTCGATCGGCGGCATCGGGTCCCCCTCCCCTGCCTCCGCCGGGGGGCCGATCCGAGAACAATTCGAGTGGGGCAGCCGATCGATCGGGGCCGGGTGGGTCCGACCAGTCTCCGGGGGCACCCTTCGGATCCAGAGCTGGAGCGCTCGGAGCGATGCCGAAGCGGTCTGGCCGGCGGCGGTGCCTCTGGATCTGGCCGCGGGCCGCCACGACGAAGGGGTGCAGGCCGAGATGGAGCGGAGCGGCGGGTCGTCGCACACCACGTGGGGGATTCGGCTGGAGCGAAGTCAC
>DASSED010000139.1:0-4903 GCA_035695405.1 Gemmatimonadales bacterium
ACGCCCATGTATTCCTCGGGCACATCGACCGTCAGCTCCTCGTACGGCTCCAGCCGCTCGCCGTCGGTTCCGAGCTTGGTGATGACCCGCGGCCGAGAGACCTGAAACTCGAACCCTTCGCGCCGCATCGTCTCCATCAGAATGCCGAGGTGGAGCTCACCCCGACCGGAGACGGTGTGGGTGTCCGGGCTGTCGGTCTCCTCCACCCTGAGCGCCACGTTCCGCTCCAGCTCCCGGAACAAGCGGTCGCGCAGCTGGCGGCTGGTGACGTACTTCCCATCCCGTCCCGCGAAGGGGCCGTTGTTGACGATGAAGTCCACCGAGATGGTCGGTTCCTCCACCGCGATGCCCTCCAGACGCTCGGGGCGATCTACCGAGGTGAAGGTCTTGCCGATCTCAATCGTGTCGAAGCCGGATAGGGCCACGATATCGCCCGCGTCGGCTTGCTCGACCTCCACTCGGTTGAGGCCGTCGAAGGTATAGAGCCGGGTCACCCGATTTCGCTCCACAGCTTCACCTTCGGGAACCATGCCCGGGTCCCCCAGCGGCAGCAGCACCACCTGGTCGCCCACCCGAACCCGGCCTCGTTCGATTCGGCCGATGGCGATTCGGCCGATGAAGCTGGAGAAGTCCAGGGTGGACACCAGCATCTGAAACGGGCCCTCGGGGTCTCCCTTGGGCTCGGGAACGTGCTCCAGGATAGCCTGGAAGAGCGGTTCCAGGTCCGTGCCCGGGCGGCTCAGGTCGGTGGTCGCGGTGCCGGCCCGGCTGGACGTATAAAGAAAAGGAGCGTCGAGCTGCTCGTGGGTGGCCTCCAGGTCGATGAAGAGCCCAAGCACTTCATCGTGGACCCGGAGCGGCTCAGCGTCCGACCGATCGATCTTGTTGATTGCAACGATCGGCCGAAGACCCAGCGCCAGTGCCTTGCGGGTGACAAACCGGGTCTGCGGCATTGGTCCCTCGGCCGCATCCACCAAAATCAGGACTCCATCCACCATACGCAGGATGCGCTCGACTTCTCCCCCGAAGTCCGCGTGCCCCGGCGTATCCACGATGTTGATCTTGGTGCCCTTCCAGCGGACGGCCGTGTTCTTGGCGAGGATGGTGATACCCCGCTCCCGCTCGAGCGGATTCGAGTCCATCACCCGCTCCTCGACCTGCTGGTTGGCCCGAAATGCACCAGCCTGCCGGAGCATTTGATCGACCAGGGTTGTTTTGCCGTGGTCGACGTGAGCGATGATGGCCAAGTTACGAATCAAGCGGCACTTCCTGACAATGACTTAGACGGTCGAGGCCCGGACGCCCGGGCCTCCGCGGCGCATATATAGGTGGCTCCGTGCGTGGTGGCAAGAGAGGTTGTGGAAGACGGGAAGTACCGAAAGTCGGGAAGGTATGAGGGTCAGGAAGCGAGGCGTCTAATGCCGGTGCCCGGAATGCTGCTGCCCCACTACCACCGGCTCCTCGCACTCATGCTGCACTTCCAGCTGAATCGTGACGTGGGCGATGCCTAGAAGTGCCATCTCGGACCGGATCCGGTCGAGGACCTCGGGGTGGGCATCGAGCCGGGGAACGATGGCGTGCCCGCTCATGGCCACCATGCCGCTGGTGACGGTCCACACATGAAGATCATGGACTGCGCTGACACCGGGCACGGCCAGCATCCGACGATGCACTTCGACCAGGGAGACGTGACCGGGAACTGCCTCCAGCAGCACGTCGGTGCTTTCCCGTAGCAGCCGCCAGCCACCGATGAGGATCAGTAGCGCGATCAAAATGGAGATGATAGGATCGGCCAGAGTCCAGCCGGTGAGCAGGATGATTCCCGCCGCCACCAGCGCACCCAGCGAGCCCAGCGCGTCGCCCAGCACGTGGAGGTACGCTCCGCGCGCGTTCAGGTTGCCCTGATGAATGCCGTGCAGGATCCAGAGACTGATCAGATTGACCAGGAGGCCACCGGCTGCGATGACCAGAAAGAGCTGGGCCCGAATTGGCTGGGGGTGATGAATCCGCTGGGCCGCCTCGACCATGACCCAGGCAGCGATGCCGAAGAGCGCCGCTCCGTTCACCAGGGCAGCCAGGATCTCCCACCGCTGATATCCGTAGGTCTTCCGGGCATTGGCCGGCCGGAGAGCGATCCAGGCACTCAAGAGCGAGAGCCCCAATGCTCCCGCATCGGTGAGCATGTGCCCCGCGTCGGCCAGAAGCGCGAGTGAGCCACTGAGCCAGCCCCCGACTGCCTCCACTAACATGAATACCAATGTCAGGCCGAGCACCGCCCCCAAGCGGGTAAGCGGGTACGTGGGTAAGTGGGTAGGCGGGGAAGTACAGTCCCCTAGCAGCCGGGCGGACGCACTGGCGTGTGCATTGGAAGTCGTAGGACCGCTCATGCCCTGAATTTAATTGGTGTAGGATCTCTTACCTCTTACCCACGTACCCGCTACCCCCTTACCCGCCTACCCGCATCCTCACCGCTTCCGCATGAGCATACAGCCCTTCGGCCTCGGCCAATGCGATGATGGACGGAGCTTCGCGGCTGAGCCGTGCGGGTGTATATCGGACGACACTGGTGCGCTTGACGAAATCGTATACCCCGAGCGGGGACCCGTAGCGAGCCGTGCCGCCGGTGGGTAGAACATGACTGGGACCGGCCAGGTAGTCGCCCACCGGCTCCGGGGTGTCGTCGCCCAGAAAGATGGCCCCGGCGTTGCGAATGGCGGTCGCCACCCGCTCGGCGCCCTCAGCGACGATCTGGACATGTTCCGGAGCGCGGCGGTTGATCACCTCGATGGCGTCGCGCATCGAGCTCGCCACCGCAATCAATCCATTGCGCTCCAACGCGGTTCGGGCAATCTCCGCTCGCGGAGCCCGGGACAGGACGCTCTCCAGCGCTGCGGGCAATGCTTCGGCGAGATCCGGGTTGGTGGTCACACACCAGCTGATGGCATCCTCGTCATGCTCGGCTTGGGCAATCATATCGGTGGCGACCCGATCGGGACGAGCGGTGGAGTCGGCGACAATCACCAGCTCGGTCGGGCCGGCCACCATGTCGATGCCCACTCTTCCCACGACCTGACGCTTGGCCTCGGCTACCCACCGATTGCCGGGACCCACGATCTTGTCGACCCGGGGAATCGTCGGGGTGCCGAAAGCGAGGGCGGCGATCGCTTGCGCACCCCCCACCTGGAAGACCCGGGTAACGCCGGACAGCGCGCACGCCGCGAGCACCGCGTCGGTCACTCCGCTGGGCGGCACCACCGCGATGATCTCCTGTACCCCGGCAACCAGCGCGGGTACGGCATTCATGATGACTGAAGAGGGATAGGAGGCCTTACCACCAGGGATGTAGAGTCCAACTCGGTCCAGCGGCGTCACCTTCATCCCCACCACGCTGCCGTCCGGATCGGACAGGTGAAACCCCGCATCTCGCTGCCGCTGATGGTATTCGCTGACCTGCCGAACGGCCCGGGAGAGCGCGTCCCGAAGCTGGGGAGCGATCCGCTCGAGGGCGGCCTGCCAGGTGCTGGGGTCCAATTCCCAGGCGCTGGGCGACAGGTCCACCCCATCCCAGAGAAGGGTGTTTTCCCTGACGGCCGTATCCCCGCGTGCCGCCACATCTTCCACGATGTGGGCGACCGCCTGGCGAGTCTCCCCATCGGCGCCGCCGTAGCGCGGGAGGAGGGACTCGAGGGAGTCGAACGGTGGTACCGTGAGCCGGCGGATCAATCCGCACCCTCGCAGCCCGACCCGCTGACGACTAGACTTGGGGCGTATGGAACCGGCAGAATCCCCTCCTATAGCACTCGGCCTAGTTGCCGTCATCCTTCTGGTTCTGGCCAACGCTTTCTTTGTAGCGGCCGAATTTTCTTTGGTGGGCGCCCGGAGGACCCGCCTCGATGAGATGGCTGCAGCCGGGAACGCCAAAGCTAGGCTGGCGCGCCGAGCGGTACAATCACTGGGCCGGTACATCTCGGCCACTCAGCTGGGGATTACTCTCACCTCACTCGGACTGGGCTGGATCGGCGAGCCGGCGCTGGCCGGCCTCATAGGCAATGGGTTCAGCTGGTTACCGAAGCCCTTCGCCGCCATTGCCACGCACGGCGTGGCCTCGACCATCGCATTCATCATCATCTCGATGCTGCACATTACGCTGGGCGAGTTGGTGCCGAAGGCGGTCGCGCTGGTGTACCCGGAGACAGTCAGTACCTGGCTCACGCCGCCGCTTATCGGCTTCGCCTGGATCATGTCGGGTCCGATCGCGCTGCTCTACGGCACCGCCAACCGGCTGCTTCGCATGCTCGGCATCAAGCCTCCGGGAGAAAACGAGCGGCTCCATTCCCCCGAAGAGATCCGGATGCTGGTGGAGCAAAGCACCGAAGGCGGCAGCCTGCTTCGGGAGGACGCCCGCCTGCTCGAAGGTGTGTTCGAGTTCAGCGAGAAGACCGCACAGGAGGTCATGACCCCGCGAACCCAGATGGCGGCGTTGGAAGCGGATCTCACGGTCGAGGCCGCCGCCGACCAAGTAGCCATCACCGGCCGCTCGCGCTACCCGGCGTACACCGACTCGCTCGACGAGATTATCGGCGTGGTGCACGCCAAGGACATTCTGGGGGCCTTGCGTTCCCGGCCGGGGCAAACCATTCGCACCATCATGCGACCGCCGCTCTTCGTCCCAGGTACTCGAGAGGTGGAAGACGTTCTCGCCGACATGAAACGGCTCAAAACCCATCTTGCCATCGTGCTCGATGAGTACGGCGGCACCGCCGGGCTGGTGACCATGGAAGACCTGCTGGAAGAGATCGTGGGACCGATCTACGACGAGCATGATCCCCAGGATCGGGTGGGACCGAGCGACGGAGCGCCACGTCTGGACGGGGGCATGCCCATCTCCGAGTTCAACACTCAG
>DASSED010000140.1:0-59985 GCA_035695405.1 Gemmatimonadales bacterium
CAGGCCCGAAGAGCCCAGGGGGCTTGGCACGAGGTCGTGATCGAGGGCTGGATCTTCACCCAATCGACGGCCGCCTCCCGGCGCGATGGGTTCGATCTGGTAGTCACTCCGTCGGATGGGGAAAACATCCGGCGCTCTCCCAATGGCGAGATCATCGGAAGGATTCGCGCGGGTGGTCTCCTCCGGAAAGTGGAAGCAGAAGGGAAGTGGACGCACGTCAGGCGGGAGGGTTGGATCCCGCGGGAGGCGGTTGCCCCGATCGAGTCCGGGGACATTTCTCCTGAGGAGGTGGACTCTCCCACCGTACGAACTACTGCGCCCCAGCAGCCCGCCCTGGCCAGTGCGGCCAAGCCCGCCGGCGACTCGGAGCGGGCCGAGACCTCGCGCGAAACCCCACTGTTCAGCGCCCCTGAGGCCGCTCAATTCGGAGCCCTTCAGAGTGGTACACCGACCCGGGTGCTGGGACGGTCGGGTGACTGGGTCAGGGTACAACTCGAAGCCTGGGTGCGGGCCGGGGATCTCCAATCCGCTTCCGGGTCGAGCCTGAGCGGTGTGACGGCGGCCGAGGTCCGCACCGATCCAGGACGCTATATGGGTCGGACGGTGGAGTGGAGGCTGCAGCTCATTGCGGTGCAAACTGCCGACGAGCTTCGGACCGAGATGCCTCGGGGGCAAAATTATCTGCTGACCCGGGGGCCGTTACCCGAGCCTGGTTTTGTGTATGTTACGGTGAGCGAAGCCCAGGCCGCCGAATTCCGCGCGCTCACGCCGCTGCAGGAGATGACGTTGCGGGTCACGATCAAGGCAGCCCGATCCAAATACCTGACCACCCCTATCGTCGAGTTTGTGGCGCGGGTGGTGGACTAGCCATTGAGATGAATGATCTACTGAAGCAACGCCTCACTCGATTGCTCGAGGCCCTCGATGACGAGAAAGGCTACCAGGTCCTCGACTACATCGAGTTTCTCAACAGCAAGTACGCCGCCCGGGGACAACCCGGCGGTATTCTGGCCAAGATCACCGAGACGGTCGAGAACACCATGCGCGCCGGCAAGCTGCCGATTCAGGCGATCAGCGGAACCATGGGTCTCATGGACAGTGCAGCAAAGGTAATGAAGGGGCTCGCGGCGGCGGGACAAGCGGTCGTCGATGAAGCCGTCAAGGCTGCGGAACGGCCCCGGCTGCCAGAGGAAACGGATCAGACGGACGTCGACCGGTTGTCGTCTCAGCAGTAGCCAACTATTACACCCCCACCTCGTCCCTCACTGCACGGGTTCGTACCCGGCTGGGAGCGCTGTATATGACCGTATCCACCAAGGCCCCGGAGACTGTTTCCTCGGCTCCGGAGTTCATCCGTGGTATCGGCCCGCTGGCCGCCGTATCCCTGGTGGTCGGCTCCATGATCGGATCCGGCATCTTCATCGTCTCGGCTGACATCAGCCGACAAGTGGCAACCTGGGGTCCTGCAGCGCTCTTGCTGGTATGGGTAATTACCGGAGCAATGACCGTGACTGGGGCGCTGGCGTACGCCGAGCTGGCGGCGATGATCCCTCGCGCGGGAGGCCAGTATGTCTTCCTTCGCGAGGGGCTGTCTCCGGCTGCCGGGTTCCTGTACGGGTGGACCCTTTTCATGGTCATTCAGACCGGAACCATCGCGGCGGTAGCGGTGGCGTTCGGCAAGTTTCTGAGCGTACTCATCCCCGGAATTACGCCGGATGTCTTTCTATCGCTGGGCCAGCTTCACCTTCCGGGGGCCAAGGATGCGATCCAGTTGGGGCTGTCGCACCAGCGAGTAGTTGCCATCCTGATGATCGTCGTGCTCACGTTGCTCAACATGAGAGGGGTCAAGCTGGGTGCTGCGGTGCAGACCGTGTTCAGCGTGGCCAAGATTGGCGCGCTCGCGGTTCTGGTGATCCTCGGGCTGACATTGTTCCGGCAGCCGGCCGTCGCGGCGCAAAACTTCTCTCATTTGTGGGGCACCGGAGATTGGTCGATCGTGGTGCTGCCGGTCATCGGAGCGGCGATGGTCGGATCGCTCTTCTCGGCCGATGCCTGGAACAACGTCACGTTTGCCGCCGCAGAGGTCCGCGAGCCCACCAAGAATCTCCCCCGAGCCCTCGCCCTGGGGACCGGGTTGGTTTGCACCCTCTATGTGCTGGCGAATGTGGCCTATCTCAACATTCTCCCGTTCTATGGAGACCCTGCGGGTGCCGATGCGCTGGCGCGCGGCATCCCGTACGCGGCGCAGGACCGGGTGGGCACGGCGGCGATCGAAGTAGCGCTGGGGGCAGGGGCTGCCACCATCATGGCGATCGCGATCCTGCTCTCCACCTTCGGCTGCAACAACGGCCTGATTCTCTCGGGCCCCCGGGTGTACTACGCGATGGCCAGAGATCGACTCTTTTTTGAGAGTGCGGGACGACTTCATCCGGGATATAGGACTCCAGTCTTCGGCTTGATGGCTCAGGCGGTCTGGGCCAGCGTGCTCTGCATCAGCGGCACCTATAATGAGCTGCTGAATTACGTCATTTTCGCGACGCTGATCTTTTATCTCCTGACCACGGTCTCCCTGTTCCGGCTCAGGCGTTTGCGGCCCGATCTTCCCCGCCCGGTCAGGGCCTTCGGGTATCCGATTCTGCCCGCGCTGTATATATGCGCCAATGCCTTCTTGCTGGTCGTTCTCTTGGCCGACCCGCAACAGCGGAAGTTCTCTGCCTTGGGCCTGCTCATCGTGGCGACGGGAATTCCCGTCTACCTATTGTGGCGGCGAGCGTCCCGCGACCGTCTTGATTTCACTGGAAGCGGTCGCTAGCCTTCTGGATGGACCCATGGAACCTCGGCCCGCCGTCCGCCCTTGATGGGCGTTGGTGGGCCGTCGTGCATCTCAGGCCGGCGGAAACGTGAGTGTAATCCGTCCCAAAGCCGGACTCACGTTCGACGACGTTCTCCTGGTGCCGCGGCACTCGACGGTCCACCCGCGTGAGGTTTCCACCGCCACTCGCTTCACTCGCACCATCTCCCTCAACATTCCGCTCGTCTCCGCTGCCATGGACACCGTCACCGAGGCGGACATGGCCATCGCCATGGCCCGGGCGGGGGGTATTGGAGTGCTGCATAAGAACATGACTGTGGAGCGACAGGCGGCGGAGGTGGACCGGGTGAAACGGAGTGAGAGCGGCATGATTCTCAACCCGATCACGCTGGGACCGGATCGGCCGCTGCGCGAGGCGTACGCGCTCATGCGGCGATTCCGGATCTCCGGCGTGCCGATCGTGGACGGCCAGGGCCGGCTGGTCGGGATCATCACCAATCGTGATCTCCAGTTCGAGAGCAATCTCGATCAGCCGCTGCGCGAGGTGATGACGAAGGAGAAACTGGTGACGGTGCCGGTGGGCACCAGCCTGGAAGAGGCCGAGCGCATTCTGGCGAAACACCGGATCGAGAAGCTCCCCGTGGTGGACGCGAAGGGCGTGCTCAAGGGGCTCATCACGGTCAAGGACATCTTCAAGCGGCGGGAGCACCCGTTGGCCAACAAGGATCAGCACGGCCGACTGAGGGTCGCGGGAGCTGTTGGAGGGGGACCTGACGCCGTGGTGCGGGCTCGGGCTGTGGTCGGGGCGGGAGTCGACGTGATCGTGGTGGACTCCGCCCATGGCCACAGCGAGGGTGTGCTCGAGACCGTCGACCTCTTGCGCGAGGCCTTCCCGGATATTCAGCTCGTGGCGGGGAACGTGGCCACGGAAGCCGGCGCTCGGGAGCTGGTCCGGCGCGGCGTTGATGCGGTGAAGGTCGGGATTGGCCCCGGCAGTATCTGCACGACTCGCGTGGTGACGGGCGTCGGCGTTCCCCAGGTCACGGCCATTATGGATGCCCTTCGGGGGGCGGACGACGTTCCCATCATCGCGGACGGCGGCGTGAAGTATTCCGGCGACGTGGTGAAAGCGCTGGCGGCGGGAGCGTCATCCGTGATGATGGGCTCGATGCTCGCGGGCACAGAGGAGAGTCCCGGCGAGTCGGTCCTGGCCGAAGGCCGCCGCTTCAAGATGATACGTGGCATGGGGAGCCTGTCAGCCATGCAGGATGGCTCGGCCGATCGCTACTTCCAGGAGGGCGAGATGGCCCCCTCCAAGATGGTACCCGAGGGCATCGAGGGGCGGGTTCCTTATAAGGGCCCGGTCTCCGATGTCCTTTATCAGATGGTGGGCGGCCTTCGCAGCGGCATGGGGTACTGCGGGGTGGCGAACATCCCACAGCTGCAGTGCGATGTGGAGATGCTTCAGATCACCTCGGCCGGACTGCGCGAGTCGCACCCCCACGACGTGACGATCACGCGAGAAGCTCCGAACTACAGCGCGTGAAAATCGGTAAGCAGTAGGCAGTAAGAGGTAAGCGGGTCCGGAGCCTGCTGCCCCGCCGGCCAGCCTCGCTTACCGGTGACCGCTCACCGCTCACGCCTTTACACAAGGGGACCCCACCGATGAATCTCTGGGCCACCAAGTCGGTCACGGCTCTCCGCGCCGAGGCCGAAGCGACAAACGAGCGATCGCTCAAACGCGCGCTCAGCGCGCTCAACCTCACCATGCTCGGGATCGGAGCCATCATCGGTGCCGGCATTTTCGTTCTCACCGGACTGGCTGCCGCACTCCATGCCGGGCCCGCGGTGCCGCTCTCATTCATCGTCGCCGCCATAGCCTGTGGACTGGCCGGACTCTGCTACGCCGAGATGGCCAGCACGGTCCCGGTGGCCGGCAGTGCCTACACCTACTCCTACGCCACCATGGGCGAGCTCATGGCGTGGATCATCGGGTGGGATCTGATCCTGGAGTATGCCATGGGGGCTGCGACTGTCGGCGTAGGCTGGTCGGGATACTTCGTGAGCCTGCTCGATTATTTCGGGCTGCACCTTCCCGCGGCGGTGACGTCTGCCCCGCTCCGCTGGTGTACCAGCGCCGACGTCACCAACGCCGTTGCCGCCTGTGCCACGCCTGGGTGGAACCGCACCGGATCGCTCTTCAATCTTCCTGCCATGCTCATTGTGGCACTCGCCTCCACCATTCTCGTCATTGGAATCAAGGAATCGGCCAAGGTCAATAATCTGATCGTGGTGCTCAAGATCGCGGTGGTGCTGCTGTTCATTCTCTTCGGGATCCAGTACGTCCATCCGGAAAACTGGAAGCCTTTCATTCCACCCAATACGGGGCATTTCGGCGAGTTTGGCTGGAGCGGCATTTTCCGGGGCGCCGGACTGATTTTCTTTGCCTACATCGGCTTCGACGTGGTCAGTACCGCCGCCCAAGAGGCCAAGAATCCGCAGAAGGACATGCCCAAAGGCATTCTGGGATCGCTGGTCATTTGCACGGCACTGTACGTGCTGGTGTCACTCACGCTGACCGGCCTGGTGCGTTATGACACACTGAACGTTCCTCACCCGGTGGCCTACGCGATCGAACAGATCCCCCAGCTCACCTGGCTACGCCCCTTCATCACCCTGGGCGCGGTACTAGGACTGGGATCGGTTGTTCTGGTCATGTTGCTGGGCCAGTCCCGGGTGTTTTACTCCATGTCCCGAGACGGCCTCTTGGGCGGCTGGGCCGGCAAGGTACACCCCCGCTTCCGGACGCCCTATCTCTCAACTATCTACGTGGGGATCATCGTCGCGATCATAACCGGCACCTTCCCCATTCAGATTCTGGGCGAGCTGGTGAACATCGGAACTCTTCTGGCGTTCGTTCTGGTGTGCATCGGCGTCTGGATTCTCCGTCGCAAGCGGCCCGACTTGGACCGGCCGTTCCGCACCCCGTTGGTTCCGCTGGTGCCGATTCTCGGGGTGCTCGCATGCGCCGGTCTGATGGCGACGTTGCCGGGAGACACCTGGCTTCGTCTCCTCGTCTGGTTGCTGATCGGTTTCGTGATCTATTTCACCTACGGCCGCAAGCACAGCGTTCTCCAACGCGAGCAGGCTGCCCAAGCCCTGAGGAAATCCGCGTGAGCGCACCGATCAACGCCTCTCCTCCCCGGTCAGCTCCTCCGCCTGCGAGTGGTCTGTTTCGGCGGAAGACCGTAACGGCCCTCCAAGAAGAAGCGGCGGGCGATCACAGCCTCAAGCGGGCGTTGGGGCCGATCAATCTCACCGCGCTGGGGGTGGGGGCCATCATCGGCACCGGCATTTTCGTCCTTACCGGGACGGTGGCCGCGCAAAACGCCGGACCCGCTGTTGTGCTCTCCTTCGTGCTGGCCGGAGTGGCCTCGATCTTTGCCGCCCTGTGTTACAGCGAATTCGCCTCCCTGGTTCCGATGGCCGGCAGTGCCTACACCTATGGCTATGCGACGCTGGGCGAATTTGTGGCCTGGGTGATTGGCTGGGACCTGGTGCTGGAGTACGCACTCGCCGCCACCACCGTCGCCATCGGGTGGTCGGGCTACGTGGTTTCGTTGCTGAACGATCTGGGCATTCACATCCCGGCTCACTGGCAGGCCGCTCGGGGAACAGTGGTGACGCTGGCTGACGGGAGCCAGGTGACGGCAGTGCTCAATCTGCCGGCGGTGTTCATCATCGCGCTGATCACGACCCTCTTGGTGGTGGGAATCAGGGAGTCGGCCTCGGTCAACAACGTCATCGTTCTCATCAAGGTGATTGTCGTTCTCCTCTTTATCGTGTTGGCCGCACCGCACGTGAATCCGGCGAACTGGCATCCATTCATTCCAGCCAACACCGGGGCACGGGAACACTTCGGCTTCAGTGGTGTCGTGGCCGGCGCGGCGATCGTGTTCTTCGCCTACATCGGATTCGATTCGGTCACCACGGCGGCTCAAGAGGCCAAGAATCCGCAGCGCGACATGCCCATCGCCATCATCGGATCGCTGGTGGCCTGTACCGTCTTGTACATCGTTGTATCGGCCATTGCCACCGGGGTGGTTCGGTATACCGATCTGGATGTGCCCGCCCCCATCGCCAAAGTGGCGGACTACACCGGTCTCGGGTTCTTCGCGGCTTTCATTAAGATCGGGGCCATCGCCGGACTCACCTCAGTCATTCTGGTACAGCTCCTGGGTCAGTCCCGGATCTTCTACTCGATGTCACGGGACGGGCTGCTTCCGCCGTTCATCCGGCGAGTTCACCCCCGCTTCCGCACGCCGTATATCACCTCAATCATCACCGGAGTGGCCGTATCATTTCCGGCTGCCATCCTACCGGTACGGGATGCGGCCAAGCTGGTCTCGATCGGCACGCTGCTCGCCTTCGTCATCGTGTGCCTCGGGGTTCTGGTGCTGCGGATTCGAGAGCCCAGCCTGCATCGTCCCTTCAAGACCCCGTGGGTCTGGTTCGTCGCCCCGATGGGAGCGCTCTCGTCGGCCTATCTGATGGCCTACCTGGACAAAGAGACCTGGCTCCGGCTCCTGATCTGGCTGGTCATCGGCCTGACGATCTACTTCCTCTACAGCCGACGTCATTCCCGGTTGGCTGCCGGATCACCCCAATAGGAGGTTTCGCGCCGGTCGGTTTGCGCTGTTAGTATTGGAAATGCCGCTTTCGTTGTCGCCCGAGAAGACTGCCCAGGCCCAGGCATTTGCCACTGCGATCCGCCCTGGGCTCAAGGTCTGCATTACGACACATGTGAACCCGGATGGAGATGGCCTCGGCAGTGAAGTGGGCTTGGCTCATCTGCTTCGGGCCCAAGGCGTCGATGCCGTCATCACCAACCCAAGCCCCACGCCGCCGCGGTTCGACTTCCTCTTTGAGGACCTGCCGGGGGTCGACCGAACTTCCGAAGCGATCAAGGAGCTCCGCCGGGCCGATCTGATCATCGTACTCGATATTTCCGATCTGACTCGGCTGGGCATGCTCATCGATACGGTGCGGGATCGTGGTGTTCCCGTGGCGTGCGTCGATCACCATGTCAGCACCGGTCAGCTGCCTTCCGGCCCGCGCTATGTCGATCCGCACGCCTCCGCCACCGGCGAGCTGATCTTCGATCTCGCCCGGGCCAACAATTGGCCCGTCACCCAGGCCGTGGCCCGGGGTCTGTACGTGGCCATTCTCACCGATACCGGTGGCTTTCGGTTCAGCAACACCCGGCCCCGCGCGCTCCGGGTCGCGGCGGATTTGCTGGAGACCGGGGTCGATCCCGAGAAGATCTATCTCGAGGTATATGCTCGAGCCCCCGAGGGGCGACCGCGGCTGTTCGCTGAGGCGCTGCAAACGCTGGTGGTAGAACCGGAACACGGTCTGGCCTGGGTCACCGTTCCTCCCGGAGCCATTGAGCGACTTGGGGTATCGTCCGATGACCTCGACGGAGTCGTAGAGTTCCCCCGGTCCATCGAAGGGGTCCGTATGGCATTACTCTTCCGGGAGATCGCTCAGGGGCGGGTCAAGGTATCGCTCCGGTCCGTGGGCGACGTGGACGTCGCGGCATTCGCCAAGCCGTATGGCGGCGGTGGACACACCAAAGCGGCTGGCCTTTCCCTGACGGGGACGCTGGCGGATGTTCAGGCCAAGGTGCTGAAGGCGGCAAGGGAATATCTGGGCTCTGATGGAAGCCGAACTGCGGACAGCCGGAGCTCAGACAGCACAAGGGCCGGTACATCCCGGCCGAGCTGAGGTGGTAGCATGGATACGATCGATCGAATCGAAAAGACGTTGGATACCCTGCGTCCATATATCGCCTCCCATCGAGGACAGGTCGAGGTGGTCGACTTCGATGAAGCGGATGGCGTTCTGCTGCTGCGGCTCGGGGGCACTTGCCATGGCTGCTCGGCATCAGCCGTGACCTTGAAACAGGGTATCGAGACCCGCCTGCGTGAGATGGTTCCCGAAGTCAAGCATGTCGAGGCTTTGTAGGACTTGAGCGAACCCCTCGAATCCAGGGTGACCGCGGCGCTGGCGCGGATCCAGAACCCTCGACTGGAGAATGACCTCCTTTCGGCGGGTATGATCCGCGATTTGGCCGTGACCGACGATGGGAAGGTCAGCTTCACCTTCCTGCTCGCTCCGGAGGATCCCGCGACGCTGGTACGCTCGGCCCGGTCGGCAGTTGCTGCAGTGGAGGGAGTTCGCAGAGAAGAGATCAAGATCAACGTGACCAATCCGGCCGGTCCATCTCGCACCACCCATGGCCCGCCGGCCGGTTCCCAGCCGGCAGTTCCACCGGCCCCGCAACCGGTAGACCAGCCCAACCTCGGCAAGATTGTGGCGGTGTCCTCCGGAAAAGGTGGGGTGGGGAAGTCTACGGTCGCGGCCAACCTCGCCATCGCTCTGGCACAGTCGGGAGCCAGAGTTGGACTCATGGACGCCGACGTCTATGGGCCCAACATCCCCCGGATGTTCGGGGTGAATGCGCGTCCTCCGGTTTTTCAAGGGAAGATTCAGCCGCTGGAAGCCTACGGCGTAAAGCTCATGTCGTTGGGCTTCCTGGTCGAGCGTGACGCCCCGGCCATCTGGCGTGGGCCGATCATCATGAAAATCGTGAATCAGTTCCTGCGCGATGTGGAGTGGGGCAAGCTCGACTACTTCATCGTGGACCTGCCTCCCGGTACCGGCGACGCCCAGCTCTCGCTGGTACAGGCCACCCACGTTTCCGGTGCCGTGATCGTGACTACTCCCCAGGAAGTGGCGGTGGGTGACGCGCTCCGGGGCGCCAAGATGTTCGAGCGCGTCGGGGTGCCGGTGATTGGAGTCATCGAAAACATGAGTGGATTCACCGACGCTGAAACCGGTCGCCACTTCGACTTCTTCTCCTCGGGCGGGGGTCAGCGGTTGGCTGATGAGATAGGAGCGCCGCTTCTCGGGACTGTTCCACTTCAGCCTCAATTGGCAGCGCTGGCCGATGCGGGCCAGCCGGTGGTCGTGGCCCAGCCCGAGAGTCCGGCGGCAACGAGCCTGCGACAGGCCGCCGAAGCGCTCCAACAGAAGACTGCGGGTCGCGGGGTAGCCCTTCCCATTCTTCGAGGATGAGGGGATACGAGTAGGACAGAAAAGTCAAAAACCTCCATTGCTACACTGCTGACCGATTTCGGGTCGGCGGACTCCTACGTCGCCGAGATGAAAGGAGTCATCCTCACCGGGGCCCCCACCGCAGTACTCATCGATATTACCCACAGCATTATCCCGGGAGACATCCGGTCCACCGCTTACGTGTTAGGACGCACCTGGCATCAGTTCCCTTCCGGGACAGTTCACCTGGTTGTGGTGGATCCCGAGGTTGGTACGGGACGGGCCGCGCTGGCACTGAGCGCCCACGGGCACTGGTTTGTTGGTCCCGACAATGGGATCTTCACCCCAGTCCTTCATGATGCCGCGGTAGAGGCCGTGGTACTCCCCACGCCTGCCGGAGCATCGGCCACCTTCCACGGGCGGGACCTGTTCGCGCCCGCCGCCGCAGCGCTTCTTCGAGGAGAACCCCTGTCGAGCCTGGGGGAGCCATTCGGCCGCCTGCCGGTACGACTGGCATATACCTCGCCCCACCATGAGGGGAAGGCCGTCGTAGGAGAGATCGTATACATCGATCGATTCGGGACTTTGATCACCAACCTGACCACCGATGTGGTTCCTCCGTACGCCAGACTGGAAGTCGAGGACCTCGAGATCGGCTCCCTCCGCCGGACATTCGGGGATGTGGCCAGCGGAGGATTGTTGGCCTATGTCGGCTCGGGTGGGGCCATCGAGATCGCGGTGCGGAACGGTTCCGCGGCGCGACGGCTCGGGGTAGGAGTCGGTGGACAGGTCCGCGCGCGACTCGGCTGATCAGGTGCTCGGTTGTCGGCGAAGCCGGGCTTTGATCACCTTGAAGTATCCATAAAGCTTCCAGATCACAATCACTGCCAGAACGACCAGCACCACAACGACTATCGCCGTTATCAGCGGGTGAGTGCCGGCCAGCCAGGTCAGGAACAGCACCAGCCCGTCTTCCAGCACACTCAATGTCCAGTTACTGATCGGTTCGGGGCTGGTGTTCGCTGCTGCGCGGCTGCTGGCCTTTACCCCATGAGAGGTAAGCGCCACGCTTCCCGCCAGGAGTGCGGCCCCAACTTTCCATTCTTCCGAGACCTGCCCGAACGCGCTGTAGGAGAGCACCGCGGCTGCCGGTGGCCGGATGAACGTGTGCACCGCGTCCCAGGCGGTGTCGACGTACGGGATCTTGTCCGCGATGAACTCGATGATGAAGAGCGCTCCAGCGAGACCGATCAGTACTGGGTTGGCCAACACCTGGAGCGAATCGGGGAGTTGGATGACGCCGAAGCGTTGGAGCAGGCCGGCGGCGGCTACGGTGAGGTAGAGATTGAGTCCCGAGGCGAATGAGGTACCGAGCGCGAAGCCGAGAGTCTCGATGGGGGACATGCTAAAAAAGTAAGTGAGCGGTGAGCGGTCAAAGGTGAGACGGGTCACTCCGCAGCTCTCGGTTCACGCTACCGGGTAATGCCGCTCACATTTCTCCCGCTTTGCCCTTCCGCTTACCGCTCAGCGTTATTCCGTCCACTCCACATTGACACCACCGACCGCCGCGGTGAGGTCGAGATCCAGATGCCGCTGGGTGCGATCGTAGTTGACCGACTGATACGCCTCACCTTGCCGCACGAGCCCCCTGGGATCGAAGCTGGACAAGAACTTGTCCATGGTCATCCTGACGCCCACGGCGCGCGGGAGCCGCAGCGTCAACTCGCCCATTGCCATCGTGATGTGCACCCGGGCGTTGGAGCTCCAGTGTCCGGAAAAGTCGAGCAGGACCCGGCCCACGCCCCCCTCGAAACTAATCTCGTCGCACCGGCTGTTTCCCAATCCGAGAACCGTGACTTGAGCGGCTCCCGCACTGATGCTGGCGTGATCGCACCGGGTTGCGTTCGGACGGGAAAACCGCACCACGGCTTTGCTGACTCCGGTCCTCATCTCGAGCTGGCTTACTCTCAGTCCCCCCAGCTCCACGTCCGCGTCCACGGCCCCGAGATTGAATCCCAGCGACAAATCCACGCGGGGCGAGAGCGCAAGCGATGCGATTTGCTGAAGCTGGTTGCGGGAAACCACGCGCACCCCACCCTCCCCCGCCGGCTTCAGGCCGAGCAGAACCGCGCCGTTGCGGGAATCGAAGTCGCTGACGGGCACGTACCGATCGTCATCGTAGGAGAGATCCATCCGATAGAGCTCGCTGGGTCGACCTTGGGTTACCCGAAGCAACCCTGCCGCGAACTCGAGCTGCGCGGCTAGCCGGATTTCCCCGTGCATTTGCCGGAAGGTGGTAAAGGGACGCATGCTCTGCGCCTCTGCTCTCGTGGCCCAGCCAGCGAGCAGCAGGAGGATCGTTGCGAGCCGAGCGCTCATGGCCGAGGGTTGCGCGCGCCGGGACGTCGGCCTGCCGGCACGCCGAATTGTGGCGTGGCCCAGAGGTACTCGTCGGTCAGTGCCTCGGGAGGCAGCAACCGTCCGGCAAAGTTCTCCTTGATCCCCGCGCGACTGAGCAGAGCCGCGCCAAACCCGGCCGTGCCCAGAAGCCATGTGACGAAGAAAGCAGCCCCCCACACGATGCTGCCCGCGACCGGGACCCAGCCAAAGAGCGCCCAGGCGGCCCAGACGCTCGCCAAGCCCAACAGTCCGATGAGCAGGTAGCGATAGCTGTTGGGCGAGCCGATTACCACACCAAGTGCCATGCGACGCCTGATATAGGTTTCGCCCATGGCGTGTGCGACCGCGAGATATCCTCCGACAACCCCGATAACCGTCAGCAGGACGAAGACCGCCACGGCAAACGGGAGCAACAGGATTCCGGCAACGCTGAGGATCAATCCGACCACCAACATGCCGAAGGTCGGCAACAAGAGTATCTGGCCGAGGAGTCCGGTGACGAACGCCCGGCCGAACGAGTGGGCCACCGTATCCGAAACGATCTCCAGGTTCTGCCGCCCGAACATGACCAGTCCAAATCCCAGAGCACATAAAGTCAGGAACACGCCGAGCACCCCCGCCGCCCGGCGCAGCACACTCTGAAACGGTGACAGAACGGCGACCTGCTCAGCTGATCCTGCCCGCGTGCGGGCCGGCTGAAGCGTCCGAACCTCACCACCGATCTCACCGCCCTGATCAGTGACTTGGCCACCAAGCGTGAGGATATCCCCTGAAACCAGGCTGCCCGGATGAACGGTGACGTTCCCATTCATAGTGACGAGGTTGCCGCGAAGCGTGCCGTAGATATCTGCATTCCCGTCCACGACTAACAGATGACCCCGCAGCTCTTCCGACGATCCCAAGCTAAAGTCCCCTTGGCGGGCAGTCCCCCCGGGAACGGTGATCCGCAGGGGACTCTTGTCCATATCAAGAGCCGAGCGCAGTCGGGCTTCAACTTGGGTCGGGTTACTGAGGTTGCTCAGATCGACGGAGGTGCCGCCCTGAGCAATGGCTTGAGGACGAATGCGAGTTTGTACGGCATGACGGGGTGCCAGTCGATCGGACACCCCGGAGACGAGGGCTCGGAGCTGATCAACCAGATCCGACGACGTTCTGGCACCCGTGTCAGCGGCTAGCGTGTGCCGCGAGAGGGCTGTCAGTAAGACGAGGAGCCCGAGCAGCCGGCTAGAACCCCGCATGGGCCACCCGCTGAGTCGGAATAGCCAGAAGGCGACGCAGAGTCAGGAGCCCACCAAGATAGGCGAGCGAAACCAGTGCCGAAAATAGGGCCAGGCGACCCGGATTACCTACGAAACCGCTCACCCAGGCATACCAGGGCTGCTCGATGATGTTCAAGGCGATTCCCCGAACTCCGAGCCACATCGCCTGCCCGCTCTGGGCCACAACCCAGGAGCCGAAGGATGCAATCGTAGCCTGGTGACCAAGAGTCCAGGTAATGCTCGCGATCATGGAGCCCAGGAGCAGGAGCCCCACACTGGCGGCAAATGCCATGGATTTGGGAGTAGCGAGCATCCGACGCCGCGTAGCCTCGAGAGAACGGAAGGCAAACGGATCGGGCACTCGCACCGAAGCCATCACTCGGTCGGCAAAGCCCGACGTGGGACTCCACAGGGGTAACCCGGCGATCAGCTCCGCGATTTCCTGGTCGGCCCGCAGCTGCTCCTGGCAGAGCTGGCACTGGGAAACGTGGTTTTGGGTGACGGCATCAGGCGAGCCGCCGAGCCACGCATCGATCTGCTCGGAAGAGAGGTGTGATTCGGGGGAGGAACTCATAAGTGGACCCTCCTACGTTGAGGGTAAAGTGAAGGTTTCATTCCTTGAGGTGAGCCAACGACACCCGCAGCTCATTGCGGGCGCGATGGATGTATGTCTTCACGGTGCCCAGGGGAAGGTTCAGAATTTCGGCAATTTCCTCGTAGGCACGGCCCTCCACATGCCGCAGCAGAATACAGGACCGGTATTCCGGACGGAGCGACCCGATTGCCGCCTCGATGGCACTGCCGAGCTCTTTGGCCTCGACCGTGTCCAAGGGTGACTCTTGCCGAGCCCCAATCTGGAGGGCAGTGGCCTGCATCGCCTCGGGAGTCTCGGCATGGGGCGAGCCATCCAGCGACAGCGTGTCCAGCTCACGGCGGCGCAAATGGTCGATGGCAGCGTTGTTGGCGATCTTGAAGATCCAGGAGGAGAACTTGAACTCGGGGCGATAGGAATCGATGGCGTTCAGAGCTTTGACGAACGTTTCCTGCGATAGGTCTTCTGCCAGCTCCCGGTCGCGTACCATACGAAAGAGTAGGGCAAAGACGGGTCGTTCGTAACGTCGAATCAACTCCCGATACGCGGCCTCCCGGCCCGAGCGGGCCCGGAGCACAACCTCCTGGTCGCTCAGCCCACCCAACTCCGTGGCGCTGCTAGCCACCGGGCGGTTGGCTTGCGAAGGGGGTTCCAGCAGAACTACATTGAGCGCCTATGTTAGCCTCGGATCGTCAGTTACCTATCTCAGGCGGTCCGGAAAAGCGGGCCTACGTCCGTTCGATTTTCTCCGCTATCGCCCCCACCTACGACCGGCTCAATCGCATCATCAGCTTTCGCCTGGACCAGCGGTGGAGACGCCGGGCAGTCGCACGACTGGGATGGGAGCGTGAACCGGAAGGAATTTACCTCGACCTGTGCGCGGGGACGTTGGATTTTGGAGCCACCCTCGCCCAAAGACCGGGATTCAAGGGACGAGTCGTCGGGGCGGACTTTGTACCACAAATGCTCGAATACGGGCGCCACAAGTCGCGCCGGCTGCTGCCGGTGACCGCCGATGCGCTCGAGCTCCCGTTTCCCGACCGCTCGTTTAACGGCGCCATGATCGGCTGGGGGCTACGCAACTTGATCGATCTGGATGCTGGTCTGGGAGAAATCGCCCGGGTGCTCCGGCCGGGAAGCAGGGTAGTGGCCTTGGATATGACTCTCCCTCAAAATCCCGGGCTCCGGTGGGTCTACCAGCTCTACTTCATGCGAGTGCTGCCCTGGATTGGCCGAGTGGTTTCCAAACATACGACTGCCTATCAATGGCTACCAGAGTCCACCCGGTTTTTCCCCCAACCGGTCGAGCTCGCCCGTCGAATCCAGAGTAAGGGCTTCGGGGCAGTGGACTTCGAGCTGCTCATGGGCGGTGTCTGTGCGATGTATGTAGGAACCAGAGAAGCCTATGGCGATTGACGATCTCCGCCAGTTCCTCCAGGCCATCGACCGGATCGGTGAGCTGATTCGGGTGAGCCATCCGGTCCGCGCCCGGCTGGAGATCGCCGAAATCGCCGACCGGGCCATGAAGAGCCCAGGTGGGGGGCCCGCGTTGCTCTTCGAGCACGTGCTGCTCGATGACGGGCGCCGAAGCCCGCACCCAGTCGCCATCAATTTGTTTGGCTCCATGCGCCGGATGTGCACGGCGTTTTCAGTGGAGGAGCTGGACGAGATCGGTGCTCGGATATCCGAGATGTTGAACCTGAAGGTCCCAGAGGGTTTGCTTGGCAAGTTGGCCATGCTGCCAAAGCTGGCCGAGTTGGGCAAGTTTCCGCCCCGGGTAAAGGGGGGCCGGCCCGTCTGCCAGGAGGTGGTACAGCAGGGCGCTGAGGTGGATCTGGACCAGATTCCATTCCTGACGACATGGCCCGGCGACGGGGGCAGGTACATCACGCTCCCGATGGTGATCACTCACGACCCCGCCCGCGGGATACGCAACGTCGGCATGTATCGAGTGCAGGTGCTCGGCCGGGACACGCTCGCCATGCATTGGCAGCGTCATAAGGTCGGTGCGGCACACTGGCGGGAGATGGCAGTCCGGGGTGAGCGGATGCCGGTAGTGATCGCACTGGGCGGCGATCCGGCCAGCATGTACTCGGCGTCCGCTCCTCTCCCGCCGAGCATCGACGAGTTCCTGTTCGCTGGCTTTATCCGGCGCTCGCCGGTGGAGCTGGCTCGGGCCATTACCTGCGAGCTGGAGGTGCCGGCCGAAGCCGAGATCGTCCTGGAGGGTTACATCGATCCGGCTGAGCCACTGGTCCTGGAAGGGCCGTTCGGAGATCATACCGGCTTCTACTCCCTGGCAGACTACTATCCCAAGGTCCACGTCACCGCCGTTACCACTCGCCGGCAACCGATCTACCCGGCAACCCTGGTGGGCCGTCCTCCGATGGAGGACTACTATCTGGGACACGCCACGGAGCGCATCTTCCTTCCACTGCTCAAACTCACCATTCCCGAGATCGTGGATTATCACATGCCCGCCACGGGAATCTTCCACAATCTGGTGTTCGTGTCGATCGACAAGCAGTACCCGGGGCAAGCCTATAAGGTCATGAACGCGCTCTGGGGACAGGGTCTCATGTCATTGGCGAAAGTTCTGGTGGTGGTGGATAAGGACGTCGACGTGCAGGATCCGGATGAGGCCTGGTGGATCGCCCTCAACAACATCGATCCCGAGCGTGACGTGCGCTTCACCATGGGACCGGTAGACGTGCTCGATCACTCGAGCCGGGCATTCACCTATGGAAGTAAGATGGGGATCGATGCCACTCGGAAATGGAAGGAAGAAGGCTTCGAGCGCGAATGGCCGGAGCTGATCACCATGGATCCGGAGACGAAGCGGCGAGTGGACGAGATGTGGTCACAACTCGGCATCACCTTGAACGACGTGAGGAGTAAGCGGTGAGCAGTGAGCGAGGGTACCGGGAGGCCCAAACCTTCGCCGGGGAGTCTCTCTTCGTCCGCTACGTCAACCTGGTCAAGCTGCCGCATACGCTGTTCGCCCTGCCGTTTGCGTTACTGGGAGTTCTGGCCGCCGCCAGCTCGGCCAGGGTGTCACTTCGCACAGTCGTCTTGGTGGTGCTGGCGTTTTCCGCAGCCCGCTGGGCCGCAATGGCGTTCAACCGGATTGCCGACCACAGGTTCGACGCCCGGAATCCCAGAACCGCCAACCGGGAGTTGCCCCAGGGACGGTTGACGGTGTCGCAGGCTTGGATCTCGGTGGTGATGGCCTCGGGCATCTTCATGCTGGCGGCTGCACTCTTGAATCCACTGTGTTTCGGCTTGAGTCCGATAGCCCTGGCCTGGATTCTGCTCTACAGCCTCTCGAAGCGGTTTACCTGGTGGCCCCATCTCTGGCTCGGTGGCAGCCTAGCGATCGCGCCGGTGGGTGGCTATCTGGCTGTGACCGGGCGCTGGAGCAATCCACCCTGGATGCTCGTAGCCATCACGGTAGCGGTGGCCACCTGGGTGGCGGGATTCGACATTTTTTATGCCCTCCCAGATGCCGGCTTCGATCGCGCCGAGGGCCTGCGGAGCGCCGTGGTCCGGCTGGGAGAGTCGCGGGCCATTCTCCTGGCCAAGCTGCTCCACGGCATCACCATTCCCGCGCTGGCTCTCTTTGGCTACGGTGCCGGCTTCGGGGGCTGGTACTATGTGGGCCTCCTGGTCGCTGCTGCCATTCTGATCTACGAGCACCAATTGGTTCGGCCCGGCGATCTCTCCCGCTTGGATGCGGCATTCTTCACGATGAATGGTGTCATGTCGGTGACCGTATTCGGGTTCGCTCTGGTAGATCGGCTCTTGCACTGAAAGTGAGCGGTGAGCGGTGAGCGGTAAGCGGCCGAGAAAGGCACGATCGAAGGGTAAAACGACAAACCACCCTGGCGCATCATTGCGCGGGCGGTCTGAGCCGGAAAACCAGAATTCACCGCGTACCGCGTACCGCTTACCCCCGAAACACCCGCACCACACTCCCACGCCCAACCGCCGCGGTCGATGACGCGATTTCCCCTCGTGCTCGCGTTGACCGGCGCATCAGGTGCGCCCTACGCCGTGCGGCTGCTGGAGGTCCTCGCCCGCAATCAGGTACCAGTCTGGCTGATTCCGTCGGAGCATGGAATCCGGTTGCTCCGGGAGGAGTGCGGAATCAAATCAGTGGAAGGACTGCGGGAGGCCACTGGAGGTGACTGGTCATCGGTAACCCTCTTCCCCGATGATGATCGCGGTGCTCTTCCGGCCTCGGGATCACAGCGGACCAGCGGAATGGTCGTCTGTCCATGCTCCATGGGAACCGTCGCGGCGATCGCCTTGGGAACCAGCCGGTCCTTGGTCGAGCGTGCCGCCGACGTCACGCTCAAGGAACGGCGAAAGCTCATTCTTGTGTGCCGAGAAACACCCCTCTCACTGGTTCACCTTCGCAACCTGGTCGCCGCCGGTGAAGCCGGCGCCGTGATCCTACCGGCTTCACCCGGCTTCTATCACCGACCAACTAAGGTCAGCGAGCTGGTGGATTTCGTGGTTCAGCGCATCATCGATCAACTGGATCTCGATATCGAATTGACGAAAAGATGGAAAGGTCAGGCAAGATGAGGTGGCAGTCAGGCGGGGTGGGGCGCTTCGGTTCAGCTGCCGTCGTCGCTCTGCTCGCCGGAATCCTTGGATGCGGAGGCGGCGATGCTTCCGGACCCGAGCCGCCTGAGCAGCCTCCGGCCGATGGCGGGATACAGCCTTCTGCCGGCTGCTCGGACGGGACTCTCGAGCATGGCGCCCTCTTTCGCGTGTGCTTCCCGTCGAGCTGGAACGGAGATCTGGTTCTGTACGCTCACGGCTATGTTGCACCCAATCAACCCCTCGCGCTCCCCGATGATCACGTCGGGGGTCTGTCGGTCTCCAGTGCTGCTACCAGCCTGGGCTACGCCTTTGCGACGACCAGCTACCGGGCCAATGGACTCGTGGCTCCTGATGCGGTGGCCGACCTGGTCGAGCTCAAGGATACGATCGAGCAACGGTATCGCCCCGATCCTGCCCACACGGTCATCGTGGGCTTCTCCGAAGGAGGCCTGGTGGCGGCACTGGCAGCGGAGCGAGAGCCCGATCTCTTTGATGGTGCTCTCGCGGGGTGCGGACCGATTGGAGATTTCCGAGCCCAGCTGGACTTCATCGGCGATTTTCGAGTGGTGTTCGATTACTTCTTCCCCGGTGTCATTCCCGGCAGTGCAGTGGACGTCCCAACCTCGGTCCAGACCGATTGGAACACCGTCTACGTGCCCGAAATCGCGGCCGCGATGGCCGCCAACCCCGCGGCGGCCGGCCAACTGATCGCCGTCACCGGTGCCTCAGTTGCCGGGCCGGATATCCAATCTCTCGCCGAGACGACGATTGGTTTGCTCTGGTACAACGTATTCGGGACCGCCGATGCCCGGGCTCGCCTCGGAGGTCAGCCTTTCGACAACACAGCTCGGGTCTACGCCGGATCCTCTGATGACGTGGGCCTCAACCGCGGAGTGGCTCGATACCATGCCGACGCGGCCGCGCTCCAAGGGCTGGGTAGCTTTGAGACGACTGGTCATCTCCAGGCGCCGCTGGTGACGCTCCACACGACCGGCGATCCGGTGATTCCGTTCGACCAGGAAGCTCTGTATGCGACGAAAGTGAGTCAGGCCGGTGCAAGCGCCGAATTAACCCAGAGCTCAGTTGCTCGTCCGGGCCACTGCGCGTTTCAAGCAAGTGAGGTCTTCGGGGCTTTTGCCACGCTCTGGCAAAAGATTGGCGCTGGATCGGCGGTCCTTGCGAGCCTTCGCTGATGCGGCTGGGAGTGATCGCTGACACCCACGGACTCCTGCGGCCCGAGGTCTTCCGGGCCTTCGCCGAAGTGGATCATATCCTGCACGCCGGAGACGTCGGACCCCTTGAGCTGCTCACCGAGTTGGAAGCACTCGCTCCGGTGAGCGCGGTGTATGGGAACACCGATGGCCCGGAGGTCCGAAGCAGCTTTCCGCAGGTCGCCCACCTCGAGCTCGATGGTTTCGACATCGTTCTGACCCATGGTGATCAGTTCGGATCGCCGACCCCGGAAAAGCTCAACACCGCCTTTCCCCATGCTCAGATCATCATCTTCGGCCACACCCACCGACCCTTGCTCACGCTGGTGGATGTGGTCGTCACGGTGATGAACCCCGGTGGTGCGGGTGCTCGGAGGTTCGGCATCCCGCCGTCAGTGGGTATCCTGGAGCTGGAGCCGGGCATACCCCCACGGGGCCGGTTGGTGTCACTGGTGGAATCCAAGACGTGATCACTGGCCTGCTCTTCCTGCTGGTTCAAGCGATTTCACTGGATACAATCAGGATCCGAGATACTCAGAGCTCACCCCCGCCAGGCCGGCTCCTGGATACCGTGCAATACGGCTCCTCCCAGATTCGACTTCGAACCGGCCAGGGTACTGCGCGCATCTGGCTCCTCAGAGCACGCGATACGGTCTTCCTGGCAGCCATCATTCCCGATACCACGCGCTACTGGGGGGATGATTTCGTGGTGAGCCTCCATACCGATGGCCAGGCTGCACCGTTGCCCCAGCACCAAGACTTCCAGCTCTACTTTCGCCGGATGCTGGACAGCAGTGTGGTCTTCCGGGGACGAAATGGCCGTTGGGAACCACCACGCGATGATCCCGATTGGCGACTGGGGCCCGCACGCGCCGGTGGCGGATGGGAGATCAGCTCGGTGGACGACGCAGGTAGTTGGGGAGTGCTACTCCGTCTCGATCCGGCGTGGCTCGCTGCGGACGGCAACAGCGCGCCCCGTATCGCATTCAGGATCTACGATGATAAACCTGGCGGCTGGTTCTCGTGGCCCAGCCCCGCGGCCGGTGAACCGGCCACGGTAATAGAACGCAGCCCCGCTCGCTGGGCTCGCGTCCGCTAACCTCCCCTCATCGTAGCACCTACGCAACTCACACCGGAAACGTGCTCCGCAGCACGTCCGAAACAGATCTCCTTTCCCAGTTTGAATTGACGAAAGCGCGTTGATCCTAGGAGGGTCGCATGGTGGCGGACGGCCTGGCCAATGCATCTGGAGTTTGCGGCAGAGTGCGCGGGGCCCTCTATGGCGCGATCTTCGGCGGGAGCATTGTGGTGCTGCTGGTCGGCTTGGGCGCGCCGCTTCATGGGCAGCAGGTGCAGTTCCGGCAGCAAACCCGGCTGATCCTTCCGACTCGCTTCTCGATTCAGAACGGCGTGCTCGATCTCCAGCAAAAGATCGGCGTGAGTCTCGGTGCTCGCTTGAACCTCAACTTCAGCCCTCGACTCAGTGTCAGCACCGGTGTCGGCTACATTCCAGGGTACGCCACCCTACGGGCAACGGGCAGACAGGTAGCACTCCTCACAGGGAACCAGCTCCTTACGGCGGGGACCCGGGTGATGTACTGGCTGGTTCCGGCCGACAAACCGGTATCCTGGGAAATTCACAGCGGTATTGGTATTGCATCCGGCGGAGAGCGATACCGGGACTTGTTCGAGCGGGCAACGTTCAGCGCCATGGTTGGCACCGCGGTATACTGGCAAATCGGGCAGCTCGTGCGTCTTAGTCTTCGGGTCCAGGAGCGCCTCTATCGAGCGCAGCTCGCCGGTGCCGGGCCTTCCACGGGAGGCAAGCCTTTCCGAGTTGCAGTCGGCGTCGGTTTCCCCTTCCTCCAAAATTCGCTGCAGAGACTTCGGGTCCTACCGTAGCAACGTCAGAAGCGGCTACATCCATTGCTCATATTTGGTGGTCCGGCGAAGCGCGTCTGGATGGGCCCGAAACCAGGCCATCATCAAGAGCACCTCGTCGATGGAATCAAGCGGAAGCGGGCCGGCCGCCGCGTCCGGCCGACGTGCCTCCTCCGCCACCACAGCCCGGAACGCTTCGTGCTCGATGGGGGTGCCCGGGTAGGGGAACGAAGCTCGGACCACGCCCCGCCTCAAGACGTACGCCCGATCGTCTCCGAAGTCGCCAGGGTCCCGATACACAAAGGTGAGCAGGTCGATGGCGCTTCGGGCGCGGCTGGTCGAGGCGAGCAGCCATTCCAGCTGTTCGAACTTTTCCCGCCATCGCGCGGCGAGCTCGAACTCAGCCGACTCGGAAGCCCGCTGCATGGCCCCGACAACCCGATCGATCGGCTGGATGGTCCGTCCCTCGAGGAATGCGATTGCCGTCTCCACTCGTCTGCGGTATTCCGCCTCAGCGACAAAACCGGCGCAAGGACCGGTACAGAAGCCGAACTCATATCGCATGCACCCGGCCTGCCGTGGCGTGTCGAACAGGTCTCCCTGCCCGGCGAACAGCATCGGCATGGTCGATGGGCAGTCCCTCAGGCCCAGGATGTCGTTGAGGGTGCGAACCGCCTCCAGCATGCGTGTCATCGAGTGGAAGGGCCCATAGCAGCGCACATCATCCCGTGCGAGGCTGCCGCCACCATACACTCGTGGCGCCGGACCTCCCGCAATCTTGATCAACACCGAGCGACGGGTCCGGTTGCCTTTGTGGTTGAAGTAGGGTCGGTATTTGCGGATCTGTCGCAGCTCGCCGAGATAGGCGGCGAACTCACTGGGGACGTAGTCCCATTGAATGTCACTCGCGGCGTAGAGAATCCTGGCGGCCTTGTCATCGGGATATCGAGCCCGGAAGTAGGTCAGCAACCTGGTTCGCAGGCGTTTGGCCTTGCCCACATAGAGCACCCGTCCGGTGGTGTCGAACATCCGGTATACCGCTGGGCGATTCTCGGCCATGGCCCGGACCCGGGTGAGCAGCTGGCCTAGATCCGTGGAGGGAAGAGGTGCGAGCCGTTGCTGCCGGCGGCTCACGATTGACAGTTGTGGCAGAAGACCGAAATCCGCCCATCGATGGTGTGAGTACCGGTCAGGCGAGTGCCGCAGCGCCGGCAGGATTCCCCCTCCCGTCCGTACACCATCAGCTCCAGCTGAAAGTTCCCCGCTTCTCCGTTGCCGGTTCGGTAGTCCCGGAAGGTTGTCCCATTGGATGTGATTGCCGCGGCAAGGATCCGGCGGATCTCTTCATACAAGCGCCGATGATCCTCGGCACCCAAGCGGTTCGCCGGCTTCGAAGGATCGATGCCGGCTGCAAAGAGAGCCTCGTTGGCGTAGATGTTTCCCACACCTGCGAGCCGCCGCTGATCCATCAAAACCTTCTTGATGGCCTGGCGACTCTGCCTCAGCGCGGAACCCAGTTGCTCGGCGGAAAATCCTGATTCCAGCGGCTCCGGTCCGATGGCGGCGTCGTACCGAGCCCACTCTCTGGGGTTGAGAAGAAGGATGGTGCCGAGACGGCGTACATCGCGGTAGACCAGCTCCCCCCCACGGTCGAGAGTCAGTCGAAGCACTGCGTACTTAGCTTCCTCGACCGGGAGAGGTCTTCGGTGCACCACGAGGGACCCGGTCATGCCGGGCTGAATCACCAGACGATCGGACTCGAGCTCGAGCACGGCATGTTTGGCTCGGCGAAACACCCGGCGGATGGTGACGTCGGTGAGCCTTCGGATCAGTCGGCGGCGGCTCACCCCCCTGAGCACATCATCGTGACTGAGCTTGGCTTGCCGGATGGTGCGGCCGACGAGCGCCGGCCGGATATCTCGAACAATGGTTTCGACTTCAGGAAGCTCGGGCATGAAGCAGTGTCAAGGCGTGACTGTCACCTCGCCGGTCATGGTTGGATGAATGCTGCAGTGATAGCCATAGGTTCCAGGTGTCGAAAACGTCACTGCATAGCTCTCGCCCGGCGATACACTTCCCGGAGCGAAGGCCCTGTTGTCCGAGGTGATATTGTGAGTAACGCCGTTTCCGCCGTAGCCATCATCGTCGCGATCGTCGTTGGTCCACTGCACTACGCCGCTGTTGGCCAGCGATATGCTGAGCGGATTGGGTGAGAAAGCCCCGGTCCCTTTGGTCTGGGCACCCGACACGATGCTGACGCTGTTGACTGGTTCGCTCCGGCCACTCGGCTGATTGATGTCGCCACTGTCAGCGGCGCACCCTGCCAGCACGATTGCTGCGACAATGAGCTTCCCTGAGTCAAGGCCGACCATACACCCTCCCTGGGGTGAGACTACGCTCCGGGTACGGTTGCGGGCTGCCGCTTCTCCAACCGAGCGGCTTCTCGCCAGCCAATATCCGGGCGGAAGATCTTTCCCTGGTACTCGATAGCTTCAGCGCCGGCGCGGCTGAGTCGCTGCGCCTCTGGGAAGCTTGCGCCGACGCCTGTCACCGTCAACACTCGTCCGCCCTTGACCCGGAGCGCCCCATCCGGCCCCCGCGAGGTTCCCGCATGAAAAACGGTCACTCCGGTGGCCAGCTCCGGAATACGGATGGGCGCTCCGGTTTCCGGCTGATCGGGATATCCCCGGCAGGCGAGCACCGTGGTGACGGCGGCGGCCGGGTCGATCGTCATGCGCGAAGGGCTTTGCTCGTGAGCCAGACGCCAGACGCAGTCGGTGAAGCCGCCGCTCACCAAAGGAAGCACCACCTGGGTCTCCGGATCGCCCAGACGACAATTGAACTCCACGACCCAGGGTGCACCATCCGGATCGATCATGAGTCCGGCGTACAGCACGCCGGAAAACGGCGTGTGGAGTTGTCTCATCGTCTCCAAGGTGGGGACCAGAACCTCTCGTCTCACTCGCTCGAGCAGTTCGGGGGTGGCCAGGGACACTGGACTGTATGCGCCCATGCCTCCCGTGTTGGGCCCCTGATCTCCCGGAAGGAGGCGTTTGTGATCCTGAGACACCGGCAATAGCTCGAGCTCACTCCCGTTGGTGAGAGCGAGGACCGAAATCTCCTCGCCCTCGAGATAGGCCTCGATCACCACCGTCTGTCCGGCTCCGCCGAACTCGCCGAGCTCGAGCATCGAGCGAACCGTCTTGGCCGCTTCGCCGCGCGTGGCGCAGACAACTGCTCCCTTTCCGGCGGCGAGCCCGGAGGCCTTGACCACCAGAGGCTCGGGGTGCGAGTCCACGTACTGCAAGGCAGCGCTGATACTGGTGAAGCTCTGACTGATCGCGGTGGGCACTCCCGCCGTGGCCATCAGCTGTTTCGCGAACGCTTTCGAGGACTCCAGCCTGGCGGCCGCGGCGCTCGGCCCCAGCACCGCTTTGCCCTCCGCCCGCAGGCGATCAGCCAGCCCCCGCGCTAACGGCATCTCCGGGCCAATGATGGTGAGATCGATGGCCAGCATATCAGCGGCGTCGGCGATCCTATCGATCTCGTCCGGAGCGACTGGAAGATTCTCCGCCGTCTCCGCGATGCCGGGGTTGCCGGGAGCGCAGTACAGCACCACATCGGGATTTTCGCGCCGGAGGGTCCAGCAGATCGCGTGTTCCCGTCCGCCGCCCCCCACCACCAATACTCTCACGGTTTCTGGGCGCTCCGGAATGCGTCGCGGGCCCGATCCGCAGCGCGCCGAGCCGCGTCGGCTAGATGATTCGCGAGTTCCCTGGCCTCATTGGCGTAGTAGCTGCCGGCCGCTGCCATGTCATCCCGCAGGGGCCGCTCTCCCGCCTCCGGTCCACGTCGCACGTACTCGCCCCGAAGAATCCGATCGTATTCACCGCTCGAGACCCAGCGTTGCAGCTCGGCTGCCCGCACCGTATGCATCGGGTGGGTCAGGGCCAGCGTGCTGAGCAGTTTATACACTACGTCCAGGCCTTCACTGCTCTCGGCGTATTCGTGGGCCTGCTGCATGAAGGCATCCACGTTGAGCTGGCCCGCGAAGGCTTCCCCTCTCCCACCCCCCGCCATCTTCATGTCGAGCCGCTGGGCGGCGATGACGTCCTGCGCACCCAGCAGGCCTGCCCGGTCGGCCGACAGTTCGGACTTGCGGGACCACTCCAGGAATGCCAGGCGCACCGGAAGTACGACCAGCTCAGCCAGAACCGGGAGAACCCCCAGGCTCACCAGGGCGAGGATGGCCGCAATGGTGCGGTAGAGGGCGTGGCCGCTCATGACGTGCCCCAGCTCGTGGGCGAGCAAAACCCGCATCTCATCGTCATTCAACAACTCGATGGCGGAGGAGTGTACCACGATGAACGGAGCATCGATGCCGTATGCTCCGGCATTGAAGAACGGAGTCTGGGAGACATAGAGCTCGGGCACCGGACTCCAGTCGAACGTGGTGCAGGCTTCGGTGTGCAGGTGTGCCAGCCTGGGAAATTGAGCGGGACCGACGCGAACCGAGTTGCCTTGAAAGAGCAGGCGAATCCCGCGTTCGCCCCCGAGCAGGCCCAGGATCCTTCGGATCACGTCATCGACGCCAGGCAAGGTTCGCAGGGTTTGCAGGGCAGCCCGGTCGGCGGGGTGCTCCCAGGTGACCGCGGAGATCTCGGGGAAACGTTGGCGGGAACGAGGGGCTGGAATAGAGCTCATGATCAACTCGGATGAGAGACTCGCCACCCTACGAAGTAATGATCTGACTGTTTCAACATGCGACGTTCGGCCGACCCATGGTCAACGCCCACTGGCTCGGAGCCCCTGGTCGAGATCCTCAATCAGGTCATCGGCGTCCTCGACTCCGCAGCTCAGCCGGATCAGGCTGTCCGTGAGGCCCATCGCCTCACGCATCGCGATGGGCACCGATGCATGGGTCATGGAGGCGGGATGGCCGATCAGACTTTCCACTCCCCCCAACGACTCCGCCAAGACGAAGATGCGGGTTTTCTCGACGAAGCGGCGCGCGCGCGCCGGATCTCCGAGGTCCATCGAGATCATCCCGCCAAAGCCGCTCATCTGGCGGCAGGCAAGCTCGTGTTGGGGATGGGACGGCAATCCTGGATAATACACCTTCGTAACCATGGCTTGATGTGTCAGCCATTCGGCGATCCGCCGGCCGGTGAAGTCGTGCTGCCGCATTCGAAGCGGCAGCGTCTTGATTCCTCGGAGTGCCAGCCAGCAGTCCATTGGGCCCGGGACTGCGCCCGATGCGTTCTGGATGAAGCCCAGCCGCTCTGCTACGTCATCTCGCGAGGTGACCAGAAGTCCACCCACCATGTCGCTGTGGCCGTTGAGATACTTGGTCGTCGAGTGCAACACGACATGCGCGCCGTGCTCGAGTGGCCGCTGGAAATAAGGGGTGGCAAAGGTGTTATCGACCACATACAGGCAGTCTCGCGTCTGAGCCAGCTCTCCCACAGCGGACAGGTCGGTCAAGTTCATCATCGGATTGGTCGGGGTCTCGCAATAAATCATTCGCGTGGCCCCGGTCATCGCGCGCTCGATGTTCCCGATATCGCGCATGTCCACGAAGGTCACTTGCAGACCCAGGTTCCCGTAGATCCGCTCCATGAGGCGATGGCTCCCACCGTAGACATTCTCACCACAGACGATGTGGTCACCGGCCTGAAACAGCTTGAGCACCGCATCCAGAGCGGCCAGGCCCGAGCCGAAGGCAAACCCATAGGTGCCGCCTTCAAGGCTGGCCACATTCCGTTCCAAGGCCTCCCGGGTCGGGTTCTGGGTGCGACCATACTCGTATCCCCGGTGCTTCCCCAACCCGGTCTGGACGTAGGTGGAGGTCTGAAAGATTGGCATCATGACCGCGCCGGCGAGCGGCTCGATGATCTGGCCCGCATGCACCGAGCGGGTGCCGAAGCCGTGCTGGTGGTCCTCTGGTAGAATCCGGGTCATCGGGTCCTGCTGAGAGAGAGGGGTTCCGAAGCGTAAGGCGCCGCCACCGGAGCGGCAAGTTGAACAATCGCTGCGCGATGGGTTAGTTTGGCTGGGTGACTTCGATTGCTTCGAACGGCGCCGCGCGCTGTCTTATCGTGGACGACGACGCGCAGGTGCGGCATGTCTTGTCGCGCGTTGTGTCCACTCACGGCCTGTCCACTCTCGAAGCCGGTTCCGGGGCCGATGCCCTGGCCGTGCTGGCGCGAGAGGGGGAAGTGCCCGTCTGCATCTCGGACATCTATATGCCGGAAATGGACGGGGTAACCTTCCTTCGTGAAGCGGGGAAGCGCTACCCCGACATGGCGATGATTATGCTGACCGGGGTCGCCGAGGTAAACACGGCTGTGGAGTGCCTCAAGCTCGGGGCTCTGGACTACATCTCGAAGCCGGTCATGGTCGAGGAGGTTCGGGCTCGGCTCGATAAGGCCTTGGAGAAGCGCCAGCTGATTCTGGAGAACCGGTACTACCAACAGATGCTGGAGAACCGGGTCCGGGATCTGGATCACAGGAATCGCACCTCGTTGATCAATGGCGTGCAAATGCTGGTACACGCGTTGGAAGCCAAGGATGCCTATACCAGCGGCCACTCGAGTCGGGTGAGTCGATATGCCACGCGGTCTGCTGTCCTCCTGGGGTTCACCGATGAGTCGCTGGAACAGATCAGGCTGGGTGGAGAGCTCCACGACATCGGCAAGATCGGCACCCGGGAAGACATTCTGAACAAGCCGGGTCCACTCACTTTCTCGGAATTCGAGCACGTCAAGTTGCATACCAGCCTGGGTGAGCGGATCCTGGCCCCGTTTCTGTCCGAGTCCCAGACCGTGCTCCGGATCGTACGCTCACACCACGAGCGAATCGACGGGAGTGGGTTCCCCGATGGACTCCGGGGGGATCAGATCCCTCTCGAAGCCCGCATCGTCGCGGTCGTGGACGCCTTCGATGCCATGACGACCAATCGCGCCTACCGTCCCTCTCGCCCGGCCCCGGATGCCCTCGAGGAGCTGCGGCGCGGAGCCGGGGTTCACTTCGACCCCGCAGTGGTCGAAGCGTTCATCAAGGCGCATATGAACGACTCTCTCCTGTCGGCTTCCTGACCCGTTCGTCTGCCATGTCAGACACATTGATGGTCAGCGTCTCCGGTATTCGAGGACACGTTGGTACCGATCTCACGCCGGAGCTGGTGGCTCGCTATGCGGCCGCGCTGGCCGCGTGGTCGGCTCAGAGCTCCCTTGGTCGGAAGGGGCACCGCCCCGGCGTGGTGCTGGGCCGCGACAGCCGGACCAGCGGGGCCATGTTCGCTCGGGCGGCGGCGGCGGGGATTATGTCGGCTGGTTTGGATGTGATCGAGCTTGGAATCGTTCCCACTCCCACAGTACAGTTGGCGGTGGAGCATCATCAGGCGGGTGCCGGTCTCATTCTCACAGCAAGCCACAATCCGATCGAGTGGAACGCGCTCAAGTTTGTAGGGCCCGATGGAATCTTTCTCGACGCCGAGGCCGGGTCAGTTGTACGGAGGCTGGCGGAGCAGGGGCCTCCTCGGGCCAGATGGGATGGGATCGGAAAGGTACACGAGGATCCCGGTGCCATCGGGCGGCACCTCGAGGCGATACTGGCCCTTCCGGTCATCGATCCAGCTGCCATTCGGCGGCGACAGTTCAAGGTCGCACTCGACTGTGTGCGCGGTGCCGGCGCCCCGACGATTGTGCCTCTGCTTCAAGGGCTTGGATGCACGATTCATGGGATTAATCTCGAGACCGATGGCCGATTTCCTCGGCCGCCGGAACCGATTCCTGAAAATCTGGGAGACCTCGGCGCTCTGGTCCGTGCGTCAGGAGCCGACATTGGGCTTGCGGTCGATCCCGATGTGGATCGGTTGGCCCTGGTAGATGAAACCGGCCGCGCCATCGGGGAGGACTACACCCTGGCGCTGGCGGTGCGCGCGGTGTTGGACGGGCGCATCACTGATGCAAAATCTCCGACCGTCGTGGTCAATCTCTCCACCAGCCTGGTTGTCGAGGACGCCGCCCGTTCCCGCGGGGCGCGGTTTATCCGGGCCCCAGTGGGGGAGGCAAACGTGGCTCGGGCGATTCGAGATGAGGGCGCAACCATCGGCGGAGAAGGAAATGGCGGAGTGATGTTCCCTGCACTGCACATCGGTCGCGATGCTCCGCTAGGGGTGGCCTTGATCTTGCATCTCCTTGCGGCGACTGGGGTAACGCTGTCTCAGGTGGTCGCCGGCTCTCCCCAGTACACCATTGTGAAAGCCAAGGGGCCTCGGGGGGCGGAGCTGGCTCCGCTGTATCAGCGACTGCGGCAACGCTTCCCTGATGCAAATCCCGATGACCGTGATGGGCTGCGGCTCGCTTGGCCCGACCGCTGGTTACATGTGAGGCCTTCAGGTACGGAACCTATTGTTCGCCTGATCGCGGAAGCTCCGACCAAGGCTGAGGCCGAGGCGCTGGTGGCGGCCGGCCGAGAACTCTTGTACTGAGGCGCATAGACGATGTGCGGCATCGTGGGATATATCGGACCGCGCCAGGCAGCCAGCCTGCTCCTCGAGGGGTTGCGCCGCCTCGAATACCGGGGTTACGACTCTGCCGGTATCGCTGTGGTGAACGGGCGCGGTCTCCAGATCATGAAGGCCGCCGGAAAGCTCTCGGTTCTCGAGAGTGAAATGATTGAGGATATGCCTCGCGGCACGCTGGGCATCGGACACACTCGCTGGGCTACCCACGGCGCTCCCACCACCACCAACGCGCACCCTCACACCGATCAGTCCGGACGTATCGCAGTCATTCATAACGGGATCATCGAGAATTCGGGCGCTATTCGAAAGGCACTCGAGCAGCGCGGTCACACCTTCAAGTCCGAGACGGATACCGAGGTGTTGGCTCACCTGGTCGGGCAATTCTACGAAGGCAATCTGGAGGAGGCCGTTGCGGCGGCTCTGCGCGACGTGGAGGGGGCCTATGGCCTGGCCTTCATTTCGTCCGATGAGCCTGAAGTGCTGGTGGCCGCCCGCAAAGGTTCACCGCTGCTCGTCGGAGTGGGGGAGAATGAATGGTTCGTGGCATCGGACGCCTCACCTCTGCTGCAGTACACTCGTTCGGTGGTGTACCTGGATGACGGAGAGATGGTGGTCCTGACGCGGGAAGGGTATCGGGTCCGCAATCTGGAAACCGCCCGGATCAGCAAGCCGGTCAGCCAGATCGATTGGGATCTCGCCATGGTGGAGCGGGGCGGGTATGCCCACTTCATGCTCAAGGAGATCTGCGAGCAACCTGAGAGCCTCTGCAATACGTTACGCGGTCACCTGCTGGAGGAGGAGGGAACCGCCCGCGTCACCGGTCTCAATTTGACCGACGACGAGCTGAAGCAGTTCGAGCGCATCATCATCACGGCCTGTGGCACCTCGTGGCACTCGGGGATCATCGGCGAATACATGCTGGAGGAGATGGCGCGTATACCGGTGGAGGTCGAGTACGCCTCGGAGTTCCGTTATCGCAACCCGGTGGTGGATCCGAAGACGTTGGTGATCGGAATCTCACAATCGGGTGAAACGGCCGATACCTTGGCTGCCATCCGTGAGGCAAAGCGCAGAGGGGCTCGCACCATTGGGTTGGTGAACGTGGTGGGGTCCACCATCGCGCGCGAGGTTGATGGCGGCATCTACCTCCATGCCGGTCCGGAGGTGGGGGTAGCCAGCACCAAGGCATTTACCAGCCAGGTCGCCGCCTTGGCCCTCATTACTCTGCGCATATCGCGGCTCCGGAATGTGAGCATTCTGCAGGGCCGCGAATTCATCCACGCGCTGCAGCGCCTGCCCGATCAGGCTCGGCAGATCCTCGGCCGGGCGGACGAGATCGAACGGCTGGCGGACCGTTTCCTCAAGACGACCAAGAATGCTCTTTATCTGGGCCGCGGGGTCAATTTCCCGGTCGCTCTGGAGGGGGCCCTCAAGCTCAAAGAAATCTCCTACATCCACGCGGAGGGCTACCCCGCAGCGGAGATGAAGCACGGGCCGATCGCGCTGATCGACGAGAACATGCCCGTGGTGTTCATTGCGCCGCGGGATGCGGTGCACTCCAAGATCGTGTCCAACATCGAAGAAGTGAAAGCTCGCGGCGGCAAGGTGATCGCCTTGATCAACGAGGGCGACAAAGAAATCGAGCGGCTGGCGGATGCCACCTTCACCATTCCCGAAACGCTCGACCTGCTGACACCGATCCTGACCAGTATCCCGCTTCAGCTCCTCTCCTACTACGTCGCGGTGAGTCGCGGCTGCAACGTCGATCAACCGCGGAACCTCGCCAAGTCAGTTACCGTAGAATAGCCAGCTCAATTTAGGGCTCTCGCTGATTCGCAGTCGCGACCGGGAGGGACCAGGTTGCCCCGACCTCGGTCGCGGCCACCCGCCAGGCATCAGGGCCGGCTACAGCAAGGAAGCGGCGGATCGGCTCATCCAGGGGCTCACGGCTCAAGCGAAACGTCGAATGATGGACCGGCAGCACCCATTCGGCGCCGAGCCGGCGGAACATCAGCCAGGCCTGTTCCGGCGATGCGTGATTGGTGATCCACGGGTCATACGCGCCGATCGGCAGGATGGCCAGATCGATCTGCCCCCGCCGGCCCAAGGGAGTGAGGACGTCGGTGTAGGCGGTGTCGCCGGCAAAAAGCACAGTGCTGCCACCCTTTTGGATCAGATAGCCGCCGTACCCCCGATGATTGTCGGTCATCATGCGAGCGCCCCAGTGCCGAGCCTGGGTCGCCTCGATCCGGAGACCCTCCAGCTGAACGTGCTGACCCCACTCCAACTCGTAGACCTGATCAAACCGACGCACCAGGTCGATATTGCCGGCCTGTACTACGACCGGCACGTCCCGCGGCAACAGGCGCAGCGTCCCCAGATCGGTGTGGTCCATGTGGGCGTGGGACAGCAGGATGACGTCCGGCCGGGGCAACTCGCTGGGGCGAAGTGCGGGCTCGACCAGGCGGCGAGGACCGACTTTGGTCCTTCCGCGTCCGATACCGATTCTCCGTTCGAGCGCGGGATCGGTCAGTACCCACGACCCGTGCAGGTTGAGCATGACTGTCGCGTGCCCTAACCATGCGGCGGTGAGTGCATCATGCTTCCAGGTTGCCGGCTCAGGCCGCTGAGGGGCCGGAGCGATACCAATTCGGCTCATGGGCATTCATCCGATACCAGAGGTCTCCTTCCTGAGGATAATAGTCATGCCGCAGAGTGCCGTATGAGAGTCGTGCTGCAGCGGGTTGCCGAGGCATCGGTGAGCATCGGTGGAACGGTCGTCGGGGCCATTCAGCGGGGGTACTGTCTCCTGGTCGGTTTCACCCACGGCGACACCTCCGGGCAGGTAGATTGGATGGCCGAGAAAGTGACAGGACTGAGGCTGTTCAGCGACGCTGCGGGCAAAATGAACCTCGGGCTGACCGATGTCGGAGGTGCGCTTCTCGTCGTCTCGCAGTTTACCTTGTACGCCGACGCGTCCAAGGGAAGGCGGCCCTCGTTCATCGACGCCGCTCGTCCCGAGCTGGCGGTCCCACTGTACCAAGAATTTCTCGAATCACTCCGTGGCCGAGGGCTTACAGTGGCCGCGGGGGAGTTCGGCGCAGACATGATGGTCGAGATCCACAACGATGGACCAGTCACCCTGATCCTGGACCGAGGTCCATGAATCCGACGCCTCTCACACTGGCCTCCGCGTCGCCGCGCCGGCGGCAGCTGCTGGAGATGTTGGGTATCCCCTTGCGCGTGGTGCCATCCAACGTGGCCGAGGTGCGACGCTCGTTCGAGACGCCGGTGGACTACGTCGAGCGCCTGGCCCGGGAGAAGGCGCTCAGCGTAGCGGGCGAGCTGGTGCTGGGGGCGGACACCACCGTCGTGGTGCGCGACGCAGTGCTGGAGAAGCCGGTGGACGAAGCCGATGCCCTCCACATGCTCCAGCGACTGCAAGGGCGCACTCATCAGGTGGTGACATCGGTCGCCCTAGTTGCCGGGGAATCGGTGCATCAGGCCACCGATGTCACCAACGTGACGTTCCGACGGGTCGATGACGACTTTCTTCAGGCGTATGTGGCCACCGGAGAGCCGATGGACAAGGCGGGTGCATATGGGATTCAAGGATACGGAGCCGCACTGGTGGAACGCATCGAGGGAGACTTCTTCAGCGTGATGGGGTTGCCGGTGCGGCTGGTGCTCAACCTGATGCGAGAAGCGGGGCGAGAGTATCGGTTTGGGAAGTAGGTGGGGGAAGGAGGGAAGAGGGGAGAGTGGCCCTCACTCGCCTACTTACCCACTTACCCCCCCTTGCGCACTTACCCACTACGCTTTCAGCCGGTAGACCTGCACCGATCGAGTTCGGCCCCGAAGGGACATCGCCGGTAGATACTCGTAATCCGCCTGATCCTTCACCATCTGACACAGCGCCTCACTAACGAGAATCTCACCCGGGCTCGCCTCGGAGCAGAGCCGGTGGGCCACATTGACGGCATCGCCGATCACGGTGTACTCCAACCGGCGATGACTTCCGATGTTTCCGGCGAACACGTCGCCATAGTTGATGCCAATCCCGATTCCGATCTCGGGCCGGCCCTCGCTGGCCCATTTCCGGTTCAGCCGGGCGACACCGGCCTGCATGGCTACGGCGGCCCGAAGCGCTCGGTCCGGATCGTCGGCGTGGGCGATCGGTGCGCCCCATAGCGCCATGATCGCGTCGCCCACGAACTTGTCCAAGGTGCCGCCGTGCTCAAAGATGATCTCGACCATCTCGCTGAAATACTCCGTCAGCAGCTTGGCAATGGCATCGGGCCCCAGCGATTCAGCCATGGCGGTAAAACCGCGGATATCGCTGAACAGAATGGTGATCGGCCGCCGTTCACCACCTAAGGGCACCACGGTGTCCTGCTGCGCGATCTCGGCCGCGACGTTGGGGGCAAAGTAGCGCTCGAAGTTGGAGCGCACCTGTGCCTCACGCCGGATCTGCTCGGCGTATCGACTGTTGCGAATGCCTATGGCTGCCAGACCGCTGAATGCGACCAGGAACTGGAGGTCTTCGTCGCTGAAGGAATTGGCGGCCGTGACACTATCGACGTAAAGGACTCCGAGTACCTGATCGCCGGAGGCCATCAAGGGTGAGCACATCGCGCTCCGCACACTTTGGGTCATGATGGAGTGGCCCTTGAAGCGACTGTCGGTCCTGGTGTTGTCCGAGACGACCGCCACCCTCTCCTTGAGCACTTTGTCCGCAATGGAACGGGGCACCTGCTGAAATTCGGTATCGCCCAAGCGGCTTCGAGAGATGGAGGGCACCAGCTCGCCCGTGGCTTCGTCTCGCAGCAGGATCGAGACTCGGTCCACGTTCATGATCTCGAACATCATGTCGACGATGTTGCCCAGCAGCTTGGCCAGGTCGAATTCACCCGAGAGCTTTTGGGAGACATCCAGCAGCAGCGACAGCTTTTTGGCTTGCCGCTCCTCGGCGCTCTCCCCCGCCACTCGCAACTGGCTGAATCCGGAGCTGCGATTGCGAGTCGTAATCCCGGTGGGTCCGCCTCCACCCACGATGAGTTGACGCACGATCGAGTCACTGGGGCTCGGTGTGGCAGGAAAGGGGGTGAACCTGCCGGACCGGTGGGCCTCCGGGCTCAGCTCTTCCAGCTTTAACAACACCTTGCCGAACGTCACCGAATCGTTGGCACTGAGACGGCCTGATGTTACCCGATTTCCATTGATACACGTACCGTTCGAGCTCCCCAGATCCTTTACCTGGACCCCGTCGGCCCCGACAGTCAGCTCGGCGTGGCGCCGCGATATGGTGGGATCATAGATGGCGATGTCACTGCTCAGGCCCCGGCCGACAACGAGGCTTCGGCCGTGGGGGAGCTCGAAGCTTTGGTCGCCGTTATAGGAGACGAGGCGATAGGGCATGATCTAAAGATGCGGGGGAGTGGGGGACCCGGGAAGCGCCAAGCCAGGCAAGCTATTTGTCACCGCCTCGGTTGTCCCCCCGTTGCGCCAGTGCAAGCGCCAGCAGCACCGCCCTCGCCTTGGCCTCGGTTTCCCGCAACTCCGCCCCCGGATTGGAGTCGGCTACGATCCCGGCTCCGGCCTGGACCCAGGCTCGGCCGGCTTTGATCACACAGGTTCGAATGGCGATCGCCGTGTCCAGAGTCCTGGCCCCCCAGCCGATATACCCCACCGCACCCGCGTACGGTCCCCGCCGAGTGGGCTCCAGCTCGTCAATGATCTCCATGGCCCTGACCTTGGGGGCACCCGAAACGGTGCCGGCTGGAAAACACGCCGCCAGGGCGGAGACGGCATCGAGACCGGCCCGCAGTCGGCCGCGGACCTCGCTCACCAGATGCATGACATGGGAGTATCTCTCGACGGCCATGAATGTGGTGAGCCGTACAGTCCCAAAGTCGGCAACCCGTCCCACATCGTTACGGCCGAGGTCAACCAGCATGAGGTGCTCGGCCCGTTCTTTGGGGTCGGCCATCAACTCGGCGGTCAGGCTGGCGTCCTCCTCGGGTGTGGCCCCACGGGGCCTGGTACCGGCAATCGGCCGCACCGTGATCTCTCCATCTTCGACCCGAACCAGAATCTCCGGCGAGCTGCCGATGATGTGGACGTCGTCGCAGTGCAGATAGTATAGGTACGGAGCCGGATTGAGAGCTCGGAGATACCGGTACGTGAGAAATGGATCTGGTGCCGCAAGCTCCAGGCGGCGTGAGAGAACCGTCTGAAACGTATCTCCCGCAGCGATGTACTCTTTGATCCGTGCAACACCCTGTTGAAACTCTTCGCCCGAAAAGATCGAAGTCGTAGGCGGCAGCTCGGGCGTCGGCTGCATATCCAGCATCCTGCCCGGGGCCGGGGTGGCCAGACGTTGGAGCCAGCAGTCGATCCGGGCCTCGGCCGCCGCGTACAACCGGCGCAGAGCCTCGAATGTCGCGCCGACCGGCACCTCCACATTGGCGATCACCGTGGCCCGGTTGAACAGGTTGTCGAATACCAGGATGGTCCCCGCCACCATAAGGATCGCATCCGGCAGATTCCGGTCGTCCGGAGGCACCCGGGGTAGCGATTCGATCGATCGTACGATGTCGTAGCCCAGATAGCCGACCGCGCCACCGGTAAAACGAGGGAGACCGGCTACTTCGACCGGCGGGTGCCGGCGCATTGTTCGACCGAGGTGCTCCAACGGCGCCACGTCCTTATCGATCACGATCCACCCGGAGTCGCTGGTCCAGCGGGAGCATTCGCGACCACGGTAGCGAAAGACTTCGTCAGGGTCGGTAGCCATAAAGGTGTAGCGGGCCCAGCGCTCGCCGCCTTCCAGCGATTCGAGCAGGAATCCGTAGCTGCCCTGGTGCAGCTTGGCAAAGGCCGACACCGGCGTGTCCCCATCCAGAACCACCTGCCGGGTGACCGGAACCATACCGCCCTGTGCAGCGCGTTCAGCGAAAAGGGGGAAGCTCATCACTCGGGCGCTGCCACCAGGTAGCTACCGGTGCCCGGTAGCTCGCCCTCGAGCACATCGGCCGCCGGCCGGGACGACGGGAGCAGCTCGAGCCGATTCTCCGGAAGAACCCGGCCGATGGCCAGGGCTCGTTGATAAGCCACATCGCTTCCGTACACCTTCCGGGCCTTGGCCGGCGCGGAGAAAAAGCGGGCATAACCAAATGTCAGAGAAGCCCCGCGATTGCGGAGTGGCAGACTGGTGCTGAAGTCGAGGCCATATACGCCGGGGCGGGGATGCACATCCACCCGTACCGTCTGCCCGCTGTCGGCAAAGGCATCCACACTGAACGCCAGGGTCGCGAAGAGAATGTTCTCCGGGGGGCCATGCCGCAGCACGATCATCCGGGCATCTCCGGCCCGAAAGGTGACCGAGGTATCGGACGGAGGGGGTCCCGAGGTCTCCAGAACGAGCGCCTGCTGCAGAGTGACGACTCGCGGAGCGCTCAGGGTCGGCCCGGATGCGGCCGGCACCGGTTTACGAGCAGCGCAGAAAGCAGCCGTCCACACGAGGCTCAGGCCGGTTGCTCCTCTCATGAGCCGGCGGGATATTGCGCGGAACGCCGGGAGCGAACCCGAGCTTGAGTGGGGAACCATGCATCAAAGTAAGAGGTGAATGGTGAGAGGTGAGAGGGTGATCCGGGAATCAGTGGCATCACTGCGTCTTTCAAGGCTCCTGACGCTCTTATTTCTCACGTCTCACCTCTTTCCCCTCGCTTCGTACCTCTCTCCTCACGATCGCCTCCTCCCCCTTACCCTGTTGGCTGCCCAAACCTGGAACAGCGCGGGTACGCTCAGCCTGGTGCAGCGCGCCGTCGAGCGACGCCAACTCGTCCTGGCCGATTCGAGCCTCAAGAGTTATCGAACCCGGGCCCACGGCTACCTCTTTTTTCTCGCTCAGGTAGGAGAGGGATTGAGCCAGCCACCGCGCCTGGTAAAGGCGGACGAGCTCCAGGTAGAGGTCTATTGGAAGGAGGGACGCAGCAAGCAGGTCATTCGCGGCTGGCGCGACGGCAGGTTCCTTCCCACCGACATAACCTATCATCGGGATCACCTGGGCATCGTCACCAACAACTTCGGCAACACTATCCGGATCGGCGAGGGCGACGAAGTCCGTGACGTTGTCCACCCCCTCTCGCCTGAAGGGTTGGCGGCTTATGACTTTGCGCTTGCCGATTCCGCTGCGATCCGGACGGCGCAAGGCGAGATCACGGTGTATCAGATCGAGGTGCGACCCCGAACCTTCTCGCAACCGCTGGTGGTAGGGACGCTGTATCTGGATGTGGCCACTGCCGAGCTCGTGCGGTTTCGCTTCAGCTTCACACCTGCGGCGTATCTCGACCGGCAATTGGAGGACATCAGCGTCGTTCTGGAAAACGCCCGCTTTGACAACCGCTACTGGCTGCCCCGGCGCCAGGAAATCGAGATCAGGCGTCGGGCCACCTGGCTGGACTTTCCGGCTCGCGGGATCATCCGGGGCCGGTGGGAGATCGAGGATTACGACCTCAACCCCGAGATCCCGCCCGAGGTATTCGCCGGCCCCTCGATCGGAGGGTTGTTCCAGCCCGGGGGTGGAGATTCCATGTGGAGTGAGCCGCTGGAGCGTGCCATTGCCGGTGTGGCCCAACCGGTTAATCGCCAGGACATGGAGGCGCTCCGAGCGGAGGTGGAACGCATCGCTGCGTCACGCAACCTTTCCGGGCTTCCCGGTACCCGGCTGGCGGCCGGCTCACTCAGCGATATCGTCCGGGTCAATCGAGTGCAGGGTCTCGCCCTGGGCTTTGGGGGGCGGATCGGAGTGCGAGGAAGCCGGTTCCTGGTACATCCAACGATCGGATATGGAACCTCGGACGATCGTCTCACGGGTTCCTTGACGACCAGTTGGAGCAGCGGCCCCTGGCAGTTGAGCCTTCAGGGATACCGGGAGGTCCGAGACATCAGCGATTGGCCGGTCGTTGCGCCCCTAACGAATTCACTCGTCGCACAAGAAGGGGGGAAGGACCACGGCGACTACGTCCTCCTGCATTGGCTGGGTGCCGGTGTGCGGCACCGCCTCAGCGGACGGAGCGTGGCTGCTCTCGACCTCGGCAGGGAAGAGAGTCGCTCGGTCGCCACCACCGCCGCACCGGCCCGAGGACATTATGGGCCCAACCCGCCGCTCGGCTCGGGGAGTCGCTCGGTCACTCGGGTCACGCTCGAGCGAAGCAGCGGGGGCATCGGGCTCCGTCGTGACCTCTGGGGGCGGTTCTCGCTGGAGGCCGGCACGGGGAACGGCGATTACCTCCGCGTAGCCGGGGACGCGAGTTGGTCAGTCCGGTGGCGGGGAAGCGAGCTGCTCACCCATACCTGGGTGGGCAGTGGAACAGCCCGGCTTCCGCCTCACCGGAGCTTTGTTCTGGGAGGACGAGGGACTCTTGTCGGAGAACCGTTCCGCGCGTATGGCGGCCGCACCGCCGGCTTGCTCCAGCTCGAATGGCGCTTCCCCGTGCCCATCCCGGCGCTAGGTTTGGGTGCTTTTGCAACAACCGGAAACCGCATGATTCTGGCCCCATTCCTCTCGGCCGGGTTTGCAGGACGTGCGCTACCATTGCTTCCCTGGCACAGCAGCGACGGCATACGGCCGGTGGGCGGTGTCGCCATCGAGTGGTTCATGCGCCTCATCCGGATCGAGGCCGGGGTTGGCCTCAGGGACGGGCATTTCGGGATCACCGTGGACGTGAACCGGGACTGGTGGGGGCTGCTATAGCCTTCTTATCTTGCACGGGGCTCCCCTGACCTTCCAGCCGTAGTGTCACCAACCAATAGAGTCTGGCATGCAGTTCACCGACGAATGGCTAGTTCCATCGATCGAGACCCTTCTGCCGTTGGAGGCCTTGAAGGCTCTGCGGGATGAGGCTGGAGCACCGGCGTCCCTTTGGGAGTTGCTCGTGAGCCGCAAGCTGGCCAGTGACGACCAGGTTCTGGAGGCCATCGCCAAACGATTCCGCTTTCCCATCGCGGATCTGACCAAGACGGATGCCAAGCTGATTACCACGGTACCCGAGCAGTTGGCCCGCCGGTTCAACGTCGTGCCCGTGCGCCAGACTGATTCCTTCCTGGAAGTGGCCACGGCCAATCCCTTCGACATCGATGCCGAGAAGATGCTGGCCTTCGCGACTGGTAGGGAGGTCCGCATGCTGCTGGGATCACCCTCCAAGATTCGGGAGAAGCTGGACGACCTGTACCGGGAGACCGAGACGGCGGTGTCCCGGCTGCTGGAGGGTATCAGCGGCGACTTCGAGGTGGAGCAGATCAAGGAGGAAGAAGATCAGGCGGTCAGCGCGGAACAGGCCAGCCAGCGCCCCATCCTCAAGCTGGTGGACATGATGATTGCCGACGGGGTCACTAACCGGGCCAGCGACATCCACGTGGAGCCGATCGAGGGCGGCGTCGTCGTGCGATACCGGATCGATGGCGTCCTGCGTCAGGCCATGAAAATCCCGCGGAGCGCCGGTGTGCCCCTCATCTCCCGGGTCAAGATCATGTCCGGTCTGGACATCGCCGATCGGCTCCGGCCGCAGGACGGCCGCGCCAGGGTATCCGTGAACGGCGAGGCCATTGACCTCCGGGTCTCGACGCTGCCGGCCTCCCTGGGTGAGAAGGTCGTCATCCGGATCCTGAACCAGAAGGCTACGAAACTGGCCCTCGATAGTCTGGGGCTGGCGGATGACGAGCAGCAGGCTATCCGGAAGCTCCTCTCTCATAAGGAGGGGATCATTCTGGTGACCGGTCCGACCGGCTCTGGCAAGACCACCACGTTGTATTCCTCGCTACGTGTGGTCCAGGGCGAAGGGGTAAACATCGTGACGGTGGAAGACCCGGTTGAGTACCGGCTGGGGGCCAACATCGTCCAGGTGCAAGTCAACGAGAAAGCCGGGCTCACCTTTGCCGCCGCCCTGCGATCGATTCTTCGGCAAGATCCCGACGTGGTCCTGGTGGGAGAGATCCGGGACAAAGAAACGGCCCAAATCGCCCTCCAGGCCTCGCTCACGGGCCACCTGGTTCTATCTACGCTGCACACCAACGACGCTCCCAATGCGGTGACCCGACTGGTGGACATAGGAATGGAGGCGTACAAAATCGCCCCCGCGCTCCGGGGAGTCGTCGCCCAGCGTCTCATGCGCCGGCTGTGCAAGGCCTGCCGTGTGGTTAGTGCCGAGGCCCTCAGCGAGCGGTTGGCGCGATTTGTCCCTCAGGGCGTTACGCTGTACCAGGCGGTGGGCTGTAACGAGTGTTCCATGACGGGCTACCGGGGCCGTTTCAGCATCGTCGAGGTCCTTACGATGAACGCGGAGCTCGAACGACGGATCGGCGAGGGCGCAACCGCCGAGAAGATCGCTGAGGCCGCCCGGGCCGCTGGAATGCGCTCCCTCTGGGGGAGCGGCCTCAGGCATGTCCTGGCCGGTGAGTCTACTTTCGAGGAGCTACTTCGGGTCACCGATGTCCCCAGCGAGGAGCCGCCGCGTCCGACCCGGAGCTCCGGCCCGCGAACCCGGATTTCCGCACCCCATCCAGTGCCGCCTCACCACCCGGCCGTTCCCATGGCCCCCGGCCCGCTCGAGTTCTCCATGGACCTGCTGGAGCCCGAGCTGGTGGACGGGGTTATGCCGGAGGGGCGGGGCCGCGGCGCGAGTGTCCTCCTGGTGGAAGACGAGGATCAGCTTCGCCGCGTGATGAAAGATTTGCTGCAGCGCGAAGGGTACCACGTGGCCGAGGCACGCGATGGGATCCAGGCTTTGGACGAAGTGGATCGGTTCGCACCCGACGTCATCATTCTGGATCTGAATCTGCCGGGGATCGATGGGTACAGCGTACTGGCCCAGCTGCGCTCGCGGCAGGCCACCCGCGAGATTCCGGTGATGGTCTTGACTGCCAAGGGCGACGAGGACAACGAAGTGCGGGTGTTCGAGCTGGGCGCCAGTGACTTCGTCACCAAGCCCTTCCGGGCCCGCTCGCTGACCGCGCGAATCGAGGCGGTCCTCGGCCGCCGGCGCGCTTGAGCGATCCACCACCACACAACGATCCGCATCAGCCCGCCTCGACTTCCCTGAACCTTCAATCCGGCCCGGCGGAGGCGTTACCGCCGTCGTCGGATGGCGTGAGCCTGATCAAGCCGGCCGTGCTGAATCAGACCGGCTATACCCTGGTTTCGCCGCCGGCCCGGAGAAAGTTGAATCAGAACGAATCGCCGTTCGATTTTCCAGACGAGCTGAAGCGTGAGGTCCTGGAGCAGGTCAGCCGTGAGGCATGGCAGCGGTATCCGGAGTTCGCACCGGAAGATCTAGTCCTCGAGCTGGCTCGGGAATACGGCTGGGTCCCTGATGGCGTGCTGGTGGGGAACGGCTCGAACGAGCTCATCCAGGCCACGCTTGCTGTGGCGCTGGGTTCGGGTGACGTGGTCGTGGCCCCGGCACCGACGTTCTCCCTGTATCGGCTCCTGACCGGTGTCCTGGGCGGCCGGTACCACCCGGTTTCGCTAGCCGAGGGATACCGCTTCGATGTGACCGGCCTGATTCAGGCGGCGCAGTGCGAGCGCGCCAAGGTGGTCGTCGTGAACTCGCCCAACAATCCGACCGGTTCGGTGCTTCCTGCGGATGGGGTCGAGCGGCTTCTGGCCGAGACCGATGCGCTGGTTGTCTGCGATGAAGCTTATCAGGACTTTGGCGGCCCCACGGCAATCCCGCTGTTGTCGCGGTCGTCCCGCCTGGTGGTCCTGCGCACCTTCTCCAAGGCTCTGGGTCTTGCCGGGCTCAGATTTGGCTTGGCATTGTCCCACCCGGTGGTTGCTCGCGAGATCGCCAAGGGCAAGCTCCCGTACAATGTCAACCTGATCACACTGGCGGCAGCCCGGGTAGCACTCCGCAATAAGGTCCGACTGCGGAACCATACCCGGGATGTCATTCGGACTCGGGATCGCTTCATCGAGCAGCTGCGCGATGTCGCCGGCCTTACTCCGTACCCCAGCGCCGCCAACTTTGTACTGATCCGGAGTCTCCGCATTCCAGCGCGGGAGCTGTTCCGCCGGTTGTACGAGGAGTACGGGATTCTGGTACGGGACGTGTCCGGTACGTCCGAGCTGGCTGAGTGTCTCAGGATCTCGATTGGGACGGATGAGGATATGGAGGCGGTTATCGCTGCGTTGCGGCAGATAATGACCGGATGAACTGACGGCCCATCGCTTACCGCGTACCGCTCGCCGCTTACCGCCTTCCACTTCCGGTCTTACTGTTAGCTCATGTCTCGAACAGCTGAAGTCACCCGGAGTACCAAGGAGACCGATCTCCGGGTGCGGATCGATCTCGACGGTCGGGGCGAGGCCCAGGTAAAGACCGGGATCGGCTTCTTCGATCACATGCTCGAGGCCATGGCGCGGCACGGACTGTTGGATCTTGAGGTCGAAGCGCGGGGCGATCTCCAGGTGGACGGGCATCATACGGTTGAGGACACCGGTATCGTGCTGGGGCAGGCGATTGCCAAAGCACTGGGGGACCGAGCCGGGATTCGACGCTATGCCGATGCGATCATTCCTCTCGATGAGGCCTTGGTCCAGTGCGTCATGGACGTCTCCGGCCGTCCTTATCTCTCGTACTCCATCGAGATACCGAAGTGGCAAATGCTGGGCGATTACGATGTCTTCCTGACCCCTGAGTTCTTCCGCGCGGTCGCCCTCAACGCGGGACTCACGGTCCATCTCGACCTGGTACGGGGTGACAATCCCCACCATATCGTCGAGGCGGCGTTCAAGGCATTTGCCCGCGCCCTGGACGCCGCTACCACTCTGGATCCCCGGGTCATCGGAGTGCCCTCGACCAAGGGACTCCTGTGATTGCGGTGGTCGATTACGGGGTGAACAACCTCGCCAGCGTGGTGCGGGCGCTTCGAGCGGGCGGTCACCTGGCAGAACTCACGGCCGATCCGGACCAGGTGCGGGTCGCCGAGCGCGTGCTGGTTCCCGGGGTCGGCAATTTCGGTCAGGCCTCCAGAACGCTGGCATCAACCGGTCTGGGTGAAGCCATTCGCGAAGTAGCCAGCGCCGGCCGTCCGGTGCTGGGTATCTGCCTCGGGCTTCAGCTCTTCTTCGAGAAGAGCGAGGAGGCCCCCGACGCCCGGGGTCTCGGTTTGCTTCCCGGTCGGGTTCAACGCTTCTCGACCGGGCTGCCGGTGCCCCATGTGGGCTGGGCTCGGGTCGATCTCACAGCGGCCGGTCGCACCCACCCGGTTCTGAAAGCGACGTTCACCCAGGGGGCCGAATTCTTTTATCACGTCCACAGCTATCATCCCACATCCCTTCCTGAGCCAGTGGTTCTAGGCACGGGAGAATACGGGGGCCTATTCCCCAGCCTGGTCGGTCAGGGATCGATCATGGGAGCGCAATTTCATCCCGAGAAATCGCAAGTCGCGGGCATTACCCTCCTATCCGCCTTCGCGGCATGGCGGCCATGACCTCGATCCGAGTCTCGCTGGTAGATGTCTATGTCCTTCGGCAGGCTGGAAGTGGCCTCGAATGCCTGGTGCTTCGACGTGCTCCCGGCGGCAGGTGTCCGGGATCGTGGGAAACGGTCCATGGGCATATCGAGGCCGACGAGCCGCCCGCCGGCGCCGCAGCTCGGGAGCTGGCCGAGGAGACTGGCCTGGCGGCGCTTCGGCTATACAACCTCAGCCGGGTGGAGCTGTTCTATCAGCATCGGATTGACGAGGTGGCCCTCGTTCCGGTCTTTGCAGCCGTGGTTGCAGGGGACACCCCGGTACGGCTGGGCTCCGAGCACGATCAGGCCGAGTGGCTCCCTCTGGAAGAAGCTCGGAGTCGATTTGCTTGGCCGCGGGAACGCCGGGCATTGGACGAGATCCAAATACTCCTCGACCGCGGAGAGGCGGGGCCGGTGGAAGATGTGCTCCGCGTATGTTAGCTCGGCGAATCATTCCCTGTCTCGACGTTGCAGCTGGACGAGTGGTAAAGGGCGTACACTTCGAGGATCTGCGGGACGCAGGTGACCCGGTGGCACAGGCAGCCCGCTACGATGCCGAAGGTGCCGACGAGCTGGTTTTTCTGGATATATCCGCGAGTCCCGAGGCGCGACGCACCACTCTGGACATGGTGAGCCGGGTTGCCGAGGCCATTTTCATCCCCTTTACGGTTGGGGGCGGGATCCGCTCTGTGGGTGACGCAGGGGCGGTGTTGCGGGCCGGGGCGGACAAGATCGCGGTGAACACGGCGGCGGTGCGGGAGCCTTCCTTGGTTGCTCGATTGGCCGACAGCTTCGGCAGTCAATGCGTGGTCGTGGCGGTAGACATCAAACGGGACGACCACCGGCTCAAGGTCATGATCAATGGTGGCCGCGAGGTGACCGAGCTGGAGGCCGTGCCCTGGTGCCGGCAGCTCGAGTCGTTGGGTGCTGGCGAAATTCTACTTACATCGATGGACCGGGATGGAACTTCTCGAGGTTATGACCTTCCACTCCTGCGTGCGGTCACGGAAGCGATCAGAATTCCAGTCATCGCGTCGGGCGGTGCGGGTGAGCTGGGTCATCTGGCCGACGCGCTGGCCGCTGGGGCTCACGGCGTCTTGGCGGCCACCATCTTTCACTATCAGGAAACCTCCATCCCCCGCGCGCGCGCCTATCTGCGCGAGCACGGCTACCCGGTTCGACCATGATTCTCCCCCTTGTTGCCCTCGTAACCGGCGTTTCGCTGGCTCATGCGCACGCCCTTGGCGCCCCCTGTGTGCGCCCCACTCGCGCCGGGATCCAGGTGCAGGGCGACGTCAAGGTCTGTCCGGGGCGTTATCGAATCGCTGACAAGTCCGAGCAGGGCGTTATCATCGTCGCCGCTTCCGGTACCCGGATCGATCTGGCTGGGGTGGTATTGGAGAGCGGAGATTCGTTGCCCGATCGCTATGTCGGGGTCGGGATCTCCAGTCGCGGGGTCGACGGAGTAACCATCAGCGGAGGGGCCATTCACGGTTATCGCTATGGCATACGACTCGAGGGCGGGCGGTCCCACCGTATTTCCGGTACGGATCTCTCCGGCAGTCGCGAGCAAGGAGTCCGCTCCACACCGGCAAAGCCGGACGCCGCCGATCGGTTGAATCTGTTTCGGCCCGACAGCTTCCTGTCCTATGGGGGAGGCCTTCTGCTGCGGGCCACCACTCGGGCGAGCGTCATCGGGATCACTGCTCACGGAGCCCAGAACGGGATCGCATTGCTGGATGTGCGAGACAGCTATGTCGCCGACAACGACCTGGCATCGAACCAGGGCTGGGGCATCCATCTCTGGCGTTCGTCCCGAAACACCCTGACTCGAAATCGTCTGGACCACACCAGACGCTGTGATACCCAAGTTCCCCCCGGCGACTGCGGGGCAGCGGCGATACTGCTCCGCGAGGCCAGTGACTCCAACACGATTATCGATAACGATCTGACGGCATCGAGTCTGGGGTTGGTGGTGGCTGGAGACCGACGCGGCAGCCTTCCATCGCGAAGCAATCTGATCTACCGCAATGATGCGTCATTTGCCCTTCAGTCAGGATTTTCGGTGGCCTTCGGACTCAACAACAGCTTTCTGGAGAACCGGGCCGACAGCGTCGCCGTTGGCTTCCAGCTGGAGCATGCCGGCGGCACAACGGTGCGAGGCAACACCGTGATCGGTGCCCGGACCGCCGGGGTGGTCAGCAATCATGGGACCGATATCGCGATCGTGGCGAACGTGCTGATGGGCAGCTCAGTGGGCGTTCGAGTAGGCGCGCCTGAAGCGAGTGGCGAGCCTAGCCGCCGCTACCGGATCGATGACAACGTACTGGCTCGCCTGGAGCAGGGGATCGTCGTGGCGCGAACCGCCAGGGCCCAGGTGCGGGGCAACCTGTTCGACGGAGTGGGCGATGGATTGGTACTGGATGGGGAAGGGCACGCCAGCGAGGTCACCGGCAATGTATTTCTCCGGGCTTCGCGGTGGTTCATCGACGCGCCGGATCTGGCTGCGGGAGGAAACTACTGGGCTACGGCCGATGCCTCCGGGGCGAGCGCCAAGGTCAATGGCCGGATCAGCGTGCTTCCCTGGAAACCGGCGAGCGCGGCCGGCTACTGAAGAATCTCCCGGGCCACAGAATTGAGGTCCCTGAGGTTGAACGGTTTGAGCACTCGTCGTACCGGACGCTCGACCCCATTGATGGACATGTCCTCATCCTTGGAGCAGGCCAATACCAGCCGGTCGCGGACATCGGGAAACTGGTCCATCAGAATGTGCGCGAAAGGTCGTGACGCTCCGGCGCCGATCCGGTTATCGGCGATGATGAGATCGTAGCGTCTTTCCCCTGCCAGCTTGAGCCCCTGCTCGGCTGAGCGCACTGCTTCCACCGTATGTCCGTCGGTGGCAAAGAGCGCACTCAGGAGCCGATGAACCGCCGGGTCTTCATCCACCACAAGGATACGGCGGGGAGTGGTCGTCGATGTGGCCGAAACGTCGGGTTCCGGCACTGGCTCCTGCTGATGAAGCGGCAGCGTGACGGAGAACTCCGCCCCGCCCTCGGGCGTCGGCTCGTAGGTCAGCGCTCCACCGTGGGTCTTTACCAGGCCATAGCTCAACGACAGACCGAGACCAGTGCCTTCACCGGGTGCCTTGGTTGTGAAGAAAGGTGTGAAGAGGTAAGGCGCCAGATGCTTTGGTACTCCGGGACCGGAGTCGCGCACCCGAAGGAGCGCATCGGCTCCCGAGCGGGAGGTCGACAGTGTGATCTGACGAGGTCTTCCCGGCTCCATGCCGGCCACGGCCTGTACCGCATTGGTCACCAGGTTGAGCAGGACCTGCTGCAGTTCGTAGCGATCGCCGAGCACCACCACCGGCTCCGGACTAAGCTGGGAGACGAGATCGATCCGGTGCAACTGAAGCTCGTAGACGATGAGCAATGAGGTGCGGGTCACCACATCATTGAGGTCGACGGCCGTCTGCTCCGGAACCCCTTTCCGCGCAAAGGTCAACAGGTTCCGAACGATGCGGCCGGCCCGCTCGGCCTGCGCATGGATCACCCGCAGATGCTCCCGGGGAAACTCGGGATGTGGTGGACGTTCGAGCAGCAGCTCAGACAGCCCTGCTATGGAGGTCAGGGGGTTGTTCAGCTCATGGGCCACCCCTGACACCAGTTGCCCGATGGAAGCCATCTTGTCGTTCTGAATGATCTGCGCCTCGAGGAGCCGCTGCTCCGTCACGTCTTCGATCAGGATCACAACTGATCCGGGGCGAGCCCCTGTAATCGGGGCGGCATTGAGCCGAAGCACGCGTCCGGTCTGTTCCAGGCGAACTACCAGCGGAGCTGTCCGGTCTCCCCGATAGGCCGCCTCGATCAGACCGTCTACCGCGTCGGATGCACTGGACAGCAACATTCGGAAGCTGCGGCCGACGAGCTCGGATTCCGGCAAGTCCACTAAGGCCGCCAGTGCCCGGTTGGCGCGCAAGATGGCCCCCTCCGGACCCACCACGGCGATCCCCTCGGCCAAGGCATTGAACGCAGTCTCCCATTCCTCCTCATTCCGGCGAACCATCTCATAGAGCCGGCTGTTGGCCAGCACCACTGATGCGTTGGTGGCCACTGTGGAAAGCAGCCACAGGTCCTCGGTGGTGAAGGTGCCACCTCGGCGATCGGCGACGGCCAGGACGCCCATGGTAATGCCTTGCGCGCGAAGCGGTGCCACGGCGGCTGAGCGCACCATGAGATCGCCGATCAGATTCACCTCCGGGGTATCTCCGCCGGTCGCAACCTCCAGCCGATCCCGTCCCAGGGCCACGCGCACCAGAGCCCTCTCCGGTCCCTCGGTCACTTCGTCCAGCATCGACTCGAGGCTGCCGGTGGCTGCCACGATCTTGAGGGAGCCATCATGCTCCACCAATGCTAGAATGGCGCCTTCCGCTTGAAGAAAGCGCGCCGCATACCGCGCCACCTGGTCCACGATACGGTCCAGCTGAATCGAGACCGAGAGGACGTAGCTGAGCTCCTGCAGAGAGAAGAGCTCGCTGATGCGGCGGTCTACCTGAACCGCCAGCTGGTCAGCTCGGGATTCCGCTTCGCGCAGCTCTCGCCGGGCCTGAAGAGCCGCAGTCCAAAAGCTCACGCCGAGGCAGAGCGCGGCGAACAGCGCGAGCCAGCCGACCCGGTCGTGTGCCCACCATACGAAAAGGGCGAGCAACACCGAGCTGATCAGATGAATCGGAACTTCCCAGCTCCGGGTCCAACTGGCGATGAGGAGGACTACCGCGGCGCAGCCTACGGCGAACGAGAGAGCGGGCGAAGGGGCCGCGACCAGAGCCGCAACCACAACACAGGCGAGCAGTGCCCCTGAAACAAGGGCCGCATTGGATGAAGGCAGGCGGCCGATAGGGCTGGGCAGGCTCAGGTCTCCCGGTGGTCCCGCCGGGCCACCCGTTCGGTAACGTAGGCCTCCGGTGGAGCGTTGGGCTTCACTCTGATTGATTTAGCCGGAATACCGACATTTACGTGGTAGGGACGCACATCTTTGGTGGCCACCGCGTTGGCTCCCACCATGGCACTGCGACCGACCCGCACACCGGCCAGAACCGTGGCGTGATAGGTGATCCTGACATCGTCCTCCAGAACGGTTCGGGCGTTGGTGACGTCCTTCTGATCAACGATGCTGTGGGTGTGACTGTAGATATTGGCGTAGTCTGAGATACTGACGCGATTTCCCAGGGTAATACCCCCCCGGTCATCCAGCAGCACATTACGGTGGATGACCACGTCATCACCCACCTCGAGATTATAGCCGTAGGAGAACTCGACGTACTGAAAGCATTTGAAGTTCTTGCCTACCCGCGCGAAAATGTGGGGCGCGAGAATTCGGCGAAAGCGAACTCCCAAATGAACGTTTCCTCCACCCAGTGGCGATCGATCGAAGCTCTGCCAAAGCCAGAGCAGCGGTTTGACCCTGGCATACCGATCGGGATCGACGTCGGCATAGTACTCCGGCTCGAGCGTGATGTTCCAGGGATCCAATGAGAGCAGCGCCAGGCGGGTGGCCTCGGGTGTGTTGGGGTCCTGCAAAATCTCATCGTAACTCCGCCCCACGGGGTAGCAGATCTGAAACAACAACTCCCGCGTGATCCGGGACCAGTTGGCCTTGGGGTCGCCGAGCTGTTCCTCCAGCTCAGCCAGCCAGCCGTCATAGAACTGCTCGGTTGCTTTGGGAAGGCGGACCGACCGGAGGGGCAGAAGGGCCATAGGCAGCTCGTTGGCACTACGAGACTCGATGGAAGTGCGGACTACGTCCAATGATGCGTACACACGACTGTTGACACCAGGGCTAATCGGGAATAGAGTAGTAGGACTTCTAGATGAAAACTATTCTCAACTAGTCTTTACGAACCGGTCTCAGGTACCCCTCAATGCACCTTAGCCGCTCCTTACTGGTACTAATTGTTTACGCCCTCCTCCTTCCCACCTTGGCAACGGCACAGGATTCCGAGACAACCACCGTAGGCGGATACGGAGAAGTTCATTACACCAATCCCACAGGCCCCGATAGTCCCGGAACCGTGAACGTCGCCCGGTTCGTGGTGTATCTGGCACACGGGTTCAACGAGAAGCTCTCGCTTCGATCCGAGCTAGAGGTGGAGGACACCAAGGTCGAGGGTGGTGAGGAGGGCGGAGAAGTGGCATTGGAGCAGGTGTATCTCGATTACATGTTTTCGCCCGCCTTTACGCTGAGGGCAGGCTTGCTCCTCCCTCCCATAGGAATCGTGAACGAGTTGCATGAGCCGCCCACATTCAACGGCGTAGCCCGGCCAACCTTCGACAACAACGTCATACCGACGACGTGGCGTGACATAGGATTTGGTGCGGTGGGTACTCTTCCCGGAACCTTCGGCCTAAGCTACCGGGTGTACCTGGTGAACGGTCTGAGAGCTCAGGGCTTCACCGCCGCTTCCGGCATTCGGGGTGGCCGCCAGGAGGGCAAGGAAGCCAGCTTCGCCAACCCATCTTTGACCGGGAGAGTAGAATGGGCCCGGCTGGGACTTCGGGTGGGCGGATCCTTTTGGTATGGTGGCAGTGCTAACCAGGACCCGGCCCTGGGAACCGGCACCTTCGACAATGCGGTCGCTCTCATCTCGGCCGACGCACGATATGACATCGGGCCGTTCATGTTCCGCGGGGTCTTCGCGAACATTTCCATCTCGGATGCCGAGGCTATCGCTCAGGTGTATGGCGAACAGCCGGGAAGCCGCATCACCGGTGGCTATGTCGAGGGAGCTTATGACATTCTCTCAGCACTGGCCCCGAGCACTGCCCAGCGGCTCAACGCCTTCTTGCGCTACGAGCACTACAACACCCAGGCTGCCGTGCCGGCCGGTGTCGTTCGCGATGAATCACTCGCACGCCGGATCACCACCTTCGGCCTGAGTTACAAGCCCGTGTATAACGTCGTTTTCAAGGGTGATTACCAGCTCCAACGGAACCAGGCAGGGGTGGGCGAAAGCGACCTAATGAGCCTGGGTGTAGGGTATCAGTTCTAAGAGGTGAGGAAAACGTGAGAGGTGAGAAGTGAGAGGGAAAGCACTCCGGAATCGGGTCGGCGGATCACCAATGCTCGCTGCGGGGCGAGTTATCGGGGCAGGTATGTTTCTCTGCCTCTCACCTCTCACCTCTTACCTCTCACCGCTTTCCGCCCAATCTGCCCCACCGGCGAAGATCGCCCAATCGATCGAACGGACGTTCGGACCCGGCTCACAGATCGACTCGTTAAAGGTGGACACAGCGACGGTGCTCCGAATTTCTCAGGCAGGAACCCTGTTGGGCTTCGCCGCCGTGCGCAACATCAAGGGAAAGGACCAGCCGATCACATACCTGGTGGCGATCGACCCGAAGGATGCTCTCAAAGACATCGACATCCTGGTTTATCGGGAGCCCTACGGCGGGGAAGTGGCCTACGAGCCCTGGCGCAAGCAGTTCCGGGGGAAGACCTCGGCCGATCCGCTGACGGTCGGCAAGGACGTCAAGAACATTTCCGGCGCGACGATCAGCTCCCACTCGGTGACACTGGGGGTTCGCCGCACGCTGACGGAATTGGCTGCCTGGCATGCCGCCGGCAAGATTCGATGACCCGAGTCGTATCGCTGTCGTGGAACAACCTGCCGGAGCCCGTGCGCGCCCTGGGCCGGTGGGTTACCATCGTACAGCTGGTGGGGTATTCCACCTCACTCCTTTTCATCCATCATACCACCGGAATGACTCCGACGGGTGTCGCCGGCCGGTATCGTGGGACCGACCCCGATACCGCTGAAGGGGCCATGCAATTCGGCAAGTCATTCGCCGAGATGATGACGGTCACCCATACTCACCTCTTCGGCATGGCTGCGATTTTCGTGTTCAGCGGACTGGCGCTTGCGCTCTGCTCCCGGCCGGGGGAGCGCTGGCGGCGCCTTCTCGTAGTAGAGCCGTTTGTGGCACTCTTGATTTCATTCAGCGCCATGTGGCTCATGCGGTATATCGATCCACGGTTCAGCTGGCTGCTCGGTTTGTCGAGCTTCGTCATGGCGGTGACGTTCTATGTGCAATCATTTTTTATCCTGCGCGAGCTGATGGGCCCTCTGACCTATCCGGACGCTGCATGAAGCGCCGGGACTTCGTCGGTGCCCTGGGCTCGGGTCTGGTCGGGGCACTTACACCAGGAGTGCGGGCGGGCTTTCCACCGATCTTTCGTCCCATGGTCCGGCCGTACGACCGATTCATCGAGCGCTGGTCCTGGGCCATGGGGCAGCCGGTCCATCTCCAACTCTTCGCCGAATCCGAGTCCCACGGGTATGACGCGGCCGCCGCGGCATTGGCGGAGCTGCGCCGGGTGGAGGCTCATCTAACGGTGTTCGACACCGCCAGCGATCTATCCGAGCTCAATCGGCAAGCCGGGCGGCCGCCCATGAGATACGGCACCGACCTCGGGTCCGTGATCGGATCCGCGGTTGCGATTGGCCGGACCACGGGCGGGGCATTCAATTGTGCCGTCGAGCCCCTCATGCGAGCCTGGGGATTCCGCGCTCCCCGGTCGGTCGAGCCGAGCGTCGCGGAGATTGGTGAGGCGCGGGATGCGGTGCGGTCGGCCCGGATCGTCGTCGATGGTGAGCGCATTGCGATTCCGAATTCGGAAACGCGATTGGATCTGGGGGGTATTGGAGTTGGCTATGGGCTGGATCGTGCCGCGTCGGTGCTCCGCGGGAAGGGGATCAACTGTGCCTTTCTGGACGTGAGCGGTGATTGTCTCGCCATCGGGGCGCCTCCGGGACAGCAAGGTTGGCTGGTCGAGATCGCCCATCCTCGCGGCCATGGTCGTATCCTGGCCAGCACTCAGCTGCGTGACGCCGCTCTCGCCACGTCGTCGAATACTGCGTCAGTGATCCGGTATGGACGCATGCTGCGGGGCCATGTCATGGATCCCGATACCGGATGGCCGACGGACCGGTTGATTCAGGTCAGCGTGGTTGCGCGGACCGGGATCGAAGCCGACGCGCTGTCGACCGCCATGCTGGTGTCGGGAACGCCTTCGGAAGGGATGCTGCGCTACTACACGATTTAGGCGGCAACGAAAGCCGTATTGACTTACCCGCTCACCGCTCACCGCTCACCGCTCACCTCTTACCGGTCTCTCCTGTCGTGTCCCTTCTCTCCTGCCGAGATCGAGCCGCCACCCTCGCCCGCTCCCGATCCAGCAGCGATTGCTTTCCTTCCCAGTCGGCCGAGGTCAGCCCGCCGTAGGAGAAGGTAAACGAGTCGGTGACCGGGATGTCCTCTTCGAATACGTAGATTGCGCTGGCCTGCTCTCGTACTCCTAGTTGACCCGAGGTAAACCGGGGCGACAAGGCAACCACGCCCAGGGGTTGGAAGACCTGATTGCGAATCGCGAGTGTGAGGATCTGGGGATCGAAGCGAACGTTGGGCCGGACCCCGAAAAAGGTGACCAAAGCCAGGCCCGGCTGCGACACGCCACCCCGCGCCGCCGCCGAATCGATTCGGGGCCGGTTGGCCGTGATCAAGTCGCGGAGCGCGCGATATGCGTCGGGGGCCATGAGTGGCGCCAGCTCCCGATGGAGCGGAATGAGGCGGATCTCGATGTCGTCATTCCGTACCCCCAGGGCGACGTCGCTCTGGGTCAGGGACCCGTAGCCGAGGGGAAGGGGAGCCGATCGTTGGCCGTCCTGCCCCGCCGCACGGGAGGCACACCCGAGCAAGAAGAGCACCATCACCGGCTGAATCGATCGTGCGACTCTCATGGCTTGTTCCTCCCGAGCGCGATGATGCTGGCGGCGAGCTCGTGAACCCCCCGGCTCGAGCGGCTGCTGGTGACCAGGAACTCGCTGGTCTCGAGCCCGAGGAAGCCGGCCAGCTCCCTCGCTCGGGATTCTGAGCTCGAGCGGGTGAGCTTGTCCGATTTGGTAAATACGGGTAGAACGGGCCGCCGGCTCTCGACCAGGAGTTCGTGGATAGCCTGGTCCTCTGTAGAAGGGTCGCGACGAATATCCAGCAGCCACACTACGCCGGCTAGGGTGCTGCGGCTGGTCAGATAGCGATCGACCAGCCTGCGATACCCGGCCCGTGCGCTTTGACTTGCCCGGGCGAAGCCATATCCCGGCAAATCGACCAGGTAAAGGCTGGGGGTCCGATAGAAGTTGAGCAGCGTCGTTTTGCCCGGGGTCCCGCTGACCCGGGCCAGCCCCGGCCGACCGACCAGTGCATTCAGCAGACTCGATTTGCCCACGTTGGAGCGGCCGATGAAGGCCACCTCGGGCAGTCGCGGCTCGAGGTTGACACCGGGGTCGGGGAACGATCCCACAAATTCAACTGGTACCGCCTGCAGGGGATTCCCGGTGCCGAGTTCCTGATGCGCAAAGGGCGCACCCCGTGCGCCCCTCTCTTCGGCCTTGCCGCTGGACCCAACCCGACCGGCTGCCCCGCTTCCCCGCTGTCCCGCTACGCCGCCTCGCTTCCCCGCTGCCTTCACGCCTCCCGCTTGGTCCGGGCCCGCTCGGTGACGATCAGTGGGGACGTCCCCTCGTTGATCGCTTCCTTGGTGATCACGATCTCGCGCACGTCTTCCCGATTGGGCAGATCGAACATGATGTCTGTCATCATGGTCTCGAGAATGGCCCGGAGCCCTCGCGCCCCGGTGCCCCGCTTGAGGGCCCGCTGGGCCACCGCGCGCAGCGACTCGGGATCGAAGGTGAGCCCGACATCCTCGAGCTCGAAGAGCTTCTTGTACTGCTTGGTGAGGGCGTTCTTCGGCTCCACCAGGATCCGGACCAAGGCGTCCTCATCCAGCGCCTCGAGCGAGACGACTACCGGCAAGCGCCCCACCAGCTCGGGAATGAGTCCGAAGCGCAGCAGGTCATCCGGCTCGACCTCGGAGTACGGGTTTCCCTTGGTGAGCTGGGGGACGGCCTTACGATCTCCGCTGCTGAAACCGATCTGCTGCCGGCCAGTGCGGGCTTCGATGATCTTTTCCAATCCGTCGAAGGCTCCCCCGCAGATGAACAGGATGTCCTTGGTGTTGATCTGGATGTATTCCTGCTGCGGGTGCTTCCGCCCGCCCTGGGGCGGAACCGATGCAATGGTGCCTTCGAGGATCTTGAGCAGCGCTTGCTGAACCCCTTCGCCCGACACGTCGCGGGTAATGCTGGGATTCTCCGACTTGCGCGCGATCTTATCGATCTCATCGATGTAGACGATGCCGCGCTCGCATTCGGTGACGTTGAACTCCCCTGCCTGGAGGAGCCGTACCAGGATGTTTTCCACGTCCTCGCCGACATACCCCGCCTCGGTGAGGGTGGTGGCATCGGCGATGGTGAAGGGGACGTCGAGTATTCGAGCGAGAGTTTGCGCCAGGAGGGTCTTGCCGACTCCGGTGGGGCCGAGCAGGAGGATGTTGGACTTGTCCAGCTCGACGTCGCCCTCGCGGCCGCTGGACGCATTGATCCGCTTGTAATGATTGTAGACCGCCACCGCCAGGGTCCGCTTAGCCCGCTCCTGTCCGATCACGTACTGATCCAGCACCTCTTTGATTTCGGAGGGTGTAGGTACCTGGGTAATGCTATCGGCAACCTCACGCTCCTCGTCCTCTGCCAGAATTTCGTTGCAGAGCGTGATGCACTCGTTGCAGATGTAGACCGAGGGACCGGAGATGAATTTCCGGACGGAATCCTTCGATTTTCCGCAAAACGAGCAGCGGAGGTGCTTGTCGTTGGACATGGAGCGCGTCGTGATGGAGGTGATGGGTGCCGGTAAAGTGCGCCCCGGCCCCCTGAGCGTCAAGTCTCCTTGCCGTCTTTACCGTTCTTATGGGGGACCAGTTCCTTGTGCGGCGTAAACACGCTGTCGATCAGGCCGTACGCCTTGGCCTCTTCCGCGCTCATGAAGCGGTCGCGGTCCATGTCGCGCTCGATCGTCTCGATCGGCTGCCCGGTGTGCAGCGCGTACAGGGAGTTCATCTTCGAGCGCAAATAGAGGATCTCCCGGGCTTGAATTTCGATGTCTGCGGCGGTGCCCTGAGCGCCACCGGAAGGCTGATGGATCATAATCCGGGAGTGGGGGAGAGCGCTGCGTTTGCCCTTGGCACCGGCGGCCAGGAGGAAGGACCCCATTGAGGCCGCCATCCCCATGCAGATGGTGTTCACCGGAGCCCGCAGGTGCTGCATGGTGTCGTAGATGGCCATGCCCGCCGAGACCACGCCGCCCGGTGAGTTGATGTAGAGATAGATGTCCTTGTCCGGATTATCGGCTTCCAGAAACAGCAGCTGGGCAATGATGATGTTGGAGACGTCGTCGTTGATGGGCGCGCCGAGGAACACGATGCGATCCATCAGCAGCCGGGAGAAGATGTCGTAGGTGCGTTCGCCGCGGCTGGAACGCTCGATGATATAGGGCGGATACAAGGTGGCCATGATCAGGACCTGATCTCTTCGACGGTGGATTGCTTGAGGAGGAAGTCGAGCGCCTTTTCCTCGGTGATGGCGCGCTCCAGCTCCTGGAGCCGGTTGGCCTTCTGTAACGATGCATACACCTGGGCCGCCGGAACGCCCCGTGCGGTGGCCATGTTGTTGATCCGCTGATCCAGCTCCGACTCGGTGGCGCGAAGTCCCTGCGCCTCGACCAGCGCGTCCAGGGCAAGATCGCGCTTGACCTGCTCTTCGGCGATCGGATGGAACTGCTGCTCGAAGGTCGGGAGCTGCTCCTCCGGAACCTTGTACATCTCAGCGTACCCATGCAGCAGCCGGTGAACCAGCGAGTGAGGTGCCTCCACCCGGTTGGCCTCCACCAACTGTCCCATGAGGTTGCGCCGGACCTCGGCATCGGCCTCGCGGGTTGCTTCCCGTTCGAGATCCTGGCGCACCGCGGCGCGGAGAGCATCGAGACTCTCGAAATCGCCGGCCTCGCGGGCCAGGGCGTCGTCGAGCGGCGGCAGCTCCTGCCGTTTCACCTCGTGCAGTGTGATTCGCACCCGGCGGCTTTGTCCCCGGCGCGACTCCTCCGGATGGTCATCCGGAAACCGGACGTCGGCCTCGACGGTGTCCCCCGGAGTCAGCGACATGATCCGCTCCTCCAGCTCGGGGATGGCCTGGTTTTGTCCCAGTACCAGGTCATGGGGCTGCGACGCGCCGGCCACCTCGTTCTCGATGGGCGCCACCTCTACCCGCACCATCTGTCCTGCCGTGGGCTTGGCCCCTTCCACCGGAATCCAGGCCGCCTTGTGCTCCTGAATCCGCGCCAGCTGCTCCTCCACGGCGCTGTCAGTCACCGGCGCGACCCGGCGCTCGACCCGGAATCCACCTACCCGCTCCAGCTTCAGCTCGGGCCGCACCTCGACGTGCAGCTCGAACTCGATGGGACTGCCTTCCTCGAACTTGAGATTGCGGATGGCGGGGTCGGTGATCGGCTTCAGTGACTCGCTGGTCTTGGCCGTTTCCCAGCTCTCTCGAATGACCTCTTCTAGGACCGACTGGCGGATGGCATCACCGTACCGTTTGCGAACCACCGTCTCAGGGGCCTTGCCGGGACGGAATCCTGGAAGCCGGGCTCGCTTGGCGTAGTACTTGAGCGCCTTGGCCTCGGCCTCCCGCACCCGATCGACGGGCACCGTGACACGCAGCGATTTGGAGGCTGAGTCTTCGGCGGTTTTCTCGACGGTAATCTGGCTCATCGTGGGGGGGAATCTACCCAGGCGTGATCCTCAGGGTCAATTTTGGACGCTACGCCAATCGTTGCACCCTCAGAGCCGTTGCACAACCCGCCGATCCCAGACAGAATTCGGCGCCTGGCGCAGCTACTCTCGATCTTGTCCGGGCAAACGCTTCTTCCCCGCGGGCCATGCCAACGGTGCTGCTGGTGGACGATGAGGGCTCTGTGCGGGGCGCGCTGCGGAAAATCTTCGAGCGGGCCGGGCTCAGCGTCGTCGAGGCCGACTCCGCTCGTGACGCACTCGACATCATTGCCACCCAGCCGGGCATCTCGGCCGTGGTCAGCGACTTTCTGATGCCTGAGATCAACGGGCTGGATCTCTACGACGCCCTCGTCGCTCAATCGCCGCACCTCAAGGAGCGGGTCGTTTTCCTGACCGGCGCAGCCCGTGATCCCCAGGTCCACCAGCCGCTGGAGCAGCGGGGCGTTCCCCTCATCAGCAAGCTGGACGATCTCCAAATCGTGCTCGATGCCGTGAAGCTGACACTGCTGCGGCGGCCGCCGTGACCGCAGCAGTGGTGCGGCTCAGGCCAGGAGTCGAAGGGAGCTTCGAGGCCTTTTCGGCTTGGTTTGAGGTGTCTGGAAGAGCACCAGCGTCGCCAGATCCATTGATCGGAGCAGCAGTCGGGTGAGTCGGCGCTGGGTGAAGCGGCCCCGATGCCGCAACTCCTCGCATCGGGCCCGGAGAATCATGGAATGCGCCCGGAGCACCGCGCTCCGGTCGACGATATCAGGCCAGTGATCGTTCTGCGAGAGCGGCTTCATGCAGCACCCGGTGGACGGCCTCGAGGAATACGTCGGGACCAAAGGGTTTGAGGAGCAGTAATCCGCCAAGGCGTTCCGTTTCGGGTACGGTGACCCTGGCGTCCAAACCGGTGATGAAGAGAATCGGCACCCTGGGCTGGAGTGGACGGAACTCGCGGGCGAACTCGACTCCACTCATGACCGGCATGTTGATGTCGGTGACGACGAGGGTGAGCATACCCGCCAAACTCCGAGCAGCCTGCAGGCCCAACTCGCCATTCGACGCCTCAACCACATTGTACTCCGTCCGTTCCAGGGTGCGGCTCAGCGCCCGACGGAGGTCTTCCTCGTCTTCGATCAGTAAGATGGTGCCATTGGGACTGCTCATGGATCACCTTCGAGGCCTCACCCGGATCGAAGGGTCCTCGGTACCAGGACGGAACGATGGAGTGGGTTCAGTAGGACTGCAGGAGGGCACCTCGATCGTGTTCAGGCCCGAAGTCAAAGCTAGGGTTCGGTCTGCTGCGGCGCAATGCACCCGGCTCATGCGAACGGC
>DASSED010000141.1:0-2459 GCA_035695405.1 Gemmatimonadales bacterium
GCGGGCCAGACAATGGACCCGTCGTTGGTAGGATCGCCGGGGTGGGGCAACTGGGCGAAGAGACGGAACTCGATCGGCCGGTGTGCCAGTCGGCGCCGGATTTCCTGCTGCAAGTAGTCATCTCCCGCCCGGACCGCACTAGCGGAGTCCAGATTGGCCACTCCTGCAACCGGAACGATCTGATATCGTACCGGCTGCCGCTTGCCGTTCCCGTCCACAAAGACGAAGGCATTGTTGCCGAAGTAGGCCGCCGTAGCATAGCTCCTGGGCACTACCCGGACTTCCGTCGCGAACTTGACCGCGCGGGGGTGGCTCCCCATGAAGGTCTCGATCGGATTGGGGTGAGGCGTATCGGGCCCGCTGGCGGCGACGGCCTTGAGGAAAGCCAGGAACTCGTCCCCGGTCCCCACGACAAAGCCGTTGTGGGAAATGCTGACGATATCGGTGAACCCACCGCCCGGCAGATTGAAGCGGATGGCCATGCCACGAGGGCCGGAACCCGGATCGTTATCCCGGTTGGTAGGCACTCCGGGGGCATTGGAGAATCGAACCGTTACCGGGACGGTCCGACCGGTGAAATGCGCTGCCCGGCTCAACGATTTGGCCTGAGCGGTGGGGGTGAAGCTCCCGCTCACTACGGTCCCTTTGGCGTGCATGAACCGGAATCCGGTGTGGATCCCGCCGTCTAGCTGAACGACCACGTCAGCAATCTGCTGTGGCAGGCTCGCCGTGGACGCGGAGCTCGAGTCGTCCGAGGCGGTCGCCGCTGTGGCAGCGGCAGAGGCGGAAGTCTTCTCGGATCTTGCGCTCGTGTTGCACCCGAGGAGCCCCGTGCTCCCGCCGAGTAGGGTGGCAGATATAAGGCGGAACAGCGAGGCAGAGGTACCGCGGGGCAGGATACCCTTCATTGTATATGCTCCTCAGGCGGAGTTATAGACGCCAACTATTCAAGAAGCTGAGCGGCGCTGCGCACCCCACTGAACGATCGGCTCGGCGATCTCGGAAACGTCCTCGACCAATGTGCTCAGGAGCTCAGTGACGTCGGTGCGCCGCGAGAGCGGAGCGCTCTGGCCGGCCCAGAGAGGCATCAGATCGGACCGGTCGGCGCCCTCGGCTGCAGTCGCGAGATTCCTGACCAGCGCTCGTTGGAGCGGATAGGGCAGGATATCGCTGCCATTCCGATCCAAATCCTCGAGCAGTCGGTTATGGATTCCGCGGGCCAGTCGTCCGGTGAAGCTCCGCGTGAGAGAGGTATGGCCGGCTTCTCCTCGAAGGAGCGCTTCGCGATGCAGCCGGCTTGCGCCGGACTCCTCACAGGTCAGGAATGCGGTCCCCATTTGCACGGCCTCAGCTCCCAAGGCCAGTGCGGCGACGAAGCCGCGCGCGTCCGCGATGCCGCCGGCGGCGATGACCGACACCTGCACGAGATCTACGACCCGGGGTACCAGGGAGATGGTGCCGGTGAGTGAATCCTGAGGCGAGCGGAGGAACGAGCCTCGGTGGCCGCCGGCCTCGAACCCGGAGGCCACGACGGCGTCAACGCCGGCCTGCTCCAGTGCTACGGCTTCCTCGGGGGTTGTCGCGGTCCCGATGGTGACGATGCCTTTGGCTCGGCACTCTGCGAGGATCTCGCCCGGCGGGATGCCGAAGATGAAACTGAAGACTGGGACCTTCGCATCCAGCAGCACCCGGGCCTGATCCTCGAACCGAAGCGGGGAATAGGGCCGGTAAACCGGACGAGAAACACCCAGCTCGGCCAGCCCGCGGGCGAGCGGGGCGAGCGCTTGATTGAATGCGCGCTCGTCCGACGTGCGGGCGCCTTCGTCCTCCATGGACACCCAGAGGTTCAGGGCGAACGGCCGGGAGGTGAGTGCACGGATTTCGGTGATGACGTCTCGAATTTCATCCGGTGTACGCGAGTGGGCCCCGAATGAGCCGAGACCGCCAAAGTTGGACACCGCAGCGGTTAATCGCTGCGAGGACAATCCGCCGAGCGGACCCTGGATGACGGGGTACTCGATCCCGAGTCGCTGCGTGAGTCGGTTGCGATTCCAGGTCATATTCCTCTCCGTCTTGCTTACCCTTCGACCAGTTGCTGGCCGCCGTCAATGTCGAAAGTCGCGCCGGTGACCGCAGTATTGGTCATGAGGTGGACGGCGAGTGCCGCGATGTCGGCTGGGCCGACGACGCGGCGGATCGGGAGCGTGGTGCGGAGCTCGGGACTGCTGCGGTACTGATAGTCCTGCCTTCTCGGCTCCCCCGCTTTCTGATCTAGCTCCCCGGCCAAACACCACCCAGCGCCCGATAGAGCGTGACCGCAGCCGTAGCCTGCTGTCCCTCGACCTGCGCCAGCGACAGTTCGGCCCCAAAGAGACTCCGCTGCGCATCAAGCAGGTCGAGATAGCTCGACGTACCGGACTGATAGCGCAACTCCGCCAGACGCAGGGCTCGGCGCAGCG
>DASSED010000142.1:0-16462 GCA_035695405.1 Gemmatimonadales bacterium
CCCGGATCAGATCGCCGGCACCGTAACGGAGCTTCTATCCCAAAGGGAGAGCAGATGAACCCACTGGCGGAGCTGGGAGAGCTGGGACAGAGCGTCTGGTACGATTACATCACCCGGGACCTGCTCGTGTCAGGGGAGCTGAAACGACTCATCGAGCAGGATGGCCTACGGGGGATGACGTCGAACCCCACCATCTTCGAGAAAGCGGTCTCGGCTAGCCGGCTGTATGACGACGACATCCGCCAGCTGGCCGACCAGGGAAAGTCGGCCGCCGAGGTGTTCGAGGCACTCGCCGTCGCCGATGTGCGACTCGCCTGTGACGCCTTTCTCCCACTGTATCACAGTTCTTCGGGCAGCGACGGGCTGGTCTCGATCGAGGTCTCTCCCGCTCTGGCCCACGACGAGGACGCCACAGTCCGGGAGGCGGAGCGTCTCTGGAGCGGGGTGAGCCGGGCCAACGCCATGATCAAGATCCCGGCAACCCGTGCCGGCCTCGGCGCCGTCACCCGCTGCATCGGCCAGGGCATCAATGTGAACGTCACGTTGCTGTTCTCGGTGACGCGCTATGCCGAGGTGATCGAGGCGTTCCTGACCGGCCTGGAACAACGGCGGCAGCAGCAACTGCCGGTGGACAAGATTGCGTCGGTGGCAAGCTTTTTCGTGAGCCGGGTAGACACCAAGATCGACCCTCTCCTGGATCGGTCGGGGGCCGGGGACAAGCTGCGAGGCAAGGCCGCCATCGCCAATGCCTGCGAGGCGTACCGCCTATTCGAGGAGAGGCTCCGAAGCCCGCGGTGGAAGAGTCTGGCGCATGCCGGGGCTCGGCCGCAGCGACCGCTCTGGGCTTCGACCAGCACCAAGGATCCTCGCTATCCCGACACGTACTACGTCGAGGCGCTCATCGCGCCCCAGACGGTCAACACTTTGCCTCCCGAGACGCTGGTCGCCTATCGGGACCACGGCCGGCCCGAGGTCAGGATCTACCAAGGCATGGCCCGATCTGCCAAACAGCTCGAGGAGTTGGCCGGCGCCGGTATCGATCTGGCCCAGGTTACCCGGGAGCTGGAAGATGAAGGGGTCGAGAAGTTCGCGGCCTCGCACCGGTCGGTGTTGGCCACCATCGATACCAAGATCGGGCTGCTGGTATGATCGCAGCCGTTCGGCGCCTTACCCTGACTCACTGGATCTTCATCGGCATGGGGTCGGGGATCCTGCTGGGCTGGCTGGCGCCGGCGGCAGCGGTGGAGCTCAAGCCGCTGTCCACCATGTTCCTGCGGATGATCAAGTCGGTGGTGGTGCCGATCATCTTTGGGACGCTGGTGATGGGCATCGCGGGCCACGGGGACGACCTCAAGCGCATCGGGCGTTTGGCGCTCAAGTCCATGCTGTATTTCTGGGCCATGACCGCGATCGCGCTGGCGGTGGGACTCATCGCGGTCCACCTGACCAGGCCCGGGGTGGGGGTGGTCCTGCCACCTCCCGATCCTCACACGCCGTTACCCGCTCCCGCGCCCACCACGTTCAGCGGCTTTCTGGAGCATATCGTCCCTCGGAGCTTCTTCGAGGCGGCAACCAACAATGAAGTGCTCCAGGTGGTCTTCTGGGCTACGCTCTTCGGCATCGCCCTCAGTCAGGTGCGCGGCCGGCCCAAGGAAGCGATGCTCGGCTTCTGTGAAGGGCTTATGGAAGTGATGTTCCGCTTCGTGGCGATCGTGATGAAGTTCGCCCCGGTCGGCATCGGAGCGGCAATGGCGGTGACGGTGAGTCACAGCGGCATCGCGGTGCTGAAGAACCTGGGACTCCTGGTGGCCACGCTCTACGGCGCCCTCATCGTCTTTGCTCTGGTGGCGCTGGTGCCGGTGCTGCTCCTGGCCCGGATCCCCATCCGGCGATTTGTACGCTCGGTCAAGGACCCTGCGATCATCGCCTTCACCACCACGTCATCGGACGCTGCCCTCCCGCTCGCTATGGAGCGGATGATCGAATTCGGAGTGCCGCGGCGCATCGTCGCCTTCGTCATGCCGACGGGATACTCGTTCAACCTGGACGGCTCGACCCTCTATCTCGGCGTCGCCTCGATCTTCGTGGCCCAGGCCGCCGGCGTCGAGCTGTCGCTGGGCCAGCAGTTGGCGATGATGCTGACGCTGCTCATCACCAGCAAAGGAATCGCGGCGGTGCCCCGGGCATCGCTGGTGGTCTTGTCGGGCGTGCTCACCACCTACGGATTGCCGCTCGAAGGCGTGGCCGTCATCCTGGGCGTGGACGAGCTGATGGATATGGCGCGGACCATGATCAACCTGGTGGGGAACTGCCTGGCGACCGCGGTGATGGGCCGGTGGGAAGGGGAGCTGAAACCGGGCGCCGAGCCGGTACCGGCCATGGCGGGAGCGCGGGCGCTGGCGTCAGAGCGCGCCGGACCCTAAGAGCGTCACCGCGAGCGAACCATATTCAGGCGTCCTCGACCCGGGTCAGGATTCCGCTCCAGCTTCGATCCCGCTCGCGTCCTCCCCGAAACTCGAAGTGCTCATCCACCATGATTCGCTGGGTAAACTCCCAGGATGGCTGCTCCTGGAGCCGATACCGGAGCACCAGTGGCACCAGCTGGGCCGCCACCATCCACACTCCCGGCTCCAGACCGGGATAGAGATGAGCCCACTCGCGCCGGAGCCGAGCTTCCCGCACCGCCATCTGAGCCCCTTAATCCATGTCGCCCAAGCGGCTACCGAACGAAATCCGGCATCCGAAGGCGAATCTGCGGCAATGTTCCCGCCCGCCTGACATCGGTGCAAGGGTATATGTCACACAATACCGGGGACCCTACATTCCACTGCCATGCCAATATCCGAAGTTCGCGTGAAAAGTCTGGGAGATCTGATCGATAAGGTCACCCCTACCGAGCCCGATCCGAGAACGGGACGACGGCGTGACAGTGGGGTCTACCGGGGAGACCGGGATGCCAACTGGCCCCTGCTGACCAGCCTGGACAAGCTCGGCGGGGCGATGAACCCCCATACCAAGGCCGAGTTGGAAGAGCACATCCTCCGAAACTTCATCCGCTACTCCCGGCCCTATTTCACCCAGCCGCCGGTCAACGAATGGGAGGTGCTGGTGGCCGCCCAGCACCACGGACTCCCCACTCGGCTGCTGGATTGGACCTACTCGCCCCTGGTGGCTGCGCACTTCGCTACCCTGGGAGAAGCAGAGTCAGATCGGGTGGTCTGGAGATTGGACTGGAAAAGCGTCCATAAATTCTTCGGACTCCCTGAATTGGCGCTCCTGATCCAGGATCTGGAGGAAATTCTGGGTGGGAACCGGCCGCTCACCCCCTGGAGTCTCTTCTCGGCCAAGCGGGACGCGAAGCCGTTCGCGTGCATGTTGGAGCCACCTTCGCTGAACGCCAGGATCGCAGCCCAGTCGTCCACTTTCACCTTGTGCTCCGATAAGCGGCAGTCGTTCGACCGCTTTCTGGAGAGTCACGGACTGGGCTCGGCGCTCACCAAGTTCGTCATCCCGGAAAAGGAAACCGCGCGTTTCCGCGACCAACTGGACCTGGTCAGCGTGGACGAGCGGCGGTTGTTCCCTGATCTGGACGGCGTAGCGGCGGAGATGAGGAGGTACTACTCGTAAGAGTCAGGAGTCGGGAGTCAGGAGTCAGGAGTCGGGAGTCGGGAGTCGGTTAGGATTCCTCGGTGCGGTCAGAATGATTCCCCGATCCCTACTCGACCTCCCGACTCCCGACTCCTGACTCCTGACTACTTACTAATCCGGCAACCCCGATTCCGGCGCCCGTCCCCGACCAGCCAGCCGAGCTTCGGCCTTGTCGTTATCACCATGGGCCAGGAGCGTCTCGAACCGATCGACCGGCGCCCAGATGGTCTTGAGCTGCACGAAGTCGCCGGCGCGCCAGCTGGAGGCGACGGGGCGCTGATCGAGTCGGATCTCCCAGACGCTCTCATCCTCCAGCATCACGTACCGGCCGTCCTCCAACACTTCCTTGACATACAGGCCCAGCGGCAGAGCCACGCGGTAGCAGTAGCCGGCGCAGCCGGGATTGCCGTTGTCGTTCTGCGGCGCGCTCTGGGCCTGGGCGGTGGCCTGGGCGGCCAGCATCAGCGGCAAGATCAGCGACAGGAAAGCACTCGGGCGAAGCATTTTCACGGGGGCACCCTCGTTGGTTGGTACCTCTATCTTACAGGAAAAAATGCCGGTCCGCTGTGAGGTAGCGCGCCCGGCGTTTTGCCCGCCCGGCTTCCCCTAAAGGCGGATTGGGATTACATATGAGGGCTGATTTATTCCCAGAACTGTGGCCTCAGGAGAGCAACTGTGAGACGTGGTGGACCAAAGGTCAAACTGGCACGGCAACTGGGCATTGCCCTGACGCCCAAGGCCGCTCGGGTCATGGAGCGGCGTCCCAATCCGCCAGGGCAGCACGGCGCCACTCCCCGGCGCAAAGTGAGCGGCTACAAGAAGCAGCTGGTGGAGAAGCAGCGGCTCCGGGCCCAGTACAACATGAGCGAGCGGCAGCTGAGCAACGCGTTCGCCGAGGCCATCCGGCAGCCGGGAAACACCGGCGTGAGACTTCTCCAGCTGCTGGAAATGCGGCTGGACGCCGTGGTTCTCCGGGCTGGCTTCGTCCGGACCATTTACGCCGCACGCCAGGCAGTCACCCACGGACACATTCAGGTGAACGGACAAAAGGTGGATCGTCCCTCCCGGCGAGTGAAACCGGGGGATGTGATCTCCCTGGCTCCCAAGAGCCGGGACGTGGCCGCGTTCACCGTGCCCCTGGAGGTGGCCCGACCGCCGGCGTATCTGGAACTGGACAAGGAGAAGCGGAGCGTCCGGGTGCGGGAGATCCCTGAACGGGAGCAGATCCCGGTGCAATGCGAGGCTTCACTCGTCATCGAGTACTATTCCCGGTAATTGGCTCCTGCTGCGGACTCAAGGCCTCCAGTACGGGAGGCCTTTTTCTTGTTCGAAAAGGCACAACCACGAAGCGTTCCTATCACTCGACAAGTCGCGTCCCGGGGCGGCACCACCAGGAAAAAGTGTGATGCGAGATGCAAGAGGAGTGACTCTTACCTTGGAGCGCTTGGTGGTGCATTGCGCTTCCCTTTAAGATATTGCCCGCATTGAGGTTAGGTGCGTCCAAAAAGCTGACATTCCCGCAGACCCCTGCACGCCTTGCCCGGTTCTCCGGCACCCCATAGCGTCCACACAAGCGTCTCTCTCAGGAGCTGCATGGCGCTGCCCCCTGCAAGAGCCACGATTCTCGTGGTCGATGACGAACCGGCGCTGCGACAGCTCATCGCGCGGCAGCTTCGGAGTGAGGGCTACACGGTACTCGAGGCCGGGTATGGGATGGAGGCGCTCCGGGTGGCCCGCTCGTCGCCCAAATCCATTGACCTGGTGCTCAGCGATATCGTGATGCCGGGGATGATCGGAACGGAGCTAGCCCAGCAACTGGTGGTCGAACATCCCGGTATTCGCGTGGTGCTGATGTCGGCCCATACGGTGAGCGAGCTGGCGACGCCGTTGGGACGCCCCGGATCCATCCCGGTGCTCTCCAAACCGCTCGATGGGAAGAAAATCCTCGCGGTTGTCGAGCTGCTGCTGAATTCGAATTCTCCCGACGTTCACCCCTCTCGCACGTCCCCTCAGTAACAAAGCCTTCACTGCACCGGTCCACCTACCCATATTTACGCCTGAAAGCGTATAAAATCGAAGGCTCGGGATCATCGTACGGCTCTCCTCCGGAGAACTTTGTGATCCATAAGGTGGTCGCCCACTACGTCGGTGGCCGGGTGGTGAAAGGCGTGAGCCATGACATCAACCCGAAGCGGCCGTTCTGCCACATTCGCACCGAGGACGGCCACAACGTCTCGGTCAAGCTCAAGGATCTCAAGGCGCTCTTCTTCGTAAAGGATCTCAAGGGCGATGCGAAGCGGGAAGAGAGCCGCATGCTGGAGACCAGGGACCCCCGTGCCCGGGGTGCGCGCGCTATAGAAGTCGAATTCGGGGACGGTGAGCGGGTCAGTGGCTTGATTGTGGGATATCCGCCGAGGGATCCCTTCTTCTTCGTGCTTCCGGTCGATGCCCGCAGCAACAATGTCCGCATTCTGGTGAACCATTCCGCCGTGACCCACATGGGTGACGGCCGTAAGGGCTCGCCTTCCGCCGGCAAAGGTTCATCTTCCGACGGCAAATAGGCTCCGGCACACGGAAGCGACAGTTCTGCCGTCGATTAGCACGTGGCTGACGGTTTCAAGTGCGATCCTGATAGCGTTGGAGTCTCGTCTGTCGCGGATCGGTCCTGGGGTGACGGAGACCAGTCCAAAGCTGACGAGGAATGTTCGAGGGGTGCAGGATCCAACTCGAAAGCGGGCAGTGCGTGGCGCGGTGGTGTCGACCATCGACACGACTCTTTCGCCCTTCAACACGACCCTTTCGCCAGTGGACGCCGCCCTTCCGCCACCCAGCACGAATGTTTCGCCGATCAGCACGAGTGTTTCGCCAGGCAGCCCGACTGTTTCGCCATTCAGAAAGGCCGTTTCGCTATTCAGCACGATCCTGGCGCGGCTCAGGCTGGACGTGCCGGAAAGTGTTGTGACGCTGGCAAAGTTGGACGCAAGGGTCACACACTCGACTCCGGTGCTATCAGACTCCGGTCGAGACCTTTTACGCCTGTGCGAGAGGCGGACCAGCTCGGCGCGTAATGGTTCCGGGATCGGTGCGATGGTGACACGGATCAGTTGCTGTGTGCCGAATATCGGTGCGATCCGGTATCGGATCGGCATGACCAGGTCGATTCGTGTCCTACCCCGTTTCGCCAGGGGCAGAGCTCGGACGCAAACCGGTCCGATGTGAACAGGGCCTCCTCAAGGGAGGCCCCATTTGGATGTGGCTCGGAAGGTTTTCGGCTTACTGCTGCGCCAACCGGTCGGCGCTCACCCGGAACTCATCCCGCCGGTTCTTGGCCCAGGCGGCTTCGTTCTCACCCGAATCCAGCGGCTTCTCCTCACCGTAGCCGACGGTCTCCAACCGATCCTGGCTGATTCCGTGGTCCATCAGGAACCGCATCGCCGAGATCGCCCGGCGATTGCTCAGGGCGAGGTTGTACTCATCCGATCCCCGCTCGTCGGCGTGGCCTTCGATCCGAAGACTCAGATTCGACATCGAGCGCAGGATCTCGGCCTTGGCCGAGAGCTTGTCCCGGGAATCCGCCGTGAGGTCGGACCGATCGTAGTCGAACGAGATCCGGTCCTCGAGCGTGGCGCGTTGGGACTGGTCGAGACCTTTCGCCGAAATCGGTTCCGTGTTGACGGTAGGCGTGACGGTCTGGGGCTCGTACGTTGGGGTGTCCTGGCTCGCCGGCGCCGGTGTCTCGGGCTGGGCCTTGTGTCCGCAGCCGAGAGTCAGGAGCGCGAAGCTGGCCAGAAGTCCCACGGGTCTGAGTGGCCGATGCATGGTCCAGTGTTCCTTTCCTGAAGGATGAGGCAACCTGTGTGCTGGGAGCGAGCAAACGATTGCAGCGAGAAATGCCAGAATCGCCCGGGATTTCGGGCTGAACGCATGGATTTTTCGGCTTTAAGGCGCAATTTGTGAGTGGCTGCACGGTGCGTGCCTGAGTCCAACCCCGGCAGGAGAGTTTGCGTGACCTCATCAACGCCCTCGATCGATCTCAAGGCGCTCGAGTCCCGCATTCGCGATGGCTCGATCGATACCGTGATCAGCGCTATCACCGATCAGCAGGGCCGACTGATGGGCAAGCGCGTGACCGGCGACTTCTTTCTCGACCATGCCAAGGCCGGCACCCACTTCTGCACCTACCTGCTCGGCACCGACATGGAGATGCGCACTCCCGCGGGATACCGGCTGATGAGCTGGGAGACCGGCTACGGGGACTACCTCGCGGTTCCGGACTGGTCCACTCTCCGCATCATCCCCTGGCTGGAAAAAACCGCCCTGGTGCTGGCCGACACGCAGGATGAGTCCTCCGGCGCGCTGGTACCTATCGCGCCCCGCACCGTGCTACGACGTCAGGTCGAGCGGGCCAGGGCTATGGGATTCGAGGTGCTGATGGCCAGCGAGCTCGAGTTCTATCTGCTGCGCGACAGCTACGAAGCCGCGGCCCGGAAGAACTTCCACGACCTGGAGCCGTTCGGCTGGTACAACGAGGACTATCACCTGCTCCAGGCGACCAAGGCAGAGCCGCTCTACCGGCGCTTCCGGAACGAGATGTCCGCCGCGGGGATTCCGGTGGAGTTCAGCAAAGGCGAGGCGGCGCCGGGCCAGCACGAGGTGAATATCCACTACGCGGCCGCGCTGGAGTCGGCCGACCGGCACACCCTGTTCAAGCACGGGCTCAAGGAGATGGCGTGGCAGAGCGGACACGCCGTAACCTTCATGGCCAAACCGGATCAGACCTGGACCGGGAGCAGCGCCCACGTACATGTGAGTCTTCGCGGCGCCGAGCGGGGCGACGCCGTCTTCCCCAGGCCAGGTGCCTCGCCCGAGGAAATGTCGGACACGATGCGGCACTTTCTCGGCGGCCTGATCGGGGGCATTCGCGAGCTGGCGTTCTTCATTGCACCGTTCGTCAACTCATACAAGCGGTTCGCGCCGGGGAGCTGGGCCCCGACCAGCCTGGTGTGGGGCCGGGACAATCGTACCTGCGCCTTTCGCATTGTGGGCCAGGGACCGGCGCTTCGAATCGAGACCCGTTTACCCGGGGGCGACGCCAATCCCTATCTTGCGTACGCCGCCATCATCGGCCTGGGGCTCCACGGGATCGCTCAGCGAATCGAGCCGCCGGCTGAGTACCACGGGAACGGCTATGAGGCCCGCGGGGTACCACGGATTCCGCAGGCGCTCTGGGAGGCGGCTCAACTGCTCGAGCGGAGCGCTCTCGCGCGGGAGATCTTTGGGGACGAGGTGGTGGAGCACTATCTCAACACGGCGCGAGTGGAGCAGGAGGCGTACGATAGCGCGGTGACGTGCTGGGAAAGGCAGCGGTATCTGGAGCGGGGGTGAAGAGGGCGGTAAGGCGGTAGGTGAGGATTATAGGAGCCTCATCCCGAGCGCAGCGAGGGATCTACTTTATGACCTCCAAATACCGGCGGAGCAGATCCCTCAGTCGCTACGCTCCTTCGGGATGAGGTACTCTCTGTTCCCGCCTGACCGCCTTACCCTTTAAAACGGAGCCCGCAATGCGACTCGACGGCAAAATCTGCTTTGTCACCGGTGGCGCCAGCGGGATGGGCCGAGTGGCGGCCGCGATGTTCTGCGCCGAAGGGGCGCAGGTGGCGGTCGCGGATGTGAACCGGGAGGCCTGTGAGAGCGCAGCCGCGGAAGCGCGCCGTCGGACCGGTGGCGCGGGGGGTGATGCCTTCGGGGTCGCCTGCGATGTCACCCAGGAATCCCAGGTGCGGGAGGCCATCGCGGCCACGGTGAAGCGCTTCGGCGGGCTTCACGTGCTCTACAACAACGCCGGGATCATGATGGCGGAGGATCACTCGGTGGTGAACACGGAGGAGTGGGTGTGGGATCGGACCCTCGCCGTGAACCTCAAAGGGATCTACCTCTGCTGCAAGCATGGTATTCCCGAGATGATCCGGAGCGGCGGCGGGTCGGTCATCAACATCGCCTCTTTCGTAGCCCTGGTGGGATGCAGCGTACCCCAGGACGCGTACACCGCCACCAAGGGAGCCGTCATCGCACTCACCAAGTCGCTCGCGGTCCAATTTGCCCCCCAGGGAGTCCGGAGCAACGCGATCTGTCCCGGCCCGATCGAGACGCCGCTCCTCACCGAGTGGCTGCTCAAGGACCCGGAGGCAAAACGAGTGCGGCTGGCGCGGAACCCGACCGGGCGGTTCGGCAAGCCGGAGGATATCGTGAATCTGGGGATCTATCTCGCGTCAGACGAATCATCGTGGACCAACGGTGCGGTGCTGGTAGCCGACGGTGGCATCACCAGCAATTACTTCTAGCGATCGTGATCGGAGTATCGGGGTGCTGAAGGTGATCAATCCCGCGACCGAACATGTCGTGCGGGAGCTGGCGGAAGACGACTCATCGACGCTGGCGCGGAAGACGGCCACGGCGCGGGCGGCGCAGCGGGCCTGGGCCCGCACCCCACTGGCCAACCGTCTGGCCGCGGTCCGGCGCTTCGGGGAGCTGCTCCAATCGCGTCGCGAGTCACTGGCCAAGATTCTCACCACCGAGATGGGAAAGCCTATTCGCCAGTCGCGGAACGAGCTCACCGCGATGCAGGGACGGATCGACTTTTTTCTGGAGCACACCGAGACCGCCATCGCAGACGAGGTCGTCCTCCTCGGCGCCGGCACTCCTCCCATGGAGGAGCGGATCCGCTACGAGCCGCTCGGCGTCATCGCCAGCATTTCCGCCTGGAACTATCCCTACTTCGTCGGATCGAACGTTTATCTCCCGGCCATTCTGACCGGCAACGCGGTGTTGTACAAACCGTCGGAGTTCGCAACCCTGTCGGGACTCGCGGTGGCAGAGCTGCTGCACCAGGCGGGCGTGCCGGATGAGATATTCCAGCCCATCGTTGGGGGCGGTGACACCGGGCGCGCGCTCCTGGCGCAGGAGATCGACGCCGTGTGCTTCACCGGCTCGTACTCCACCGGGAGAAAGATCGCCGAGGCGGTAGCACCGAGGCTCCTGCGAGTACAGCTGGAGCTGGGCGGCAAGGACCCGGCTTATGTGTGCGACGACCTTCACCCGGGAGCCGCGGCAACTGCTCTGGTGGAGGGGGCGTTCTACAACGCCGGCCAGAGCTGCTGCGCGGTAGAGCGGATTTACGTGCAGCGGAGAATCGCCGGAGACTTCATTGCGGCATTCGTCGAGGCAACCCGAGCATTGATCATGGGGAATCCGCTGGACGAGCGGACCGACGTGGGCCCGCTCGCGAGGCAACCGCAGCTCGAGGTGCTCGAGTGCCAGGTGGCCGATGCGCTGGCGCGCGGCGCCCAGCTCGAGCTGGGCGGCAGACGGTGCAGCGGACCAGGCTACTTCTTCGAGCCGACGGTACTCACCCGGGTGAACCACGACATGGCGGTGATGCGGGAGGAGAGCTTCGGGCCCATCATCGGCATTCAGGAAGTGGCCGACGATGCGGAGGCCATCGGGCTCATGAACGACACCGAATACGGCTTGACCGCCGCGGTCTACTCGCGAGACCGCGCCCGAGCTGAGCGGATCCTCGGCCAGGTGAACGCCGGGAGCGCCTATTGGAACTGCTGCGATCGGGTGAGTCCCCGGCTGCCGTGGTCGGGGCGCAAGCATTCCGGGTTGGGCGCAACGCTCTCCGTGGCGGGCATCCGGGCGCTGGTGCAGCCCAAGGCATGGCATCTGAGGTCCTCATGCTGAGAAGAAGCTGAGCCTCTTGCCGGCCTCCTCGAAACGTCACGATTCGATATCGGTTCTCGCGCTCCGCGCCTTCGGGGTGGTGTTGGTCGGGTTCCTGGCGCTGCTGCTGGGACTGCCGCTGTTGAGCCTGGTATTCCGGATCCCTCCGACCGCGCTGCTCGCCCGACTGGGCGACCCGTTGATCCTTCAGGCACTGCGGCTCAGTCTGGTCACCAGCGTGTTCGCCACAGCCCTGGTGGTGTCCACCGGACTCCCCGCGGCATATCTCCTCGCCACTCGCGAGTTCCGCGGGAAGCGAGTGCTCGAGGCGCTGATCGATCTGCCGATGGTACTCCCGCCGACAGTTGCGGGCGTCGCCCTGCTCACCGCGTTCGGACGAAGCGGGCTGGCCGGGAAAGCGCTGGCCGCGGTGGGGGTCTCCCTCCCGTTCACCACACTGGCGGTGGTCATCGCCCAGGCGTTCGTCTCCGCCCCGTTCTTTGTCGGCGCCGCCCGCGCCGGCTTCATCGAAGTGGATCGCAAGTATCTCGACGCGGCCGCGACCCTTCGAGCCGCACCGGTCTACACCTTCGCCCGGGTGCTGGTCCCGCTGGCCATGCCGTCGCTCCTCGCCGGAGCGGCGATGAGCTGGGCTCGGGCCCTGGGTGAGTTCGGCGCGACCATCACCTTTGCCGGCAACATGCCGGGGATCACTCAGACCATGCCGCTCGCGGTCTATCTCGCGCTCCAAAGTGATCTCGAGGCGGCGGTGACGCTCGCCGTGCTGCTGCTGATCGTGTCGCTCGCGGTGCTCCTGGTGGTCCGGTTCACCCCCTCGCGGCTGGCGGCGGTGACGCTCGATGCTGGACGCACGACTCGGTAGGCGGCTGGGCAGTTTCGCTCTGGACGTCCCACTACAAGCCCACGCCGGCCATACCACGGTGCTCGTGGGTGAAAGCGGCGCGGGCAAGACATCGGTGCTCAAGCTCCTCGCCGGACTGGACCGGCTCGATGGTGGCTGGGTCACTGTGGGTGGCGAACGCTACGCCGATGCCGCTGCCGGACTGCACCTCCCGGCCTGGGAGCGGGACGTGGGCTACGTGGGACAGGATTACGCCCTCTTTCCTCATCTGTCGGCAGCGGAAAACGTCGCGTTCGGTCTCCGCGCCAGCGGCGTAGCACGGCGGCGGGTGCAACCGATGGTGGATGAGGCGCTCGGTCTGGTCGGCCTGGCAGAGCTGGGGCGACGGCTGCCAAGCCAGTTGTCCGGGGGACAGCAGCAGCGGGTGGCGCTGGCCCGCGCTCTGGTGCTCAATCCTCAGCTCCTGCTGCTGGATGAGCCGCTGTCATCACTCGATCTGCAGACTCGCCGGGCGGTGCGGGTGGAGCTCCGGGAGCTGCTCAAGCGCCTGCCGTGCATCACCGTGTACGTCACCCACAGTCCGGCAGAGGCGCTTCTGTTCGGGGCTCAGATCGTGGTGCTCGACGGGGGGCGAGTGGCGCAGGCCGGATCCCGGGAGGAGCTGCTTATGCACCCCAGATCCCCGTTCGTCGCCGAGCTGGTGGGCACCAACCTCTTCATTGGCCGCTCGGCTGCGGGTGACATCGCTGGAAGGCCGGCGATTCGCACGCCGGAAGGTCTCGTGGTCATCGAGGACAGCAGCGGGGCCGGCACGGTGTACCTCACGGTGAATCCCCGGGAGATCACGCTCTCGCGCACGGCGCCCCAGAGCAGCGCGCAGAACGTGTTCGAGGGAGAAGTGCTGGAGATCATACCCGAGCCGCCCGCGGGAGAGCGGGTGCGGGTCGTGCTGAATACCCGACCGATGCTGGTGGCGGAGGTGACGCCGGAGGGACTCGCGGGACTCTCGCTCGAGGAAGGCACCCGGATCTATGCCGCCTTCAAGGCCACCGGAGTGCACCGCTACTTCTGATCCGATCGGCGCTACCGCCGTCCCATCGTTGCCGCCGGAGTATAGATCTCCACCACCTCGGTCTGGGCAAATCCAGCCTGCGGTCCCCCACCGATGACGTAGATGCGATCATCCAGCACCGCCGCGGCGAGGCCATGACGCGCTGTGGGAAGCCTGGGTGCTGCGGCCCAGGCAGCGGTAGCGACGTCGTAGACCTCGTGCTCCGAGAACACACGCCGGCTGGTCTCTCCTCCGTAGGTATAGATCCGATTTCCCAGCGCCACGGCCGCGAGTCCGCCCCGCGCGGTCGGCATCGGCGCGAGTCGGGTCCAGCTGTCGCTGGAAGGATCGTAGACCTCGAGTGCCTTGAGATTCCGGTCGGCACTGAGGGGCCGGCCGCCGATGGCGTAGAGCTTTCCTCCGATCACGGCTCCCGCCAGATGGTCTCGACGGGTGGGGATCGGTGCCCGGTGACGCCACCTATCAGTGGTGGGATCGTAGACCGCGATCGAGTCGAGCAGCCGCGGACCCGGCCCGAACCCACCGACCACGATGATCTTTCCGCCGATCACACCCACCGCGCTCGCGCCGCGGGGCTCGGGCAGCGGAGCCCGGGTCAGCCATCGACCGGCCTGCTCGTCGTAGAGCCACAGAGTCACCGCCGGGCTCATGCCATTGGGTCCCAGTCCCCCGATGGCGTAGAGCGAGTCTCCCACCACCGCCAGTGGCATGTGGTGCCGTGCCTCGGGCAGCTGGGCCACCGGCTCCCAGCGATTGGTGGCAGCATCGAGCCGATACGCCGACCGGCTGGCGGCACTCCCGGCATGGAACCCGCCGGCGATGTAGATCCGATTGTGGAACACCGCCGCGTGGATTTCCTGGATCGGCTCAGGCAGCGCGGGTCCCTGAGTCCAACCGTTTCCGTACTGCGGCGCACGACGGAGGCAGCCCGAGCTCACGCTGAGGGCCATCAGCGCCCAGACCGCAATCCAGCGGTTCAGTGAAGAACCGTGACACCCCTCACCGTGCTCACTCGTTCTCCCAGTCAACTTTACCCTCCTTGAAGTGCGCGCGGGCGCCGGGGGTGATAGGCAGTAGGAGCCATAACATCACAGGAAGGTGGTCGACATGACAGGCGCTGTAAGCAAACGAGACGCTGGCTCAGCTCGCCCGGCACGAGCCCGGACCATGCACGGAGCTGTTCTCTACGGTCCGGGCGATGTGCGGTTCGAGGAGCGTGAGGCGCCCACCATCCTGGAGCCGACCGATGCCATCATCAGGATCTCGGCGACCTGCGTTTGCGGATCCGACCTGTGGCCCTACCGTGGGGTGCAGCCGATCGATGGGCCTACTCCGATGGGTCACGAGTACTGCGGTATCGTGGAGGAAATCGGCAGTGCCGTCAAGAACATCGAGCCCGGCCAGTTCGTCGTCGGATCCTTCTTTGCCTCGGACAACACCTGCGTCATCTGTCGCGCAGGGTTTCAGAGCCGATGCGTGCAGGCCCGGCCGGTCGGCGCCGAGGGCGCGCAAGCCCCCTGGTTGCGGGTCCCGCTAGCCGACGGCACCCTGGTGGCCACGCCGGAGATCCCGCCCGATGAGCTCCTCCCCAGCCTGCTCGCAGCCTCCGACGTGCTCGGCACCGGCTGGTTCGCCGCCGATGCGGCTGCCGTGGCTCCGGGGAAGACGGTGGTGGTTGTCGGAGACGGGGCCGTGGGACTGCTCGCTGTGCTCTCGGCGAAGCAAATGGGCGCCGAGCGGATCATCGCGATGAGCCGCCACGATGCGCGGCAGCAGCTCGCCAGCGAGTTCGGCGCGACTGACATCGTGACCGAGCGCGGCGACGAGGGCGTGGCGCGGATCAAGGAGATGACCGAGGGGGTCGGCGCGCACTCGGTGGTCGAGGCGGTCGGTACTCAGGAGTCGATGATGCAGGCTATACGCTCTACCCGACCCGGCGGGCACGTCGGCTTCGTGGGGGTCACTCACGGCGTGGAGCTGCCGGGGATGGAGCTCTTCTTCGCCGAAGTTCATCTGCTCGGAGGCCCCGCACCGGTACGCCGTTACCTGCCGGAGCTTCTCGACCTGATCTGGAAGCGGACTATAGATCCCGGCAAAGTGTTCGACCTGACGCTGCCGCTCGACCAGGTCGCGGAAGGCTACCGCGCGATGGACGAACGTCGGGCGATCAAGACGCTGCTGCTCCCGTAATGGAGATTAGTCGCAGCGGCTCGCAGCCTTCAGGGAAGGCGGCGTTGGTTCGATCATCCTGCATCGTTTTCGAGGAGAATGGGTACAGGCTGCACGGGGGGAGGGGGGCAACTGTGCAGAGGTTTCGATGGCTGCTGCAAGATGCGTTGGACTGCCTCAGTGAGGTCGTCGAGGTGGAAGGGCTTGGTAAATATCGGATGTTCCAGTTCTAGGTCAGAGCGAAAGGCGGATACAAAAATCACCTCCGGAGGGTTAGGCAATGTCGCCAGACGGTCGGCGAGTTGATATCCATCGAGCTGGGGCATCAGGAGATCGGTGACCACGAGGTGGACCTCCACGCCAGGCTGCTCCAGCACCGCTAAGGCTTCCACGCCATTCCAGGCGCTCAGCACACGAAATCCCCCCTGCTCCAACTGTCGTGCTATGGTACGGCGAACACCGTCGTCATCGTCGACCACCAGGACCGTGAGCGTGTGGAGCTGAGGGGAGGGGATGTCCCGGTCGAGGGGCTCCATTACCGGCCGAGGAGCCAAGTCCGCCTTCACTGCTTTAGGGCGACGGACAGGACAGTCGCTCTGGTCTAATTCAGTCATCGCATCGTTGGGTTGTGCAAAATGAAGTGATGCCGCGGTCATCAGGCATTCGCGATGTTCGATGAAAAGAACATGGGTCCGGCAATCATTGCTCATCGAACCACGACCCGGCCGGTCGCCCTCGGGAAGTGGGAATCGGCGTACTGATAGCTCCCCGCGGCCGTGAACGTGACAGATAATGGTTCGGTTTCACAGTAGTAAGAAAAATCTTGAGGCCCGAATGAAGGCTGCCCAACTGAGACCAGACGATGCACCTCATAGTCGAAATTCATGCAAGTGAATGCCATGGTCTCGCCGATAGCGAGGGTATCCACGGCAGGATTCCTGGTGTTGTTCTGCGCGCTAATGAAGACCGAGTTGCCTTGATCCTCCACG
>DASSED010000143.1:0-51493 GCA_035695405.1 Gemmatimonadales bacterium
TCCCAGGCTGGACCGTGCGTCGCAGCCGCCCGGAGACGCCGTCTGCGAGAACTTTGGGGTCTCCGGAGATTGGGCCTGGACGCGGGGAAGCTTTCAAGAGCTGACCCGGACGCTGGTGAGCGGGCCCCGCTATCTGGTGGACATCGTCGAGCTGGGCTCGGCTGAAGAGCACACGCTCGAGTTACCTTGGCACTTTTCTGGCACGGTGGAGCTTCAGTCGAGCGGCGTATGGGCCCCGACCGACCTGTCCGATGAATTCGTGAGCCAGCCGGAAGCAATGAAAGTTTCGGCCGATGTCCCCATTGTACTCCGCGCATGTGAAGAATCGGGGGCAGTTTTACGAGCAGAGATGGTATTCGATGGTGAGCTGCTTCGGGGTAGGGCCCCAGGTCCGCCGGGCTCCTCCGAGCTGGCGCTGTTCTATGTTGCCCGAGCCCGGGGCAGAAATCCCCGAATCATCACCATTCTGGAACCGACTCGGGAAAAACCAACGGTGAAGCGCGCAACGGTAACCGACGAGGGAATCGACGTCGAGACCGATGCTGGCGTCGAGCACCATCTTTCCACCGTGGAGGGATGGGAAGTCCAAACCAATGGTGGTGTGATCCGCCTGGCAGGGGTCCGTCGCCGATCCAAGCCATTCGAGCCGTTGATCCGGCAAGACAGACCGGTTCCCCTACGCGCCATCGCGCTACCAGTGGCCCAACCTCCCATCTTGGACGGCAGCCTCCATGAGTTCGAGAATGATGAGCCGATTCTGCTCGATCACGAGGACCAGTATCGAAGAAGCGAGGAACCGTATCCCGGAGCGGACGAGTTCTCGGCAACGGGTTTTCTGCACTGGAATGATGAGGCGCTGTACCTCGCGGTCGAGGTGGTCAAGCCTGATGTATTTCCCCGTGATCCGGATTCGCCACCGCTATTGCTCGATAATGAGCCCGATGAAATTCACGCTGATGGTATCCAGGTGTATCTCGAGCTCGACGGTAAGATCCACGGCTATCTCATCGTGCTTTCCAGCCAGGAGGGACAGCTGATCGCCAGAGGCGTGTCGGGAACCAGACTGGCGGAGACCGAAGTCCATGGAGGCTGGGCCCCGACGGAAAACGGATATCGGATTACCGTCGCCATCGCTCCGCCGGGGTGGGGACCGTTCCGACCCGGTGACGAAGCTGGCTTCGATCTGATCGTCAATCAGATGCTCCCCGAGCGTCAGCGCCGCGCCGGACAACTGGTGTGGAGTGGTGGTGGGGGCTGGGTATGGCTTCGGGGCGATCGTCAGGATCCGGCCAGCTTTGGGAGACTCCAGCTGCGATGAGTGGCGGTGACCACGTAGCCGGCTTTACCTCCACCGGCAGCAAGCGGCCCGAGACCCTTTTTGGCCAGGTCGGTCCGGATCTTCCCATCCGCATGACGCGGTCGTCCGGCTGTCGGGTCTGGGACGAGCGCGGCCGTGAGTTCATCGATTACATCATGGGACTCGGCTCGGTGGCCCTGGGTTACGGGAATCCCGAGGTTACCCACGCGGTGATGACTGCCGTGGAATCCGGCGTGGTCGGCCCGTTGGCACCGACGCTCGAGGAGGACGTCGCGTTCGAGCTCGGACGACTCATGCCGTGGATGGAGCAGGTCCGGTTTCTCAAGAGCGGCGCCGAAGCCATGGCGGCAGCAGTGCGTATCGCGCGGGTGGCCACCGGCCGGGAATACGTGCTCGGCTGCGGCTATCACGGCTGGCTCGACTGGTGCCAGGGTGGGGAGGGGGTACCTCGCTCGACCAGGGCGCTGTACGATGAACTTCCATTCAACGATGCGAATGCCGCCCGGGAGCTGATCCGCGCCACGGGAGACCGGCTTGCCGCCGTGGTATTCGAGCCGCTGGTCGTGCATGAGCCCGATCGCGAATGGCTGGAGATCCTGCGGGCCGAATCCGACCGGGTTGGTGCCGTGCTGGTAGTGGACGAAATCAAGACCGTCGGCCGTCTCGCCATCGGCGGAGCGTGCGAGCGTTACAAGATTCGTCCGGATCTGGTTGTTATCGGCAAGGCGATTGCCAACGGCTTCCCCCTGGCCGCTGTTGGCGGGCGCGCGGATCTGATGACGGCGGTTTCACGGACCTGGATTTCGTCGACTTTGGCCACCGAGTTCGTCTCACTCGCGGCAGCCAAAGCCACCCTCGAGCTTCTGGTATCCCGCCGGGTGCCGGAGCACCTTCACCGGGTGGGAGGGCGTTTGCGGGAAGGCTTGACCGCGCTCCAACAGCGGCACGCCGAGATCATAGCTGGTGTGGGTGGAATCGGGGAAATGTGTTTTTTTCAGTATGCCGATGAAGCTGCCTCCCGTGCGGTGACCACTGCCTGCGCTCACGCCGGTCTCTTGTTCAAGCGCTCGGCGTATAACTTCGTATCGCTGGCCCATACCGAATCGGTGGTCGACCGCACCCTGCAGGTTCTGGACGAGGCCCTCTCGACCGTTGCGAAAACCGCCTAAATTCCGGGCGTAGCTGAGCCGGACTGCCACCGTTTAGCCAGGAGAGAAACATGTCGCCGCGGAAACCGACGATCGACGACCTCGATGATATAGATGATGAGGATGGCCTCGTGGAGGAGGAAAAGGCTCCTCCAACCGACCTGGATCTCAGTGTGGTCGAGGCCGAGGATATCACCGGTATGCTGCCCCCGGAATTGGAGAAGGAGGAGGAGAGGTAGCGCCGGGTGCTCATCGACGTACACGCGCATTTTCTTCACGACCGCTCTCCCCGCGCAGACTGGCAGGAACGCAACGCCAGCCGAATGCGCGCCGGAGAGCGCGTCGGCATTACGGTACATGTGGCTTCCATTCTGGGAAGTTGGGGTGCCACCTCGCCGATCTATTTTCCTTCGCCATCCGACATCGAGTACGGGAACGACTTCCTGCTTCGATTCCAGGAAGCCTACCCCGACCGAGTGCGCGGCTACGTGGTGGTCAATCCCAACTTCACGGACCATGCCCTGAAGGAGCTGGGGCGCTGCCTCGATGCGGGGATGATCGGCGTCAAGCTCGCTGCCAGCCGGAGGGCCGATGACCGCCTGCTCGACCCGGTCTGCCACATGGCTGAACAACGCGGCGTCCCCGTGTTGCATCACATCTGGCAGCATCGCCGCCGGGACTATCCCGGCCAGGAAGCATCCGATGCCGCCGAACTGGGGGTGCTCGCCCTGCGCCATCCCAACGTTCATTTCCTGCTGGCTCACATCGGCGGCGGCGGCGACTGGATTCACTCGCTGGCCGCGGTCCGACGAGTTCCCAATGTGATGGTCGATCTCTCCGGGAGCGGAGTGGATGGCGGAATGCTGGAGGCATGCGTAGACGCCGTGGGGGTGGACCGTCTCCTTTGGGGCTGTGATCTCACCATCGACACGGGTTGGGCCAAGCTCCGCTATCTGGAGCATCTCTTGAGCGCCCCGGATCTGGAGCTGGTCCGGTGGCGCAATGCCGCCCGCATCTTTCCTCGCACCGCGTTTCCGGCCGACTGATGCGCATCGACGTAAACTGCTTCCTCGGCGCGTACCCATTCAGGAAGGTGCCTGGGACTTCACCCGCTGCGCTGCTGAGCGCAATGGACCGCGTCGGGATCGATCAAGCCTGGGTCTCACACCTGCCGAGTGTCTTCTGGAGTGATCCCGCGGCCGGCAACGAGTGGCTCCTCGAAACCTGCACCACCCATAACCGCTTCCGCCCGGTGCTGGCGACCCATCCGGGCCTGGCCGGCTGGGAGAGGGTGGTGGCCGGTGCCCATGAAGCCGGCGCGCCGGCGGTCCGCTGTGACCCCACCTTCTACGGCCTCGATCCCTCAGGTAGGGAGATGAAGAGCTTGGTGGAGTGTTGTGCCGCCGAGCGAGTCCCGCTCGTGCTGGCGGTCCGGTTGGAGGATGGCCGCCAACGCCATCCCAACGACCGGGCAGCTGAGCTGCCTCCCTGGGCCGTGCGAGCCCTGGTCCGTCACGCTCCCGCCCAACTGTTGATTACCCACGCGGACCGGGGCTTCGTTGAGGAGGTGCACTTCGGGTCCACGCCTGGTGAGTCCGAGCGGATATCGTGGGACATCTGCTGGATTTGGGGACCGCCGGAGGATCACTTCCAAACACTGCTCTCCACCATCGGGTATAAGCGGTTCGTCCTCGGCACCGGTCAGCCGCTGCGTTTACCGGAGAACAGCCTGGCGAAGCTCGACCTGCTGAACCTCAGCGGTGAGCAACGGACCGCGATCGAGTCGGGTACGGCGGCCAGCTTTGCTGTTCCTTCCACCCGCAAGGGGTCCAGAACGGCAAAGAAGGTCCAGGTATGAGCGATGATCGTGCGACCGCTCTGATCGAGCGACTGACCGGCGGACTCATCCCTGCCGTGCCCGTGCCCTTTCGGGGGGATGAGATCGATCGAGCCGCGCAGCAGCAGTACGCTCGCTGGATGGCAACCCAGCCGGTGGCCGGAGTAGCTGTCTGGGCCCACACCGGACGAGGGCCTCATCTGGGGGCAGATCAACGCCGGGACGTGCTCGACACCTGGCGTGAGGCTCTCGCGGACCGAATCGTCATAGCCGGCGCCCGCGACATCGGCATGGCCATCGAAGCCCGCCGCGGGAGAGCTGACGCGCTGCTGGCCTTTCCCCAGGCTGACAATCCCGTGGTCTATCACCAGCGGCTCGGCCGCGAGCTGCCGGTCATCGCTTTCTACCTCTATCGCGAGGCCGGCGGCGTGGCCTACGATGATGCCACACTCCACAGAATCATGGAGCTGCCTGAGGTCATCGGCATCAAGGTGGCGACTCTGGACTCGGTCATGACGTTTCAGCGGGTAGCGGGTGTCCTCCGGGATCATCCCTCGAAGCTTCTCATTACCGGGGAGGATCGTTTCCTGGGCTATTCGCTGTTGCTCGGCGCTCGTTCAGCCCTGATCGGTATGGGCGCGGCGTTACCTGATCTTCAGGCCGATCTGGTCAAGGCGGCTCTGACAGAGGATTGGAATCGTTTCGTCTCTCTCTCGGAACTATGCGACCGGTTCGCTCAGACCACGTTTATCGAACCCATCGAGGGATACATTCGCCGGATGCTCTGGGCGGCCGCTGCCGAGGGGGCGTTTTCACCTGAGGCGTGCGACGACCCCTGGGGTCCCACCCTTCCTTCCGGCGAGCGCGAAGCGGTCGAGCGAGCGGTGCGGGATGCGCGCGCGGCTCGAGCGTGACTTCGAGCGGTTCAGGCGGGGCCTCCCACGCGATTTTGCCGCCCATGTTCGTGAGACCTACCGCATCGATCTCCGCACCCGTTACCTGGGCCATTCGCTGCCGCATCCGATAGGCAAAGGCTCGGGACAGCTTTCCCTCAATCAGGAGCAATTGGAGACCGATCGTGCCGCCGGACTGGCGTTCGTCGTTCTCAAGACCGTCATAGCCGAGGATCCTGAGGGTACCCGCTCGATGGCGGCATGGGCCATCCATGAGACCCGGATGAAGGTTGAGCCGCGCAAGGCTCAAGATGGCCGGGACGGTTGGACCGTGACGTGGAGGGGACGAGGCTGGGACCGCTCATTCGATGATTATTTGGGACTGGTTCGGACGTCCCGCGACCTGACTCGGTCCGGCGAGCTTCTAGCGGTGCCTTCGGTCAAGCTCCACTTGCCCCGTTTGAATGAGCCGTTCCGGGCCCAAGAGTACCACTTCACGATCGAGCAGCTGGCTGCGGCATGGGGGACGGGAGAGTTACCCCTGGAGAAAGATTTTTCACCCACGCTGGCCGGCGACACGTTGGCCCAGGAGCGGGCACAGATTCTACGCTGGCTGAGAGAAGTACCTGGCCAGATCCGCCACGCCGGCCGGGTTCGCCTGGCACTCAAGCTGATGAATGCCCGCTTCGACGACGATTTTCAGCTTCAGATGCTCCAGGCCGCAAACTCAGCGGATACCCTGACCGTCTTCAATCGGCTGTGGGATGCCGATGCCGGCGTCGCCTTTGGCGGCCACGAATTGAGCCAGCGCAACCTCCGGGTACTGGCCGAGGCGCGCGTCCGAAGACAATCTCTGCCGCCGCTATCCGGTACCGGGAATATTCATAGTGGACGCCTCATCCTGGAGTATGCCGGCCTCGGCTGCGAAAGCGTTCAGCTCCACACCTTCTTTCAACTCCCTCTGTCCCAGTACCCGGCAACCGATGGCTCACGCACTCAGCGCGCCCTCCATGTACTCGTGTTCCATCCGACTGAGGGCTTGATAGCGGGGCTTCTCGACCTGGAGAATGCCGGTACTCTGGAACGGACTGATGGAGAGCTGAGGTTCCTCGATGTACCGGCGGGCTCGCACGCCAACTCATCTCCTCGAGCCTGAAACCAACCCGGATGCCGATCACGCGAATCGAGCTGTACCGGCTGACGCTCCCCTTGGTCGAACCTTTCATTATTTCCGGCGGGACCATGACTCACCGCCGTTCGCTGATCGTGGTGTTGCAGGACCACGAGGGCAGCCGGGGATATGGAGAGTCTCCCCCCTTCGAGCTTCCCTTCTACTCCGAGGAGACGCTGGCCGGTGCGCAATATCTGCTCGAGCAGGTCTTGATTCCACGAGTGCTCGAATGCCGTAGCGAAACGGCCAAGGACATGGATGCGGTGGTACGGCTTGGTGTCAGGGGGAATCCGTTTGCCCGAGCGGCTCTGGAAACCGCGGCCTGGGATCTCGCTGCCGCCCGCCGCGGCATCGGTCTGGCCGGTCTACTCGGGGAAGCGCTCGGGGTGAGCCCTGGCCCCCGCATCCCCTGCGGTGTTGCCCTCGGCATACCTCAGGACCGCACTCTCGAGTGCCTCCGCCGCTGGATCGAAGCCGCGCTGACCAAGGGATATCGCCGGATCAAAATCAAGGTCGCGCCCGGCTGGGATGTGCAGCCGGTCGAGGCCGCGCGCGAGGTCATCGCCGGAACCGATGTTCCGCTCACCGTGGATGCCAATGGCGCCTATTCCTGGCCCGAGCACGAAGCCAATCTCCGGGCACTGGATGAGACCAGCCTGCTGTACGTCGAACAGCCGCTTGCTCCCGACGAGCTGCTGGGCCATGTGAGGCTTACCCACGAGCTACGAAATCCTATCTGTCTGGACGAGACTCTCCGCGACGCGGGTGCCGCCGCTCAAATAGTGGAGCTCGAGGGTCCCCGGGTGTGGAACATCAAGGTCCATCGGGTCGGAGGGTTGTCGGAGGTCTGCCGCATCTGGCACCTCGCGCAGCACTTTGGAGCCACCCTGTGGGCGGGCACCATGCCCGAGTCCGGGATCGGGTCGCAGGCCGCACTCGCCGCCGCGTCGTTACCCGGGTTCACCTATCCGTCGGATCTGGAGCCCAGCACCCGCTGGTTCGGTGCCGGTGGCGACGTCATCCCGCTGACCATGATGCCGGACGGGACCATGCCGGTGCCGCAAGTCTCGATCGAAGGTCAACTCGACCGGGACCGTTTCCAGTCCTGCAGTGAGCTGATAGGCTCGTGGTCTGTGCCGGTGAGTTGACGATCCCCGTACCGGACCCTAACATCTCAGAGACTCCTCGAGGTTTGTTCCTTGGTTGAATACGCGGTTCTCCTGGCCCAGAATTCCGCCCATCTCATGGGCGGTTTTGGAACAGATCTGCGAAGCTGGGCCGGCAGCCTGAACTGGAGTGTGCTCGGCTATGTTGCGGCCGGGCTGGTTCTTCTCCGAGTCGCCGCAGCAGCCTTTTGGCCCTCCCGCCGCTATTAACCCGTTGCCAGGGGCTCACCTGCCGCCTGTGTGATCTGAGGTACAGCACGCCATAGGCCGAATGTGCCATGCTGATCGTATCCTACCAAGGAGACTGAAGCATGGTTGTCGGCGACAACATACGGCGCTGGGCGGGATGGGCCTTCGCCTTCCTCGTAGTGGCCCTCTCCTCCATGGGATATCACTACGGTAACGTTCGGTTTGCACCGGTCGCACTGGGCTTTGCCATTCTGGCAGCGGTGTGCTGGAGAAATTGGGGAGCCGAGCAGGTCAGCCGAAATGGGATTTACCCGCGAACAGATTCGGGAGTCCATCGAGCGATCGGGTGACGCCGACTGGCAAGCGCTGATCCGTCATCATGAGGACGCGTACCCGGCGAGTCGCCCAACTCCCGGAGAGGTAGCCCGCCAGGAAGCCGAGCGGCTCAACTCGATCGGTCTGGGCGACAACCCCGACGTTCGACTGGTTCAGACCCGGGTAGAGCCGGTCCCCCCCGCAGTCCGCATCACCCACGTCTTCGAGGATACCAAGAAGGGGAGCCGGTTCGAGACCGAGCCGTATACCGGCTATGAATAACCGGTAGTCGCCCAGGCCCTGGCGGGGCTACTTTTCCGGGCGTGCCCGGGTACACCTTCCATCTGATCCCTCACACGCACTGGGACCGGGAATGGTATCTCCCCCGGAGCGTCTTCCAGGCTCGTCTGGTCGCGGCGCTGGATGACCTCTTGCCCCAGCTCGAATCCGAAGCCGATTCCACGTTCCTGCTCGATGGCCAAACTGTTCTGGTGGAGGATTACCTGCGGGTCCGCCCCGATCAGGCGCCTCGCATTTCGGAGCTGGTGCGTGCCGGTCGGCTTCAGATCGGCCCCTGGTACGTTCTGGCCGATGAGCTGATCCCCTCAGGCGAGTCGCTCATTCGAAATCTGCTCGCGGGGCAGATCGATGCCGACCGCTGGGGAATGCGGAGCGATGTGCTCTACTCACCCGACGCTTTCGGTCACCCCGCTGCTTGGCCGCAGCTCGCAGGTGAGTTCGGCATGCGCTACGGTGTGATCTGGCGAGGACTCGGCGGCAAGGCAGGTCAGGAGCGCGATCTCTACCGCTGGCGCGGACCGGACGGCCGTGAGGTCCTGCTCTACCATCTTCCGCCCGACGGCTATGAGATCGGTGCCGCACTTCCGGCCGACCGCGACCACCTGCCTCAGGTATGGAATCGCATTCGGGGTGCGTTGGTCTCCCGCGCAACGACCCAGCATATCGCCGTCTTCGTCGGAGCCGATCACCATGCGGCTCATCCCAACCTCAGCCGACTACGAGCACTCCTCCGGCAGCTCGAGCCGGAAAGCGACTTTCGCCTCTCCCGGCTGTGTGACTTCTTCGGTGCGATTTCCGCCGCGGGCGCCGGGCTGCCGGTTTTGTCGGGTGAGCTGCGCTGGTCTTACGGGTATACCTGGACCCTTCAGGGCGTGCACGGTACCAGAGCACCCCTCAAACGCCGGCACTCGCTCGCCGAACTGGCTCTCATCGGGATCGCGGAGCCGCTGACCGCTCTGGCACTTGCCACCCGCGGTACCGACCAGCGGGCGACGCTGCAATTCGCGTGGCGCACTCTCCTTCGCAGCCAATTCCACGACTCGATTGCCGGCACGACCAGCGATGAGGTCACCCGTCACGTTGAGCTGCGGCTGGCGGATGCCCGTGCGGTCGCCTGGGAGGTCGCTCGAACCAGCCTCGACAGCTTGGTAGGGAACGATCCGGACCAGGCGCGCGTCGATCCCGCCGGAACCGCGCCTAGGTTGGTGTTATGGAATCCGATTCCCCGGCGGCGCGGGGGAGTCATCGTTTCCGACGTAACCTGGTTTCGGCGCGATGTCCTGGTGGGTCCGTCGGGAGGTCGTGCTTCCCGAGAGGGCGCTGGCCTCCAGAGCTTTCACTTCGCTGGAGATCGGGGACCACTCGCCGTACAACTGCTGGGCGTGGTCCGAGATCACGAGCGGCTCGATGCGTCGCGCCACTATCCCGATCAGGACGAAGTCGACCGAGCCCGAGTGGCATTCGTGGCGCCCGAGGTGAGCGGCCTGGGTTTCTCGATACTGACTACCCGCGGGGGGACGACTCGAGCTCCTGAGACCGGCGTCTGGCTGCGGGGAAACCGCATGGGAAACGATCTGATCGAGCTTTCGGTCGGCAGGGGCGGCGCACTGCGGCTAAAGGACAGAAAGACTCGGCAGGTGTATTCCAATCTCCTGACACTCGAATCCGGTGGCGATATCGGGGATACGTACACCTACTCTCCTCCCCCCAAGGGTCGGCTCCATCGCAGCAGGGGACGAGTGAGCCTCCGGCCACTGGCCCGGGGACCGCTGGTCGCGGCCCTGGAAGCATCGTGGCGAATGCGAGCTGGCGGACCTGGAAAGGAAGGCAGTGTCGGCGTCCGTCTCACGGTATCCCTCTACGCCGGTTCGCCGGCAGTTCGCTGCACGCTCAGGTTGGACAATCGAGCCACCGATCACCGGCTCCGAGCCCGGATCCCGACTGGTCTTGCCGGAGTCAGTGCGACAGCAGGCACGCAGTTCGGGATCGTGGAACGGCCTCCGGTTCGGATCGAATCACGGGGGTACGTTCAGGAGACTCCGGTCGCCACGGCCCCGGGCCAACGCTTCGTGGCGGCTGTGCGCAAGAATCGAGGACTCGCCTTGTTCGCGCCGGGCTTCTTCGAGTACCAGCTCGACGCCAGCGGAGATATCGTGCTCACACTGCTCCGAGCGGTTGGGTCTCTCTCGCGCTCTGATCTGTCGACCCGCCCGGGGCATGCGGGATGGCCGCTGGCAACGCCATTGGCTCAATCTCCCGGGCTGGACCAGCTGCAGCTGGGGCTGGTTCCGGTCACCCACGGTGACATTCAAGCCGGAGTGATCCAGCAACACTGGGAGGATCTCTTCCTTCCGGTTCGCGGCATCTGGCTGAGACAGGCGACCTCGCTCTCACCCCAGCCGATCGATATCGCGCTCCAAGGTGCCGGACTGGTGTTCTCGGCGCTCAAGCCTGCGACTACAGGCAGGGGTCTGGTTCTCCGCTGTTTTAACAGCCGAGATGAGGCCGCCGCCGGCGCTTGGCAGTTTGCTACACCGGTCCGGACCGCGCATCGAACTCGGGCCGACGAGCGTCCGCTCCACGAGATTCGCCTGGGAGATGGTGGCCATCTGGTTCCCTTTCACGCCGCTCCCCACGAGATCGTCACGGTCATGGTGAGCCTCGGCAGCACCGACTAGCTTTTGCGGTTATGAGCGATTTCCCCTCGCTGCCATGTTATCCCTGTCCTCATCGTTCCTCCTGTTGTGCGTACGGCGTCACGCTCAGTGAGGAGGAAGCCGCTGCGATCTCGCAAGCTCACGGACCCGGCACCATCTATCGCACCCGGTGGGGTGAGTGGCGCACTCGGGTACGCGGCAACCGTTGCGTTTTTCTTCGGGAGAACACCTGCATTATTCACGGCGAGCCCTATTATCCCGCCGTGTGCGGAGGATTCCCGTGGACCGATGCCGAGACCGGCGGTCGCTATGAATACGACCAGACCATCTGTCCCGAGTTCCTGACGCGACCTGAGCTGGTGCACATCGGTAAGAGGTGAGAAGTGAAAGGACAGAGATGAGGAGTTAAGAGGCAGTCAGTGCTGTAGTGACTCGGGTCAATCCCCATCTGCCAGGACGTTCGCAATGATCTTCCGCATCCTTCTTCCCTCTCACCTCTTACTGCTCACTGGTGTAATGGCCTCTCCCGCCTTGTCTCAGTCACCGGATCAAGCCCTGGAACACGCCCGGAAGCTGCTCGAGTCTACCCCGCTCATCGACGGTCACAACGACCTCCCCTGGGAGATTCGGGACTCCAAAACCGCGCCTCGGGATGTCGCGGCCTACGACCTGAGAGCGCGGTCGCCCAAGCATACCGATTTAGGTCGGTTGAAGGAGGGCAGGGTGGGGGCGCAGTTCTGGTCGATCTACATCCCCGGCGAGATCAAGGACAGCGGCTTTGCGCGGGTGCAGTTGGAGCAGTTCGACATAGCCCGGCGGATGATTGCGCGCTATCCCAAACAGCTGACGCCGGCCTACTCCTCGGACGACATCGAGCGCAGCTTCAAGCGGGGACGGATTGCCTCACTCCTCGGCATGGAGGGTGGCCACGCCATCGAGAATTCGCTCGGCGCTCTTCGGGCCTACTACGACCTTGGTGCCCGTTACCTCACCTTGACCCATAACGTCACGCTCGATTGGGCCGATGCCGCGCTCGACACCGCGCGCCACGCTGGTCTGACCGAGTTCGGCCGCGAAGTCGTGCGGGAGATGAACCGGCTGGGTATGCTGGTGGATTTGTCGCACGTATCTCCCGCCACCATGAGCGATGCGCTCAGTGTGACCGAAGCTCCGGTCATCTTCTCCCATTCGGCAGCGCGGGCGCTGACCGATCATCCCCGTAACGTCCCCGATTCGATCCTGAGCCGGCTCCCGGAGAATGGCGGGGTCGTGATGGTGACGTTCGTGCCGGCGTTCGTTTCATCTGAGGTCGCGGCCTGGGAGAGCCGCCAGCGGGAGCAGGTGGATGGGATCAAGGCCTCGGTCACCGACACGGCCCAGCAGCGCAAGCTGATCGATGAATGGAAGGCGACGCACCCGGCCCCACACGCCACCCTGGCTCAGGTAGCCGATCACATCGAGCACGTGCGGCAGGTTGCCGGGGTGGACCATGTGGGGATCGGCAGCGACTTCGACGGCATCGACAGCACCCCCGACGGGCTGGAAGACGTGTCCAAATTCCCGGATCTCTTTGCCGAGCTGATCCGGCGCGGGTGGAGCGATGACGATCTGAAGAAGTTGGCAGGACAGAACCTGTTGCGAGTCTTCCGGAGCGCCGAGGCGGTCGCGGCGCGGCTGCGGAAGGCGCGGCAGCCCTCCACTAAGACAATCGAAGAGTTGGACGGTCCGAGGACTGCCGCGCGATGAGGATTCCGAAGACCACCGCCATCAACGAGAACGCGAACCATTGAATGGCATAACTCAGGTGGGGACCGTCATCGAGCGGAGGCGGCTCGAGTGGTCGGGGAAAGCGGGCCGGTGCTGAGCTTCCGCTTGGCAGAACCGAGTCGGGGGTCTGCTGGATATAGATCGAGTTAATGTGATAGGGGAAACGTCTGGAAAGCAGGTTGCGATCGAGCTTGGCCCAGGTCGTCCCGGACCCATGGCGGATCGGGACACCACCACCTGACGACATGGAGAGCGCGATTCCGGTAACGTGGGTTTCACCCGGCGCCCTGTAGGCTTCGGTCGGAACCGTATTGGCGTCGGGGGTGGGCACGAACCCCCGATTGACCAGAATGGCGCTGGTCCCACTTCGATTCACCAAGGGCGACACGATCTCGACGCCGGGAACACCCTGGTACGCTCTTCCCCTGAGTACTATATCCCTCGAGTCATCGTACCGGCCGGTCACTCGAACCCGCCGGTTGACCGACACGCTGGCAAGAGTATCATCGAGCTCCAGGTCGAGCGGCGCTCTGGTTCGCTCGGCCAACGCGGCACGGTTGAGTGCGCGACGTTCCTGGAGCCGGTGCAGCTGCCAGATGCCAAGCCTTGCGCAGACCAGCGCAACCGCAGCAAAGACAACGATGATCAGCCAACGAGACCGACGCTTCATGATCTGGTCCGACCTTTGCGGTTCCTGTGCGGACGTTTTGAGACTTTGGCGTAAAGCTCAAACCTAACGTCAACGGAGTCCCTCTCATGCGCCCGCCCCGTCGATTCTGCCAGCCGCTGTTCGGTACCGTGGGACTGACACTCCTGTTCGTTGCGGGGGGGTTGGGTGCAAGTGTTCGAGCTCTCGTGGCCCAGGCTGCTCCTCCGGGTCTGGTCGAAGTCAAGGAAGGCGGTCGTCGGGGCTTCTGGTTCGCCCTCGGAGCGGGTGCCGGGGGGGAGTCGAACGACGTTGTAGGATCGGGTTACAGCGATCTCTTCTATCAGCCGACCATCTCGCTCCGGGCCGGCGGGACCGTTAACCCGCATCTCCGCCTTGGTGGCGAAGTCCTCTCCTGGTTCGACGAGCAGGGCGACGCCACAGCGTCTCTGACAAGCGCATTGTTGGTGGCGCAATTCTATCCTCTCGGCTCCTCCGGATTGTATCTCAAAGGCGGACTCGGAATCGGTCGAAACGCGATTGACTTCCATGACGGTTTTGACGTGGGTGACACCGGCTTTGCGGGCTTAGTAGGCGCCGGCCTCGAGCTGCGGCTGGGAAGGAAGGTTTTTCTCAATCCTGTGGTCGATCTGGTCGGACACCGCTACAACAGCCGTACCGGCATCGATTACACCGAACGGCTGGTCAACTTTGGTCTGGGAGTGCTGATCCAGACCAGCAGATGAGTGTTCCCCTACCGAAGGGGGGAGCGACTAGGTATTGTAGTTGCACCCCCCACATGACCGGCTCCTCTCGGCCGGTTCATTCCACTGAGTAAACGCATGGCTTACTCCACACCTATCCTCGTGCGGCGGGTCGTGCTTGTCTTGGCGGCGAGCACCCTCGGTTGCGGCAGCGACCTACTACTCCCCGAGCCGGCGGATGGGGGCCAGAACGTCGCGCTGAGCAAGGTCACCGGTGACGAGCAGGTAGGGACCGTGGGGCAGCCGCTCCCCCAACCACTCGTAGTCCAGGTGCTCAGCGAGCGCCAACAGCCTGCCGCCGGGCGCAAGGTGGCGTTCGTGCTTTCGGCTGACCCCGCAGCCGGTGAAGTCAGTCCGGACACGGCGGTTACTGACGATGAGGGCCGTGCCACGGCGCGATGGGTACTCGGCACCGCGCCTGGAGCACACGTGGTCGTGGCGCAGTTGGTAGGTGGGGAGGCCGACAATCAAGTCACTGAGTTCCGGGCCGCCGCCATGGCCGCTGCTCCCGACACCATTTCCGCAGCCAGTGTCCTGGCTCAGCCGGGGCGGCGCGCTCGAGAAGTGGGAACGGCGCCGGTTGTGCGAGTGGTGGATCACTACGGGAATCCGGTGGAGAACGCCTCCGTCGTCTGGCAGGTGACGGCCGGTAACGGCCGGGTGGATCAGCCGCTCACGTCTACTGACGGCAACGGACATGCAACCGTGCACTGGACCCTGGGCGATCGGATCGGAGTTCACAAGTTGACCGCAACTCTGGGGGACGTGAGCGGGTCTCCCATCACCTTTACTGCCACGGTGCTCTTCTAACGTAGACACCTTTGTGCCGTGGGATCGCCACAACAGGTCATTGGGCGCCTCCCGCTATCACATTGCTGTTCCGCAACTTGTGCCGCTTCGTCCCAGCGGATAGGCGGCACATAACCTGCTCGTCCCCCCTTTCGCGCGTTCGGGTGTGACCCAGATCCTTTTCTCGATCCGGCCATGGGGCTACACTCCTCCCCTGATTCCAGCACATGCGGACCGGGCGCCGGACCGCTCTGAGGCACCCATTTCATGGACGGTTGGCAGTGACGGCTAAGAGGCTCTTCGGTCATCTCGTGGTCGGGCTTGCAGTCGGCGTTGCCGCCTGTGGCGGAGACTCGCTGACGATTCCGTCCAATACCGGGGTACTGGAGGTTACCACGTTGACGACGGGCTCCGAGCCCGACGCCGACGGGTACACGGTACAGGTTGACGCCGAGCAGCCTCAGGCGATTGGAGTCTCCGCCACGCTGGATGTTGCAGATCTGAGTCCCGGCACGCACAACGTCGGGCTCTCCGGTTTGGCGGACAACTGCTCGGTGTCGGGTGACAATCCTCAGACGGTTACTATCACGGTGGGCGACAAGACGTCCGCCGCCTTCAATGTGGTCTGCGGCGCGACCACCGGTGCGCTCCAGGTCTCGGCTCAGACCACCGGTCCTTCCCCAGACGCAGACGGCTACTCCATCAGTCTCGACGGGACTGACAAAGGCCCGCTGGATGCCAACGGCTCCGTCACGTTGAGTAATCTCGCTCAGGGCAGCCATGTGGTAGGGCTGAGCGGCGTGTCTTCCAACTGCACCATCGGTGGTGACAACCTGCAGGCCGTGACCGTTACCGCGGGAGAGACCGCCACGGTCACCTTTGCCGTGACCTGTGTCGAGCCGCCGGCGGCGGTCGGGGTTCTTCGGATCACAACCACCACTGGTGGCGCTGACCGCGACCCGAACGGCTATCAGTTCAGTGTCGACGGAGGACAGGCGCAGCCGATTGGCCTCAACACCAGCTCGTCGTTGACCAACGTTGCCGTCGGCTCACATACCGTGGTGCTCTCCGATATAGCCGCCAACTGCACGGTAGACAGTGGTAGCCAGGATGTGACCATCGCGACGGGACAGACGAGCACGGTCAACTTCGTGGTCAATTGTTCGGCAATCCTGCCCACCGTCGGCACTATTCGGGTTGAGACCAACACGAGCGGCCCGGATCAGGATCCGGATGGTTATACCTTCGCGATCGATGGTGGCCAGAGCCAAACTATTGGTGCGAACAGCTCGAAGAACGTGCCCAACGTCGCGGTAGGGTTGCATGCAGTGGCACTCTCGGGCATCGCCTCCAATTGCACTGTCGACGACGATTCCAAAGACGCCACAGTGGTGCCAGGAGCGACCGCCACCGTCACGTTCAACGTGACCTGCACTGCCCTCCCGTCCACGTCGGGTGCCCTCCACATCACCACGAGCACGAGCGGTTCCGACCCGGACGGCAACGGGTACAAATTCAGCGTGGATGGCGGTCCCAACCACAACATCGGCACCAATGGTGAAGCCTTTGTCGATAATGTTTCTGCAGGCTCCCACCGGGTCGAGCTGTCGGATGTTGCTTCGAACTGCACGGTAGCTGATCAATCTAGGGCGGTGACCGTAACCGCTGGTGCGACCACTGAGGTCCCCTTTGTCATCACCTGCAGCGGGGTACCCAGTGCCTCTCAGTCGACCGTCTCCGCTGACCGCGACAATATGCCGGTCGGTGGCAGTGCCACTATAACGGTGACTGTCAGAAACTCGAATGGTGATCCACTAAACAGTGTGACAGTGAATGCGACTTCGGATGGTTCCGGAGACTCGTTCTCACCATCCGCGACCGCTACGACCGGCAGCGATGGCATGGCAACATTTACCTACAGCTCTACAGCGCTGGGAAAGAGAAAGATTACCATCAGCGCGGGTGGGATCACGCTGGGTGACAAGCCCGAAATAACTGTCAGACAAAGTGCAACGACAACGACCGTGACAGGGGTAACTCCGGCAGCAACCAATCCAGGCGAATCGGTTCATGTGACGTTCACTGTTACGACTGAACTGGGAGGCACTCCAACCAGCGGGACAGTTACGGTCGCTTCCGATATCGAAGCAGCCGGTTGTATTGTGGACTTCAGTACGAACCCCGGTGCGAACTCCTGTGATTTTACGCTGAGCACTCCGGGAACTCATACAATTACGGCCAGTTACTCTGGAAGCAGCCAGTTCCAAGATAGCTCGGACCTAGCGGGTATGACCCACGTAGTGAATTCAGGGACTTAGCCGCACAGGGACCGTCAGTCCATCTCCCTATAAAAATCAGCTTGTGATCCACGCCCTATCGGGCCCAGCCGCCGCACGGTAACCTAGAGTACCGTGCGGCTTTAGCTTAGAGGCTTCGGCCTGTGCAGCAACCCTTCTTCCGAGATGTTGTCGGGCCCCTTGTTATTGCCCTCGCCCTCACCCAGTGTGGCGGGAACGACCTCGTGCTGCCCGCCGAGCCACCCGCGGGACCGGCCAACGGGGCATTTCGGATCCAACCGGTCGGCGGGGACCAGCAGTCTGGCGTGGTCGGCACCATGCTCTCCACGCCACTCACCGTCAAAGTCACCACTGACAGCGGCAACCCGGTCGAAGGGGTCACCGTCAACTGGGCGGCGGCCAACGGCGGCAGCGTCTCGACCTCCACCTCGGTTACCAACGCCGATGGTGTAGCCAACGTGCTTCGCATGCTGGGTCCCAATCCGGGTCCCTATGCGACCCAAGCTGAAGCGCCGGGCCTGAGCGGCTCGCCGGTCATCTTTCAGGCCACCGCGGTGCCGGTCGGCCAGATCCCGCCCATCGCCGAAGACGACGAGTACGACACCATCGAAGGCTTCACCAACATCCTGCAGGTGAGTCCCGATGATGGCGTGCTGCATAATGACGTCGACCCCGAAGGCGAAAGCCTGACCGCGACCAACGCGAGCGACCCCAAGAACGGCTTCGTCACCCTGAATCCCGACGGGTCCTTCAGCTACAACCCGGTGGTCAACTTCTTCGGCGACGATCACTTCACCTATCGGGCCCGAAACGAGCACGGCAAGACGACCCAGGCCCGGGTGACCATCCACGTGGCGCCAGTCAACGATCCACCGGCCTTTACCGATGGGGGGAATCCTCCCCCGGTCTGGAGCGGAGGCGGACCCCAGCGCTTCGATGGCTGGGCTCGGGACATCACCCCCGGCGCAGAGAACGAGACCGATCAGGCCCTGGCGTTTCAGGTCACCGCCGATAATCCCGGGCTCTTCACCCCGGACGGACAGCCGGCGATCACCCGGACCGATCCCCAATCGACTGAGGCTGCTCTCACCTTCACGCCGGTAGGCATCCCGGGAGTTGCCACCATTACCGTCGTGTTGAAGGACAACGGCGGAACCGTCAGCGGCGGCGGCGATACCAGCGGTCCCCATACCGTTGTGATTTGGGTGTTCTAGTGTCGCATCGACCTGGTTTGCCGACGCGCTGGGCAGCGCCTCTGGTCGCCTTTCTTTGTCTGGTCCGCTGTGGTGGAGACGATCTCACTCTCCCGAGCGAAGCCGCTCCGGCTGAGCTGGCACTGGTGGATGGAAACAACCAGAGCGGCGCCGCCGGTGAACTCCTGGAGCGCCCGCTCGTCGTACTGGTCAAGGATCGGCGGGGAGTGCCAGTGGCCCGGCAGCAAGTCGCTTTCCGCCTTGCATCGGAGGCGCCGGGGGGCGTGATCGATCCGGACACTGCCTTGACCACGACGGAGGGCAAGGCATCAGCCCAGTGGACGCTGGGGAGCACCAGCGGCTCTCAGACGGTGGTGGCGAACGTGGTTGGAGCGGATGCGCTCGTGGTCACCTTCCAAGCCGCGGTCGGGGCGAGCGGCGCCAACCGCATCGAGGGCGTGAGCGGAGACGATCAGCAGGCTGCGGTCGGCACTGCACTGGATGACTCGTTGGTGGTCCGGGTGCTGGATCGTTTCGGGAATCCGGCATCGGGCGTCGAGATCTCATGGGATGCCGATGGTGGCAGCGTTAATCCGGCTGCGGTAAGCACCGGCTCCGATGGCCGGGCCGCAACGTATCGCATTCTGGGGACGTCGGTCGGTCGCCAGACTACCACGGCATCGAGTGTTAGACTCGAGGGATCTCCCGTCACCTTCCGCAGTACCGCGGTGCCCGGCTCGGCCAGTGAGCTGGTCCGGGTGTCGGGAGATCACCAGAGAGGGAGTCCCGGCGCGGAGCTCGCCGATCCGCTGGTGGTTCGTCTGGTGGATGCGCAGGGGAACGGCGTCCCCAATCGGGCCGTGAGCTGGGTGGTGGGAGCCGGCGGCGGCAGCGTCGCCCCGGTCAACAGCACCACATCGGACAATGGCGAGACCAGCACAACATGGACCTTGGGCGCGGCGGACACCAACACGGTCAACGCCGTGGTATCCGGGGTGGGCGTGGTGGCCTTTATGGCAATCGCGCGCGGGGGGGACGGCGGCGGTGGAGGGGGAGGGGGCGGGGGGGATAATCCCGAGCCCAGCCGCCTCGCTTTTCGGGTCCAACCGTCTGATACCAGGGAGGACAAGGCGATCTCCCCCGCTGTGGAGGTGCAGGTGCTTGACCGCTCGGGGAACCGCTTCACCGAGCGCGAGGTCGAGGTTAAGCTTGAACTGTCCGGCGACAATGACAGCAAACTCCGGGGCGACCTCTCCAGACGGACCAAATCCGGGGTCGCCACCTTCTCCGACCTCCGGGTAGACCGTCCGGGAGATTATGAGCTTCGTGCCTCCGCCGAAGGACTGCCGAGCGTCCGCAGTGACCACTTCCAAGTGCAAGACGACCACCAGGGTGGGGACCACGGGGATCACGATTAGACGCCTGTTTTTCCCCCTAGTCCTGGGATGCCTCTTTCAGGCCTGCGGCGGAAACGACCTGCTTCTTCCCAGTGCAGGACAACCCGCCAAAATCTCTGTTCTCAGCGGTGATCATCAGACTGGAACCGTCGGCGAGGAGCTGGACGATCCCATTGTCGTGCTGGTAACCGACCCTGAAGACCGTCCGGTCGCGGATGTCGAGGTCGCGTTTGTCCCGCCGGAAGGCGGCGATCTCGCGCCCAACGACACCGTCGTCACCGGACCCGATGGCAAGGCGTCGGTGCGGTATCGGCTGAGTCCGGCTGCGGGCGACCAGGTGATCGAGGCGCGAGCCAAGCCGGTGGTCCAATCGGCCGATCTCACCACCACCATCACGGCGTCAGCCAATCCTGAAGCGGCGGTATCACTGGTGCTCGCCAGCGGTGATGGACAGGTAGGCGTGGTCTCGACCGCGCTGCCGGAATCACTGGTGGTGCGGGCGGTAGACCGTTTTGGGAACGGGGTAGCTGGAGTCGAAGTCCACTGGGAGGCCTCGGGAGGTTCGGTAGGCCCCGAGACCGTGGTGACTGGAGCCGATGGACGAGCCGCAGCCGAGCGCGTGATGGGCGATAATCCGGGTAGTTACCCGACCCGGGCCGAAGCCGGCGACCTCTCGGGGTCGCCGCTGTCGTTCACCTCGAACGCAATGGCGGCGCCGAGTCCCGCGCTCATACTGCTGACCTACCCGCCATCGACCGCCCGGGCCGGCGTGCCGTTTGATCAACAACCCGAGCTGCAGCTGGAAGACCCGTCCGGCGCCCCACTCAATCGCGCGGACGTCACGGTGACGGCAGCGATCAACACCGGCTCGGGCAGCGTAGGTGGGGAGGCCACCGCCACCAGTGATGCCAATGGACGGGTCAAATTTACCAACCTCTCGATTCGAGGCGCTCCCGGCCGACGCATCATGATCTTTGCGGCGGAGGGCTTTACGTCCGCATTGTCCAGCTCGATCGTGGTTTCCCCGGGTCCTGCCGACGCACGAGAAAGCTCTGCCTCGGTCCCCAATGGTACGGCGGGCGAGACCACAGTGATCTCCATCGAGCTGCACGATGAGTTCGGCTCGAGCGTGGAGGGAGAGGCTGGGGCCGTGGATATCGAGGTGAACGGGCCCAACCAGCAGTCCGGGATCGAGGTCAACGACAAGGGCGGTGGCAACTACTCCGCCAGCTATACCCCCAAGGTCAGTGGCACAGACGAGGTGAACATCAGGATCCACGGCGATCTCATCGCCGGGAATCCCCTCTCCAGCACGGTCAAGACCGGTCCGGCCAGCCCGGCCAAGACGACGGTCACGGTCATCAGGGAAGGGGCATTCATCTACACCTACACCGTATTGGTCAGCACCCAGGATGCTCAGGGCAATGTGCTGCGCCATGGCGGCGATCATGTTCAGGTGCAGCCGATCGGTGGCGATATCAGGGATGCCCAAGACGTGGGGGATGGCACCTACATTTCCCGGTTCGCCAGCCTGAATCCGGATCAGAAATCGAACATCTTCCTCAATGGCGACGCCCTGCCGGGGAATCCCTACAGCGCGCCATGAGTCAATCGGCTTACTGCAGCGGGGGAAACCACTTAGGCCCGCTCGATCAGGGTTGACCCTCCCCTCTGCGGCCGCTATCTTGCTCCCCCGCTCGCCCTGGTGGTGAAACTGGTAGACACGCTATCTTGAGGGGGTAGTGCCGAAAGGCGTCGCGGTTCGAATCCGCGCCAGGGCACTCGAAAACGGTGAGATGGAAGAAGTAAGAGGTGAGACGGCCAATCCGCTGCTACCCTCTCACTTCGGACCTCTCACTTCTTACTTTATAGGCCCGCCACTGTAGCTCAGGGGTAGAGCTCTCGATTCGTAATCGAGCGGTCGTCGGTTCGAATCCGACCAGTGGCTCTGAACCTAGTCCCCTCGTTCTCCCCGCTCGAACCGTTCCAACCCCCGTAGCACCACCAGCATCAGCAGTGTCGCCCCGATCGCCAGCACATAGTGCTCGAGTCCTGCGGCTATGCCGACGGCTGCCGTGGCCCATATCGAGGCCGCCGTGGTGAGACCACGGATAGTCTCTCCGCTCTTGGTCACGAAGATGACACCACTGCCCAGGAAGCCTACCCCCACGGCCACGGCCTGGATCACTCGGATCGGGTCGGAACGCGTCTCGGCCATTCCTGCGGGACCCTGAGTGGCCACCAGTTCCGCCAACACCGTGAAAAGCGCCGAGGCAATGCCCACCAGCATATGGGTTCGCAGACCGGCCGGCTTGTGAGCAGCCTGGCGTTCCCAGCCGAGTACCACTGCGAGTAGCGCCGCCACCACCAGCCGAATGAGAAGAGCCAACTCGGTGTATGAGGCGGACGCCATCGGGCTTGTGCTTTAGGAAGGGTGCGAAGACCAGCGAGTGGATCGGCAATGTCCGCATGCCAGGGACGCGGACATGTCATCCACCGGAAGCACCTTGGGGTAGGTCACCGTAAAGCTGAAACCACAGTTGAGGCATCTGAGCAGAACCGTCACCGCGTCACTCCTGAGGAAGCTACCCGAGGATGGCAGACAGGGCGGCTGGCCGCGGTGTTCGCCGGCAGGGCCGGAACGTGGCGCCGCTCACATTTCCCCTCACTCCCTTCCGAGAGCTATCTTTTCAGACCCCCCAACAGGCATGCGCCCAGGACGCCTCCGATGGCATCGGTGCTGGAACGCCTGCGGACCGCTTTAGCGCCTCACTTCCGCATCGAGCGTGAGCTCGCCAGCGGGGGTATGGGCACTGTCTTCTTGGGACACGATAGTTCACTCGATCGCCCGGTGGCCATCAAGACTCTGCGTCCCGAGCTCTCGACCGCAGTCGGGGTCGAACGCTTTATTCGCGAAGCTCAATACCTGGCCGGACTCAATCACCCCAACATCATTCCCATTCACCGCGCCGGTGAAGCCGACGGGATCCTCTACTACGTCATGGACTACGTAGAGGGAAAGACCCTGGAGAGCCATCTTGCGGACGGGCCTCTCACCCCGTCTGAAGTGAACAGGTTGGGACAGGATTTACTCGGCGCGGTGGCGGCGGCCCACCGAAAAGGCGTCATTCATCGCGACATCAAGCCGGCAAACATTTTTCTGGTGAACGGGCGCTTCCTGCTCGGCGATTTCGGGATTGCTCGGGGGACAACCGAGACCGCCGAGGCGCTTACGACGCCGGGCCAGATCATCGGGACCATGGCTTACATGGCTCCCGAACAGCTGAGCGGCAGCCCCGTTACTCCTCAGACCGATCTATATGCGGTGGGGCTGGTGTTGTACCAGGCCTGTACTGGCCGCCGTTGGAACCTCCTCGCCGCCCCGGAAGAAGGAGATTGGAGCGGGGTTCCGGAGCGGCTTACTACTCCGCTTCAGACCGCATTGGAGCGATCTCCCGATGCTCGTTGGGACTCAGCCGAGAGCTTCGCTCAGGCACTCAGGGCCCATCCGCGGCTGACCCCAGCCCGGCTGGTCCCGCTGATACCGCTGGCGGCACTCGGGCTGTATGGCGGGGTGTGTTGGTTTTGGCCGGCCGTGGTTCCACCTCGGGCGAGCAGCGTAGCCCTGTACCCGTTCGAGGTGGTGGGCGTCTCAGACCCGGGCCTCGGAGCTCAAATCGCCCGGCTGACTGCGAGCAATCTCGAAGCCTTACCCGGAATCAATGTGGCTTCACTGAGAACCACCTTCCCCGCTTGGCGTGCCTCCGGTCTGCCGCCGAGTGAACGCCTGGTTCAGCTGAGCGGGAAGCTCGGCTCCGAGTACAACGTGTGGGGTGTAGTTCGACCGACTTCCGCCGGTGTGGAAGTGCAACTCCAGGTAGTGAACAGCAAAGGTGAGCCCACCCTGGCGACAGTAGTCCGCGGTGATACCGCCGATCGCATCGGCCTTAGCGACTCGGTTGCGCTGGCGCTGGTCAGCCGAGTGTTTCCCGGATCGAAGCCGTTGTATCGGAGCGCAGGTGGATTTGCCGGTATCAATCCTCGAGCCGTTCCCGAATTTCTCTTCGGGGAAGATGCGGCCGAGCGAGACGCTTGGCTGACAGCTGAGCGTCACTACCTCAACGCACTGGCACTCGACTCCACCTTCGTGCTGGCGGCCTGGAGATTGGCCAACGCGCGGAGGTGGATGCCGCTCCGGCCCCAGCCACCGCTGCCTCCCGGTTTCCAGGATCTTTATCGAGGCCATCGGAGCGCTCTGAGTCCGGTCGATCAGCTTCTGGTGGATGCCCAGTTTGTGCCCAGCGGCCCGAGCCGCTTCGAGCTCTACGAGCGGGCCCGTCACCTGGCTCCGCGTGATGCCTATCCCGCGCTGTACTATGGCGACGAGCTGTTCCATCGCGGCCCACTTGCTGGGCGCCCGCGAGTTGAAGCCATCCGCATGCTCGAGCTCGCCGTGGAGCTCGATTCGTCGCTTGCTCCAGCCCATGAACACCTGGCGTGGGCGCTGATCCGGTCGGGCCATCAGGACCAGGCCCGCGAACGTCTCGCGTCCTTACATCGGGTTGCCGGTAAGCCGGAGGAGTCCGAGATCTACCTCCCCGCGCTCCTGAGCCTCGCGTTCGCCATGCGCTTTCAGCAGCAGGCCGGGGACCCTGATACATCGCTATTGCAATCGCCATCGGTGCTGGGGCTGGCCGCTCGAGGTGCGCTCTCCTTCGACATGCCCCAGGTCCAGGCCGAGCTGGGGAAGCGCCTGGCGAAACTCCCCTCGGTCCCGTCTCCGCTGCACGGCAGTGGCGAGGTGGCACAGGGGGTGGCTCTAATGGCGCTCGGGCGTCCCGCGGAGGCGTTCGCTCACTTCGATGCGGCAGCCCGCCTCCTCCCCCAACGTGACGAGGCCCGACTTCAGGCCGCGGAGTGGCGGGTTCTGCCTGCCGCTCTTGGCCTTCCCGGAGTTCCTCCCGGCGAAATCGAGCGGGGCCGCCAGGAGCTGGCACTCTTGGTCAAAGACAGCGCATTGGGAGAACGCGCGGCGTGGGCCCTCGCTCTTGATGCCCTGCGGCGAGCTGATGCCATAACCGCCTCCGGCTGGACCCGCCGAGTGGATTCGGCTACCCCCCTGGCCTGGTTCCTCCAGGCCATGCGTCAGGCACTCTCCTCCCGATTCGAGTCGGCGCTCGCTTCATCCGAGCCCGCGTTGGCGTTTGACTCTGCCGGCCGCGCCGGTGATCCCTTCTTCCGCTCGGCGCTCCACCTCCAAAGGGGTGAGTGGCAGCTGGCGCTCAAGCAGCCGCGGGCGGCCGATGCGGCTTGGCTCTGGTACGAGAACCTGGATGCCGTCGGTTGGCCCAGCACGGTCTCCCAAGCTGCCGAGGTGGATTGGGCTCTCGGAACTTTCGCCCGCTGGCGTCGAGGGCATGTAGCCGACTCCACCGGGTCTCCTGATCGAGCCTGCGGATTGATGCGCGAGGTGTTGACCATGTGGGCCCAGGCGGACCGCGCCCTGGGGCCCTACCTCGCTGAAGCTCGGAACACGGCACGGGCCTGCTCGCCATGACGGAAAGCTCGTTGACCGAACGCGCGCGGACCTTGTTTCAGTCCCGCTACGACATACAGCGGGAGCTGGGGAGCGGTGTTACCGGAGCCTTGTTCGAAGCCCAGGACCGCGTGCTCAAGCGGAAAGTGGCCGTGAAGGTGCTACACCCGGAGCTTGGGACCGACCAGCTTTCCCGTCGGTTTCTCCGCGAAGCCCGGATCCTGGCCAGTCTGACCCACCCCAACATCGTAGCCATTCACGAGGCCGGAGAGGCCGGCGGCCTGCCCTATTACGTTCGAGACTTTCTCGATGGGGAGTCGCTGGCAGCCCGGCTCGTTCGCGGCCGGATGTCTGCCGCCGAGGCCGAGTCGCTATGCCGCGATCTCCTGGCAGCTTTGGGAGTAGTCCACCGCTCCGGCGTGATCCATCGAGACCTCCGCCCGCACAATGTCTTTCGCCTGGGAGACCGCTTCGTCCTGGCCGACTTCGAAGTGGCCAGACCGGCCTCGCTCACCACCGCATCTGACACCACTGGCCCGCCGCGCTCGGCAAGCGGCTACGGCGCCCCGGAGCAACTCACGGGTGGAGAGGTCAGCGCGCGCAGCGACATCTACATGGTCGGCGTGCTGGTCTACGAAGCCCTGACCGGCCGGCGCTGGATCAGTGGCGCGCCCCCGGCGCGAGCCCGATGGTCCGGGGTGCCCCGTCGGTTCCGCCCCGTGCTCGCGCGAGCCCTTGCCCCTAAACCAAGCGAGCGGTGGCCGGATGCCCTCAGTTTTGCAGCGGCGCTGGACCAGGCCGAGAGCAGAACCGCATCTCGCCGTCCCTGGGTGCTTGCCGGCGCCGCCATCGCGCTGCTCGGCATTGCCGCCGCAGGGTATCGGACCCTGACCGCAGCAGACGAGCCGGAATTTTCTCCTCGCGAGCTTGCGGTTCTTCCACTCGAATCCGACGGCGGCAGCTCGGATGATTCACTCGGCGCCGGCGTGGCTCAGCTGGTGTGGCTCAATCTGGAAAATTTGCCGGGACTCTCGCTCACGCCCTCGCGGCAGACGAGCCGCTGGTGGGAGCGGCAGCAACGAACCCTTATCGGAGTGGACAAGGCCAGAGCCGTCCGCGATCTCAGGGTGCATTGGCTGACCCACGGCGTGCTGGAGCGCCGGGGTGACAGCCTCCGCGTCAGACTCACGGTTTACGATGGCGCGGGAAGGAAGACACCCATCCCCGAGGTGCGCTCCCAGGTTGGAGATCTCGGGGTGCTGGGAGATACCCTCTCCGTTTCCCTGGTGCGAGCGATCGCTCCCCAGTTAGCCGGCTCATACCGGATCGTGGGAGACCTCGGAAGCTTCAGCTTCGGCGCTCTCCGGGCATTTCTCCGGGGTGAGGCGGCGTTCCAGCGCGATGCCTGGGCCTTGGCGGAGCAGAACTTCGGCACGGCGCTGCAGCTCGATTCGTCTTTTGCGCTGGCAGCGTGGCGCCTGGCCAACGTGAAGCGCTGGCGCCGGCTCCCCTATGAGGATGACCTCCGCCGCTTGTACGAGCGGCCCGACGCCCGACTCCGACCGTTGGACCGCGAGCTGATCGCTGCGTTGCGAGAAACCGGGGTGCGAGGCCGCCTGGAGCGGCTCGATTCCGTAATCGCTCGGTTTCCGGACGATGCATACGCTCGCCTCCTGTTCGCTGAGGAACTGTTCCACCGAGGACCGCTGGTGGGACGAGGTCTCGAGGAAGGCACCCGGGCCATGGCCGATGCGATCCTCCGGGACTCGTCTTTGGCGCTGGCCTACGATCACCTCGTCTTCTCGGCCATCCGGCGGGGCGACCGAGCCGAGGCCAAGCGGCGCCTGCATGACCGCCGCCGAGTCGCCACCGCTCGCTCCCCGGGCGATCCCGATGTCGCTGCCTTTGCAGCGCTCGCCTTTGATGAACGGTTCGCTCCCCGGCTGGCCGCCCTCAAGCGACGCTATATCAAATGGAATGCCGACCCGGCACAGTTCGAGGGTGTGGCCCGGGTATTCCGCACCGGGGTGCCGTGGTTCGACATTCCTCAGTCACAATTGGCGCTGGCCGGGCTGCTGCTCCAGAAAGGTGGTTCGGGGTCTCGGGCAAGTGCTTACGAAGGGAGGGCCCTGGCTCTTATGAACCTGGGACGTCCCGGCGCTGCATTCGGGCAGCTGGACTCGGCCACCAGACTCTTCAACACCGACACGGCTCGTCTGGAGCACGCCCAATGGCGGGTGATTCTTCCCGCCCTCGGGCTACCGGTGTCAGCCGAACCCGAGTGGGTCGACAGTCTGGAGTCTCTGGTGTCGGATTCGTCGGTTGGGGGACGAGCCGCGTGGGCACTCGGACTGAGAGCGTATTCCCGGGGCGACAGCCTGAATGGCCGACGCTGGGCGGAACAGCTTCGCAGCCGTTCCGATGGACGTGAGCTGGGACGGTTCCTGGCTGCCGTGCAGTACGCCTCAGGCGATCAATGGAAGGCCGCGCTGGCGCTCTCCGATTCCTTGGAGGTGCCCCTCAACCTGAGCCAGCCGGCTGATCCATTTGCCCGGGCGGCATTTCATATCCTGCGGGGATTGTGGTACTTCAAGCTGGGGGAATGGACGGCTGCCGATCACGAATGGCTCTGGTATGAAGGTTCCGATGTCGAGGGGTGGCCCGGTGGGTTGGCGCAGGCCGGCGAGGTGGATGGAATGTTGAGCGTGTACGCCCGTCTGCTGCGCGCCCGCGCACTGGTTCGGTCCGATGCCCCGCTGGCACAGCGGGAGGCTGGCTGTGCCCTCCTCCAGAGAGCCGGCGAGCTTTGGGCCGACGCTGAGCCGTCGTTCACTCCGCTTATCGATCAGTCGAAGACATTGACCGTGAGCTGCTCGCCATGATCTCGTGCCACACCCTGGGCCCGGTGGCGATGAGCCTCGATGGTGGTCCGGCGCCACCTGAGTTGCTCTGGCGCAAGCACCTCGCACTGTTGGTGTACCTCTCACGGTCGCCCCGGGGACGGACCCGCGAGCACCTGGTTGGCCTGTTGTGGCCCGACAAACCCGAAGCGGCGGCCCGTCATTCCCTCAACGAGGCGATTCGCGTCCTCCGCCGGTATCTCGGCGATCAGAGCGTGGATACCGGCGGTGGGCAGGTGCGGCTCATGCCTGGGACGGTACGGCTGGATGTCGATCAACTCGACGAGCTGGCGCGAAGCGGTGCCTGGGCCGCCGCCGCGAATCTGATTGCGGGAGAGTTCCTCGAGGGTTTCGCCGTTCCGGGCGCGTCCGGCTTCGAGGATTGGCTGACCAGCGAGCGGTCGGCCGTACGCCAGCGATCCGTCGACGTGCTCATCCAATATGCGGAGGAGCTGATTCGGGGGGGACAGTCCGGCGAAGCTGCCGCCATCGCGGTGCGGGCTCTGGGACTCGAGCCTCGCTCAGAGTCGGCACTGCGGGTCGCCATGCGTAGCCTGGTTCTCGCTGGAGATCGAGCCGGGGCGCTCGAACGCTACGAGGCGTTTTGCGTCAGCCTGAAGGAAGAGATGGGTGCAACACCGGACAGTGGAACCGCAGCATTGGCCGAGCGTATCCGCAGCGAACGCTCGGTTCGACCGGTGGTTTCCCAGGCGAACGATCGAAATGATGAGCGACCCCCGTTGGTGGGACGGGAGGTAGAGCTTTCGAAGCTGGTGGACAGTGCTGCGGCCGCATGGCGTGACCGCCGGGCTGGTGCCATCCTGATACAAGGCGATAGCGGAATCGGAAAGACCCGTCTGATGGACGAGCTGCTCGCCCGGCTACGGCTGGACGGCGTGTCGGTGGCAGCGGTTCGGGCGGTGGAATCCGATCTTAAGGAGGAGGGCAGCGGGATCCTCGCTATCGCGCGCGGTGGGTTGCTTCGTGCTGCCGGCATTGCCGCCGCCCCACCTCGTTCAATCGCCGCGTTCTCCGCTGTGCTCCCCGAATGGGCCGATCGGTTCCCCAAGCGCTATTCGCAGGGAGACTCGATGTCCCTGGCTCGCGCATTGAGCGAGGTGGCCCGAGCTGCCTGTGATGAACAACCCCTGGCGATCGCCGTGGACGATGCCCATTGGTTGGATCAGAGCTCACTGCTCGCCTTGATGGCGTTGCTGCGCGATCTGGCAACGGCCCCAGTCGTGCTGGTGCTGTCAGCGGAGTTCCACCCGGAACGGATCGAGCTGGATGAGTTACGGACCAGGATCGGGCGAGACACTCAGGGGCTAGCTCTCCGTCTCACTCCACTCGACTCAGCCGAGCTCAGGGCGCTGGCTCGTCACATGCTTCCCCGATTCTCCGACATCGAGATCGAGCGAGTCGTGCGCCGGGTCGCCACCGATTCCGCGGGTCTTCCATTGTTAGCTGTCGAGCTCCTCCGTGCCGTGGCGCTTGGGTTGGACCTTCGGGGCACTCCCGGGGCCTGGCCGGAGCCGCTCCGCACCCTGGATCAGACACTTCCGGGCGATCTCCCTGATACTGTCAGCGCGGCCATCCGGATTGCGTTCCGCCGGCTCACCCCCAGAGCTCAAAAGGCCTTGGCCGCCGCCTCAGTGCTGGGCGACCGGGTTCGCCTGGAAGCGCTGATGTCTGCAGTGGGAATCGATCGAACCGAAGCGGCCCAGGCTCTGGATGAACTGGAATGGCAGCGCTGGCTCGTGTGCGACACGCAAGGGTACACCTTTGTCGCTCGCATTGTTCGACAGGTTATAGCCCGCGATATGTTGACGCCCGGCCAGCGCCAGCGAATGAAGGCGGTTGCGCAGAACCCCACCTCGTAGGCTGCAATCTCCGGCGGAGCCGTCCGCCAAGCCAGCTCGCGTCTTGACTTCCGCTTGAGCACCCGACCTCACACTTACCGGCGTTGATAGCGCTCGAGGCACTGCGCTTCGGGCTCACTCGGTACGGTGGAGGTCCGCCATGCGTCGTGCTGTCGGGTTCTTGACCTGCTGTGGAGTGCTGTTCGCCGTCGCAGTCGCTGCTCTTGGTTGTACCAGCTGGCAGACTCAATCGGTGCCACCCGAGCAAGTCGTCGCCAGGAAACCAGAGCAGGTGCGACTCAGGCTGGGAAACGGGAGCACCCTCCTCCTAGCTCATCCGGCCATTTCCAGCGACAGCCTGGTGGGCTCGGTCCCGAGCTCTGATCCCAAGAAAATCGGACAGGCGCTGGGCGTGCCACTCGCCGACGTGAAGTCGATCGAAGTCCAACAGATCAGCGCGGGAAAGACCGGACTCCTGATCGCCGGTCTCGGTATTACTGCGCTGGCCGTTGCCGCCGCAACTTCCTCTGACGGAGAGGCGTGCTGCAGCAGCCATCCGACGGTCTCGTGTCCCTTGGTGTACAGCTGGGACGGGCACTCCTGGCGGCTGGATTCCGGCACGTTTGGCGGTGCCGTTGCCGAGGCACTGGCGCGAACCGACGTCGACAATCTGCTCTACCCGACGGTGGAGAACGGAACTCTTCGCCTGCGGGTCGCGAATGAGCTCAACGAAACCGATTATCTGGATGCTCTGTCGATCCTCGCAGTCGATCACAGTCCAACCGCGAGTGTAGCACCCGGTTCCGATGGACAGATCTACGGATTCAGTGCGGTCTCGGGACCGCTGACGGCTCGGGACGACCGAGGCCGTGATGCCCTTCCGCGGCTCGCCGCGTCGGATGGTTGGAGCTGGGAATCGAGCCCTTCCGGACGCGACACCAGCAGGATCTCCGATGTTCGCGACGGCGTCGAGCTGGCCTTTCTGAAACCGGTCGGCCCGGGTGCACGCCTCGTGATCGATGGCAACAACACCCCATGGGCCGCCCACCTGACGGAAGAGCTGGTCGCAGCGCATGGCCGCGAGACCCGCGCCTGGTACGACTCCTTGAGCGCCTTTCCGGCGATGGCTCGTAACCTCGGCGACATGATCAGCCGGGAGGCGTTTCTCACCGTGTCCGTATGGTCCCGCGGCGAATGGAGACCCCAGGGTATCGTCTGGGAAGCCGGTCCCGAGCTGGTAAAGCGCCAGGTGTTGTCCCTTGATCTCTCCGGCGTCACCAGCGACACCGTGCGTATTCGCCTGGAGTCGGCGCCTTCTTTCTGGCTGCTGGACTACATCGGGCTTGCCGCGGCCGACAGCTCCCCCATTCAGGTGCAGGACGTGAAACCCGAAACCGCTACGGACCAGAGCGGTGCGGATGTTCTCCCGCTTATCGAGGCCCTGGACCGCAGCTACTACGTCATCGAGAATGGGGTCTCCGCGGAGCTTCGCTTCCGGATCCCTCCTGTCCCTCCAGGTCGGAAGCGTTCCTATCTTGTGCGCTCGAGCGGCTGGTACCGGATCCATACCCGCGAGCTCAAGACCCCGGACGTCGCGCTGCTGGATGGTGTGCTCACCCAGCGATTCGGCGCCTCCCGGGTCGCGGTTGGCCGGATGAACGATGCCTTGCGAGCGCTGGAGCCGCACCCATGAGCGGCCGCGCAGTGTGGGTGACGGGCGTGGGTGCCGTGAGTGCCGCCGGCATCGGTGCCGCAGTTCTGGGCGACCTTTTGATCGAAGGACGTAGCGGTGTCCGGCCGCTGCCTGAGCTCGACTTCCTACCCGCCGGCCAGGCAGCGACGCCGCCTCATTCTCACGCGTCGCGCCACCTCGACCGCAGCGCGCGCTTCTTCCTGGCGGCTGGAGAGGAGGCATGGCAGGACGCCGGGCTCGACGATGCGCCGCTCGACTTGTCCCGCTGTGCTGTAATCGAGGGCTCCTCTCTCGGCCCACTCGCCGATCTGCTCACAGAGCATAACCAGCAGCTCATGGAGCCTTCGCGCCGGCGCGACCGGCCCAGCCGTCTGGTCCGCTACATGAGTGGAGCGGGAGGAGCCGCGTTCGCCCAGCTGCACGGGATGCGGGGGCCGGTGCTCCACCTCTCGGCCGGCAGCGTGTCAGCCGCCTGCGCCATCGGAGAGGCCTTTCAAAAGATTTCATTTGGGCTCCTGGATGTGGTGCTGGCCGGAGGTGCCGAGTGTCCCTTGCATCCCGAGATCGCTTCGAGCTTCCGATCCGCTGGCATACTCAGCCAGCCGGCTCAGGACGCTCCGCCCTGCTTGCCCTTCGATCGACGCCGGCGTGGCACGGTCCTGGGCGAAGGGGCAGGAACCCTCGTCCTCGAGGCAGCGGAACATGCCCGGGCCCGTGGCTGCAAGGCGCGGGCGATCGTGGCGGGCTTTGGGCTCAGTTGCGAGGCCTACAGCATGACTGCACCGGACCCCACCGGGTCTGGTGTCGTGCAGGCGGTAGAAGACGCCATTGGCACACTCGATCTCGGGACGATCGGCTGGATCAAGAGTCATGGAACCGGAACCCGGCTCAATGACTCAGCCGAGTGTCGAGGGTTGGCGCGGATCTTCGGCGACTGTCTACCTGAGACTCCCCTCACCTCGGTTAAGCCAGCGGTGGGGCATTGTCTCGGTGCCAGTGCTGCGGTCGAGACGGTAGGCGCTATCCTTGCCTTGGAACAACGCCTCATTCCACCAACCCTGGGCAGCAACGAGCCCGACTCGGAGCTTCCCCGCTGCACCATCCCAACCTCCACGACACCGTGCGAGAAGACGGCAGCGCTCCTGCTGGCCGAGAGTTTCGGCGGCCGGTGCACCGCGCTGATTCTGACCACCCAACAGGGAGACTAGCTCATGTGCTCGCGGATGATCCGGACCTGCCGCACCTTCACCGGCCTTGGCGTGTTGCTGTTCAGCGTCAGCTGCAGCGAGGATGGGCTGGCTCCGCCGCCCGATGGTCCGAGGACGCCGCTGCTGGATGCGACGGCTGCTCCGCCCGGCCCTCTGCACACCATTGCGCTAGAGAATGGATCGCTCTCCATCTGGCCCTACACCGGGGTGGACTTCTCAGGCACGCCCCAGGACCCCATCAATCTGGCCTTCACCGGTCAGGCGGATCCTCGGGTGATTCGCCAAGCGTTGATGTCGCTCGATGGAAACCGTACGGGCTTTGGGATGCCGGCGGTGTATCCCTTCAACTGCACCTGGTCCGATGCCATCGGTGACCTGCAGACCGGCTACAGTGCCGCGGCCGGCTGGGTCGGCAGCAGCATCCAGCTATCATGTGGCACGTATGGTCCGGTCCGGTTTCATGTGCGCCTCTTCGAGGCGGGCTTGGTCACTATGGCCAATGCACATTTCGAGGTGCTTATCCCCGGTACGGCCGATCACCAGGTCCTGAGCTGGGAATTGGCCGAGCAGCTTGTCAGTGTGGATATGCTGCGCACCGGACTGCTCGATGCAGGCCAGCCGGTCTCAGGCACGGGCATGATCAATGACGCACCGTTCCGGGCTATTCCGGAGCAGATCTACAACGCTCTGCCCGGAAATCTGAAGAGCTTGATAGGCGGGCCGGCGGGGAGCGTCAGCACTCCAGTTCCGATCGGCACCGATGGTCAGGCCAGTGTTTTCAAGATGGTGAGCCGTCCGTCCGGTCCATCCGCGGGGAGTGCCCAGAGCTTCGTGATCACGTACGGGCAGATCATTCCCCGGCCATTCTGCGCCGATGGCCCCGAGTTTCTCCTGGTTGAAGGGCCGGTCAGCTTACAGAAGTCAGTCAACGTCAGTGAGCGGGGTGCCCTCACCAGCCGGTTCGACGCCTCAGGCCGGCTACGGCTCACGCCTGTCGACCCTTCAAGCGGCCAGCCTATAGGTGAGACGTATGAGGCTGAGGTGAGCGATCATCAAGTGACCAGCTTCGATGACCAGGGAGGACGGGCTGAGGGGCTTCAACTGCAGACCGAACTGCCCCGGAACGTGTCAGGTCACGGCCAGAAGCTCATTCGCCTCAAGGTGGGGTTTCTCGGGCCTGACAAATACCGGAAGGACATCGACTGCACCCCATAGGCGGCAGGAGCGGCCGCCCCTGGCGGAGGTAGGAGCGAACTCAGCGGCCGGTCGTCAACAGGGATCTGAGCGGGTGACGGCGGTAAACGGGTTGCAGTGAGAAGTAGCGTACCATGGTGCGGGTGCCCGGCACCAGGAGCTCGTAGTGGTCGAGGAGCGCGAGCGCAGTGCTGGCGGGCTGGGTCAGTCGGGCGGTGGTCTGTAGAAAATTGATGGCGAATGCGATTGCCTCGGCCTGGTGCTCCGATTGGTCCCCGAAGCCGTACCGTCTGGGGTCACGGATCGGCGTTATACCCCACCAGAGCGTTTCAACCTGGCCAGGGGCTCGCGCCTGCCAGCGGTGTCCCAATTCATGCGCCATTGCATGCCGGAGCTGAGCTTCCCCGCTCATTCGGCCTGGATCCAACGCCAGAGAATCCCGGGCGGAGATGTACTCACCAAGGCGGCCGGCCCGCCGCCCCCGGCCGCCAATCAGTCCGATTGCGGCCCGGGGCTGACCGAACAGCGAGTACAGCGTATCGGCGTAAGCACTCGCGGCAATCTTCCGCGTCATCCGCCACACCCCAGCGGTGTCTTTGGCGTCGACCAGTGGCCGATCCACCCGCCCCTCTCTGGGTGCCAAACTATCGAGCCAATCAGGGTGGGAGGCGACGTCGAGCAGTGGTCCCGGGGTCTCGGTCTCGAAGACTCCGGCGTCGATCCGGAAGAGGTATGTTGGTCGGCCGTTTGCACGATCCATGTAGGCCAGGGAGATCATAGGGACTCTCCACTGCCGCGCTCCATCTCGCCTCAGCGGACCGATCAATGGGAAGCTGGTGACGGCTCCATCAGAAGCTTGGAAGACCAGTCCGCTATCGGTGAGAGTAAACCGGCCTTCTTGCGGCGGGAGCCCGCGATCGGAGAGATAGCCCGGTATGACTGCTCCCAGCGCGAGGTAGGCCGCCGGGGATCCGCTCTCGGGGGTTCGGTTTTTCAGCGTATCATCAGCGGGAGTGAGCGGTGCCCTGTAGGCACCAACCGGGCTCAGGTGTTGGCTGGGCCATGATCCGGCCGCATAGGCCAAGGCGACGAACCAGTATTGGCGTAGCGCCAGGATCAACGCTGCGCGAAGCTCCCCGGATCAGACACAGAGGGCAACGCGTCTACCGCGCCGTCTGGACTTCGCCACGTGGTCTCCACCAACACTCCGGTGAGCGCCACAATCAATAGGACCATGGTGGCAAAGATCGTCATCGCCGTGCGGCTGAATTCGCCCGTGGCGTTGACTGCGCTGGAGGTCGGAGCTGCGTTGGAGTCGGCCGACAAGGTGATGCTCTCGGATTGGGGTTGAGGATTGCCTAACTGGGAATACGAAGCCACTTGCCGGCCCGCAGGGTGTACTCAGCCGGGAGAGCATTCACTCGGCGGAGCGCTCGTAACGACACCCGATACCGCCGGGCAATGCCTATGAGAGTTTCGCCGGAGCGCACCCTGTGGGCGGCGATCCGGGTTCGGTGATACCCGAAGGCGGGGCTGGTCGCGGCCCTGATCGCAAGCGCCGACGGAATGGTGACCGCGGGAATGGTGAGTCGAGAGCCGGTCCTGAGGTGCGACCCCCGGAACTTGGGATTGGCCGCCCGGATGTCTCCGACCGGAAGGTGATAGCGGGCCGCGATCTGGTTGAGCCGCTCACCCCGGCGCACCACGTGGGTCATGAAGTGGACCCTGGCTTTCGCAGGCAGTTTGGCGTACCTGGCCGCTACCTCGGATCCACTGCCGGACGGGAGCCGGATCACTGAGGTGGAGCGTGGCGGGGTGGCGAAGCGAAGGTACTGCGGATTGAGCTCGTGAATCTCGGCCGGGCTGGCATCGGCCAGCCGGGCAATGACGTCCAAGCCGGTGGTGGACGTGACCACCAGGGAGTCATAGGTGAACGGCGCAGCCACGGGTGATTCGATTCCGAAGCGCTCGGGCTGCTTCGCGACCAGCGCGGCGGCGATCAGCTTGGGGACATAGTCCTGCGTCTCAGCGGTGAGTAGATCATTCCCCGCGAGCCGGAAGAAGGCAGCATCACTGGTGATGTCGGTGCTGTCCACCACGGGCTCGGCGTCCTCGCTCTCAGCTGCCAGAGTTGAGTCGTCGGTCGCGGTTCCCGAATCGGCCGGCTCCGACTGGATCAGAGTGTCCGCCTCTGCGGCCGCGTCCCACTCCAGCTTGCCCAGGCTGCGTGACACCTTTCCGGCGCCGGCGTTATACGCCGCTGCCGCCAGATACAAGGAGCCGAACCGGTCTCGCAGATGACGCAGGTGTTTGGCGGCGGCTATGGTTGCCTTTACCGGGTCACGTCGCTCGTCCACCCAGGTATCGATCCGGAGTCCGTATCCTCTCGCAGTTCCCTTCATGAACTGCCACATGCCCACCGCGTGAGAGCGGCTGACCGCCTCGTTGGAGTAGCCGCTCTCGATCAGGGCGAGATAGCCCAGATCGCCGGGCAGGCCCTCCGACTCGAACACCTGGCGAATCAGCTCCTCGTAGCGAGCGCCCCGGCTCAGGAACAACGCCATGCCGGTGCGGGAAACGCCCTGGAAGTAGTCGAGGTAGTACTGAACCCGAGGGTGATCGGCGAAGCTCCGGACATCGATGTCCCAGCTGATATCGGCATTGAACGCCGGAACCACCCGCGCGTCGGGCGCGGCTTCGGCCAGCTCGTTGACGGTGGCATCGGCGGTGGCCTCGGGACGGGGATCCGAGAGGTCCGGTACCGACACACCGGGAATGGCGGTGATTGGGGTGTACCCTTGTGGAGCTGGCGGAATTGCTCGCGAGCACGCGGCAAGGGCCAGAAGATTGGTCCAGAGGATCAGCCGCTTCATGCCTGCCAGGGATTGGAGTGCGGAAAAAGGCAAATAGAATCCGTCATGTAGCACGCACAAACTGGGCCGCCGATACTCGAGCTGGCGGTGCGTTCACGGACAATCACTTACAATCGTGCATGCACCGTGGGCTCCATCAGTGGCCGCGCAAAAGCACTGGCTATCCGCAAAACGCAGCGAGGTATTAGCGGCTCACGCGGGGTGCAATTAGCTTCCGCCGCCGATGACGCCTCCGCTCCGACACGATCCCTACGCCTCCCTTCGCATCAGAAACTTTCGTTGGTTCATCAGCAGCTTGCTGGCGATGACGGTCGCGACTCAGATCCAGGCCGTGGTGGTGGCGTGGCAGATCTATGAGCTCACCCACGATCCTCTTTCACTCGGTCTCATTGGCCTGGCCGAAGCGGTCCCCTTCATCGCGATCGCCCTGTTCGCCGGTCATGTGGCCGACCGCAGGAACCGGCTGCATCTCTCGTTGGTAGCGCTGGTCGCCCTGCTGCTCTGCTCGGTCACACTGCTCTCGTTTACCCTCAGACCAGGCATCATTACCGTCGGCCGAGTGTGGCCCATCTACGCCGTGATCTTCACGAGTGGCGTTGCCCGGAGCTTTCTCCAGCCGGCGCGATCGGCATTGGGAGCGGAGTTAGTGCCTCGGGACCTATATCCCAACGCCGTCACATGGCGCAGCTCTGCCTGGCAACTCGCGGAGGTAGTTGGTCCGGCGGTGGGCGGACTGGTCTACGGATTCGGCAGCGCTCGAGCCGCCTACGGCTTGGATGCGGCACTGATGGCGGCAGGGGTAGCATCGCTCGCGCGGGTCCACCATTCCCCTCCGGCGACATCGACCTCCGTCGAATCGTTCGGCCAAAGCCTGGCCACCGGCGTGCGGTTCGTTCGCCGTCAGCCGGTGATCCTGGGGGCACTAACCTTGGATCTCTTCTCCGTGCTCTTTGGTGGCGCGGTGGCGCTTCTGCCGGTCTTCGCCGCCGAAATCCTGCTGGTGGGGCCGGAAGGTCTGGGGGCTCTCCGCGCATCGCCGGCGGTCGGAGCCGTGCTGATGTCGCTCATCATGGCTCATCGGCCGCCGCTTCGGCGGGCCGGGCGGACACTGCTGATTTGCGTGGCTGTCTTCGGACTGTCGATGATCGGCTTCGGGCTGTCACGCAACTTTGTGCTCTCGGCCGTGCTGCTCACCCTGAGCGGCATGGCCGACACGGTCAGCGTCGTGATTCGATCAACCCTGCTTCAAGTGCTGACCCCGCCTCAGCTGCTGGGACGAGTGGCCGCGGTCAACGCCATCTTCATTGGCAGCTCGAACGAGATCGGCGCGTTCGAGTCGGGGACCGCGGCCAAGCTGTTGGGCACCGTTCCCTCCGTGGTTCTGGGTGGCCTTGTCACGCTAGTCGTTGTCGCCCTTACGGCCATCAAGGTCCCAGCACTCAGGCGCCTCAGAGAGATCCGATGAGAGATCGCCCCTCGGCCGCCGGTCACCGCCTGGCACCGCTGGCCTGGGTCAGCCTCTGTGGCATTTGGGGGTCGACCTGGCTCGCCATCAAGCTCGGCCTGCGCGACCTTCCCCCGATAACATTCGCGGGGCTCCGATTCGCCCTTGCCGGCTTGATACTGACGGGAATCATCACCGTGAGCGGGTCAAGGCTTCCCCGGAGCCGGCGCGAGTGGCTACTGCTGGGGTACACCGGGTTTTTGAGCATCACATTGAACTACGCCCTGGTCTTCTGGGGTGAGCAGCACATCTCGTCCGGGCTCGCCGCGCTGCTGAGTGCTACTGTTCCGCTCTTCGGGCTGCCGCTGGCGCACTATTATCTGGCCACCGAGCCTCTCACCCGCCGAAAGGTTGCCGGCGTTATCCTCGGCATCATTGGGGTGGCCATCGTGTTCTCGGGCGAGTTGGGCGTAGGTGGTCCAATTGCGCTCTGGGCGAGTGCGGGGATCGTTCTTGCGGCCCTGGCGACGGCTCATGCTGGGGTGTTGATCAAGGCTGAAGGCACCCACATCGAGCCATCGGTCATGGCCGGAGTCCAAATGCTGGGAGGCTGCGTTCCTCTCTTATTGGTCGGAATCGCGCTGGAAGGGAATCCGCTGACGTTTCATTGGAGCTCGCTGGCTATTTCGACTCTGGCCTACCTGACGCTGATCGGTTCAGTCGTCGCTTTCGTGGTGTACTATTGGCTTATCCGGCATACCGAAGTGAGCGGGGTGCTCATGATCCCGCTGGTGACTCCCCTGGTGGCGGTCGCCTTCGGGGTGGCTCTGGGAGGTGAACGAGTGGGGTGGCACACCGCGCTCGGAGGGGCTGCCATCCTGGGGGGAGTGGCGCTTGCGGTGCTCAGCTCGAGGCGGGGCGGGGAAAATCTGCGAGCCCCAGCCCCATAGTTCGGGGCTTGGGCTCGTCACACTGATTATGCCGCCGATTCGTTGACCGGCCGAGCCTTACGGGTCTCCACCTGGCGCTTGAGCCAGTCGATCTGGTCCTTGATCGTTTGACGGGTGGCCTTGGTTGCCAGCCAGTCGAGGGCCCGCTTCCGCTCCTCCTCGGTGAAGACGGGTGAGTCGGCCAGCCGCTGATAGAACGCAACCTGCTTCTCGGTGGGTGCGTAAGGGCCGGGCCGTCCTACCGCTTCGGTTCGGGCTCCCGCGAGCGCCGCGGGCTCCGTGACCGCCTTGAAGGATCCCGCTTGAGCTTCAACCACCCGGGTTTTTCCCGAGACCCGCGCGGTGGCAATGATCTGCGCTCGGACATTGCCTGGGATCAGCCGGAACCGGGCGTTCCGCGCCGCCTTCATGGCGCCATGCTCGTACCAGTGAGGATTGAGCTGGCGGCCACGCTGAGCGACGACAGACTCGCCGGAGAGAATCCGGCGGACAAAGGCGCGGACTTCGGGCTCATTGAAGTTGTCCGCCATCCACGCGAGATAATCCCGACCCTCATTGCTAGCCAACAGCTGTCGATAGGTCTTACCCCGATACTTTCGACTCGGCACCCGAGCATCGAGATCGAGGTGGGTGGGATCCTGATAGAGCGCCTGTCGCTTCACCCCGATGACTTGGTCTAGCCGAACCTCCTGCCCCTCGGGGGAGACCGCGAACCGAGCGGCCTTGACCTTGAAAAGCGCTTCGCGGTTTTCATCTTCACCGATCAGCTCGTACTGCAGATCCTCTTCCCGAATTGCCTGGCCCTGGGACACCAGTGCCATGCAGCATTCATCGACACCGCTCTTGGAAAGCCCGACCACCTCCTGGCCGCTCTCGCGTACCACATAGACCAGGTCGGTAGAGGCAACGCCTTCCAATTCTTTCCGCAGTGCATCTTCATCCAGGCGGTCCATGATCTGGAACGGATCCCATGATCTCGGCTGATTCGGGAGCTCGCTTGAGGGAACGGACGATTCTGACATGCTTCATCTCCGATCTATATGAAAGAGATGCCCATCGGCATTCTCTGGGAGGCCACCTTTCGGGCCCGCGTATGCTGAAAAGTAAGCTGGGGTGACCTCAAGTCAACCAACTCTAAGCCGTTGTACCAACGTAACATACGCGATGGCTCGGCGCTTTGCTTCGGCCGATGTTCGGGGGATCGAATAAGGGGGAGTTCAAAGAAAAGAGAAGGGGCCGCTGCGTAAGAGCGGCCCCTTCTTCGTGCGAGGACTGCTTCATCTACTCATCACGTTGTTTCTTGTAGAGCCAGTACTCGGGCCCGGCCAGACTCTCCGGCCAGTCATCCAAGTGGAGATCCCCCCTCCAGGCCTCGGAATCGGCCTGATCATCGTCATCCGGCGTACTCCATGGGAGATCTCCCCCGGTTTCCCATGGCAGCCCATCCTGTTGGCTCATAGGCCCTCCCACGCGGCTCGGCGTCGCACCATGCGGCACCGTATCCCGAAATGCCCTGCCGGACACCGTCTTTCTGGCGCCTTTGAGCCAAGGTCGCAAGTCGCGGGCCTATCCCGAACCGGCTGCACGTCAGGCACTCAAGTATCGGCTATTCCATGGGTTTACGAGGTGGGCTTTGTCACCCTTGCCCGCGATCCGGCGTCACCCTTCCCCCTGTCAGGCCCCCTGGCTACAATTCCGCCCTCGTCGTTCGGGACGTGGCGCAGTCCGGTAGCGCACTGCAATGGGGTTGCAGGGGTCGCGGGTTCAAATCCCGCCGTCCCGATTGGTTCACTTCGAAGGTCCGGATCATCCAGCTCAGTCTTCTTATCAAGTCGGAGACTCATCTGTTTCGCACCCGCACAACTCTGCTCGCTCTCGCCTTGACGAGCTGCGGCGGGGGGTCCGACCGAGCACCGGTCTCGAACGCGCCAACGTTCAGTCCCTCCTTGCAGGTCGACACTGCGGCAATGACCCGCACTCCTTCCGGTCTTCGCTATCAGGACCTCGATCAGGGCGATGGGAAGGAGGCGAAGGCCGGACAGACCGTGTCAGTGCAGTATACCGGCTGGCTTCCCAACGGGGAGAAGTTCGACAGCAGCCGGGATCGGAACCAGCCGTTCGATTTCACCCTGGGTGCGGGTCAGGTGATTGCAGGCTGGGATGAGGGTGTGGCCGGCATGAAGGTCGGTGGAAAGCGCAAGCTCGTTATTCCACCAGACCTGGCATATGGTACGGCCGGTGCCCCGCCTGATATCCCTCCGGGCGCCACCCTGGTATTCGAAGTCGAGCTTCTCGGAGTTCGGTGAATGTGCTGGAAGTGGTAAGAGAGGAGGGCTCATGTTCACAGGTCCGCGGCTTAGGGCCGCTGCGGTCGCTCTCGCGCTGGTAGTCGGACTGGCCGGGTGCGCGGCCAAGGTTACTCGGCAGGATTTCAATACCGAGATCGCGAAAGTCCGGGAGGAAATGCAGGCTGGTGATCGCCGCGTCGGTACCAGAATCGATTCGACCAATCTTTTGGTGAACGACCACACTCGCCGGCTCGACGCGTTGGATCAGGAGCTTCAAGCTTTCCGCAGTGAGTACAATGTCAGCATTGAGAAGCTGAATGGCATGCTCAAGTTCAACGTCCCGGTTCATTTCGACTTTGCCAAGAGTGAGCTGCGAGAGGCGGACCGTCCCGTCCTCGATCGCTTTGCCAGTGTGGTGCGGGACTATTATCCCGGTGCTCTCGTCACGGTGGAAGGCTTCACGGATCCTGCCGGTAGTGTCGCCTACAACAAGCGACTTGGGCGGCGTCGCGCCGATGCCGTCAAGGAATACCTGGCGACTGCCGGCGGCTTCCAGGCGGTCCAACTCAAGGCCGTCAGCTACGGCGAATCGCGGAATCGTCAGGTGGTGCCAGGCGCAAAGGGGCCGGGGGATCTGGGAGTGGAGAATCGGCGGGTGACGCTGGTGATCGATCACGCTGCCATCGCCACGGATCAGGTGGCAGCGGTGCGCTGAGCCGGAGCCAACCAGAGCCATGGGCGCCCGCCGAAAGCGGGCGCCTTTTCATTGAGAGATTTCGGGGTGGCGGAGGATGATGTCCAGGGGCGCCGCGCGAGACTCGGTCAACGCTGCTGCCTCCGCCGGGGCGCTCACGACTTCCCAGCTTCCGGGCAGGAGGAATGCGCTCAACGTTACCGTTACGGTGTAGCGAGCTGGTCGCTTCACCCGCAGGAGGAAATCCCCGTTCGAGTTGGTGAAGACCATTTGGCCGTCAAAATCGAGAGCCGCCCCCTCCACCGGATTTCCCGCTTCGTCGTGAACCCGTCCTTTGATGACGTACTGGGAGATACGGCCACCGATCGTTTGGGTTTGGGCTCCCCCAAGTGCTCCCATGTACAGGAACGTGCTTCCTGAAGCCGAGTAGTCGACGGCTCCGTCGGGACGAATGAAGGTCCCCACACTGGTGGAATAACTACCCAGCTGCAGACGCGCGGTCAGATTCAGCGCGCTCCGGAATGGGTTGAAGGGCTTGAACGGCTGGTGGACTATCTGGTAATCAATCCCAATCTCAGCGACTGACGTGATGAGACTGGCTCCGAACAGCACGGTCGGCCGTCCCTGGTGAATCGAGACCTGTTGGCTCAATCCGACTCGAGGTGAGAGCCGCCAGCGCAGGTTGACCAGAGGAGTGGTCGCTACGGGCTGGCCCTCGGGGCGGCTTTGGAGCAGAAAAAGCTCGGCATCCAGCCACGAGGTGATGCCCCGACCCACCGCCAGGTACGAGCTCAGGTTCTCAATGCCTTGAGAGCGCGAGTCGTACACCCCAGCTGAAAGACGGGTATTACGCACCCGCCCACCGATGAATGCGGTGTTCCCAGTCGCGCGTCTGGGGAGCTCGGCGTCGCTCGAATCCTGCACGAAGTTCTGCCGCCCAATCCCAATGGAGAATTCGGGGGTCAGGTAGTAGGTGACAGCCAGGTTCTCACGGTCGACTTCTGCCTGGTTCGGGGTGGGGACGGCGGCCCGATGGAATCGGTCGGGGTTCCAGGTGTAGGAGGCTTGGGCCTCCAAAGGTCCTCTTTTCAGAGTCAGGCTCGAGGCAGCATACGGACGCCCCGCACCAGCTCCCGCAACGAAGCCTGTTGTGATGTCCGGTGTGGGCTCCCATTGAAGGCCGGGGAGCACCGTCTGTTTGTCCGCCAAGATGGCGTTGGCGATGACCCGGACCGTCGGCGCCGCTCGGTGCTGAAAGAAGAGGGCCCCTAAGGGCTGTTCGATGCTGATGGGCTGAAAGGCCGGTGCCCCTATCCCCGCAGAGCTGGCGCCGGCGAAGCCGAGGTAGGATGTCCGGTCGTTGCCGCCGGCGTAGCTGATACCCTGCACCAGGAGATTGTACCCCGGAGTAAAGATGTCGGTTGGCAGGCGCATGATGAGGGCGCTGCTGCCAATCCCCAGCGTGTCTTTCTTGACCGCTCGGCGGAGAAAGGCTCCGGCCCGGAACCCGTCGAGATAACCGATACCGAGCCACCCATCGAGTCCGGGCCGCCAGAAGTTGGCAGTAGCTCCATAGCCGTCCACCAGGGATGACCCCCCTCCCTGTACCTCGACCACCGTTTGCCCCTGTACAGCAGAGGCCCCCGCGGTCATCGCCCAGCCCGCAATAGCCAGCGTCCAGAGCTGGCGACGAGGTGCACCCCTGCGGGTCATGGGCGTGAAGTGCTGGTTGCCGAGTCGGCTGCGAGTGAGGTCGGGGCGGGAACGAGCACCGTATCAATCGAAAAGCGCGCGAAACGCAGTGTTACCCGGCTGGGTGGAGTGGGAGAATTCCAATCCACCTCGGCCCAGCGCCGATGGCGAGGAAGCAGGGGAAAGCCGCCGCCCGGTTGGCTGGTGGTGTGTCCATCGCTGACGGTCATCTGGTAGACTCGTCCCAAATTCGGGCTCAGGTTCTCCAGCTGGACTCGGGCTTTCCTTGTCTCCCGACTGAGCTGAAACGCGGTGATGGCAACGTCTGCTTTGCGCAAAGGAGTCTTCTGATTCAGGTACACCACGTGGGGCAGCAGAATACGAACGTTGAGCCCGCTTTCCGTCTTGGCCCCGCTCATGGCGCTCAGAATGGTGAACCACGCGGGCAAACTGTCGCTGACGGCCTCGTAAAAGACGGTACGCGTGCCGCGGGGCGGAATCCGGAAGCTCATGTCTGAGAGGCGGACGTGAATGCGAGCGGTGTCGAGCGGAACGTCGATGACCTCGCCCGCGTCGGTAATGGTAAATCCTCGTACCTCGAGCACCACCGTGATCGGGAAGAGAGATGGGTTCTGAAGCTGAAAGCTCGACTTGGCGCGCTCCTGATGCTCGGCGATGGGAGGACTGACCGACTGCGCAGTTACGACAACAGGTGGGAATATTAGTACGCCACCGATCGCAAGCTGCGTGGCTGCTCTTATCAGGACGTTCATTGGGTTACCGCCCGAAGGTTCAGGACGCCGCTGTAGGAGCCGGGTGGTAAAGTAGGGAATCCGACCAGGTTGAGCTGCAGGTCAAGATTGTCGGTTCGACTCGCATCTTTGTTGGTACCATTGATGCTGATCGAGAAGAGGAGCAGGCTGCCGCCGGCCGTCCCCACTCCGCCAACACCATTTTGGCTGATGGCGGTGAACGCTGTCGGACTTCCGCTGAGCATGCGTCCCTGTATTCGGCTGGATGGAATCTGGACCGCACCACCTACCATGGCTTGAGCGGGGGTGGTGAAGTACGCCACCAGATTCATCGTGTTGGTTTGTCCCGGGTTCACGTTCCACGCCGTTTGAACCACGACGGGAGTGGGAAAACTGTTGATGGCGTTATCGGTCACAGCCGCAATGTTCTGCACCGCTCCGGAGGTCACCGTCACACTCAGAGTGCTCGGGGCGGTGGCCGCGAGCGAAATGACATGAGCCTGGGCAGAAAGCTCCGGCGCCCTGAGCGCAAGTGCTGCACTCAGGGCGACGAGAGAAAGGAGAGATCTGCCGGATCGCATGGATCAGGCTCGATAGCAATCGGTTACTGTACGACCGCCTGGACGTTCAACGTGCCCAGGTAGTCACCTGCCACTGTAGTGGTGCCCACCAGGTTCAGCCTCAGATCCAGCTGGTCGGTGCGGGTACCGGTGAAGCTTCCCGAGCCAACTGCCTGGCTGAACAGCTGCAGACTACCGCCTGCCACACCCACGCCACCAACCGCAGCTCCGGTAAACGGCGCATACGCCGCCGCACCCACTCGGCCCTCAACCTTGGAGGAGGGGATGAAGCTGGTGCCGTTCACGAGGGCCTGGGCCGGAGTGGCGAACCAGCCGATCAGGCGCACCGACGATCCAGCCGTCAGGTTCCAATCGGTCGTGAGGCTCACCGGGGTGAAGTCATTCGCATTGGAGTTATCGGTGATGCTGGCCAGTGTTGCGGTAGACGCATTCGGGGTCACCGTGAGCGTCGGAGCCTTCGTCGCGGTCAACGCGACGGTGGCCACATTGGACGTCAGGCCGACCTGGGCCTGGGCGTAGCTCGCCGCTACGAGCATCAATGCAGCGCCGAGAAGGACCATCTTGGACAGGGAAGGCATGCTTCACTCCGGGCTAAGGTCAGGTACCGCTTACCGATAAGGGTGACGGGGGACAGCACCGTATGCCGGCTGGAGGTACAAGAGCCGTGCCGAAGTGTGCACTTGGCGGAATTGTAAAGAACTTGTGCACCATGCTTGCCATCAGCGCGCACAGTACGCGTGGTTGGACCGCATTCCTGGCGGGGATGGCGACGGCAGTATATAAGGGGTAGTGCTGATCTACGAAAAGACTTAACTCAACTGAACCAGGGCGCCAGCGAGGGCTATGTAGGTGGATAAATCAGGGTGAAAACCAAGTCGGACTCTACCGAGGCCTCCGCTCTGTTTCTAAACGATGAAGCCGACATTCTGTCGCATCTGGGTTGAGGTACCCGCAAAATGCGACGAGCGAGGCCTCACTTTAGTCACGGTCATGATCCCGCTCCTCTTGCCGCTCGTGTTGGCGGTCCCGCTCGATCTCACGGGCTTTTTCTCCCCCGGGCCGGATCAGCTCGATTGTTCCCTGGAACGATTCCAGGGTAACCTGCGAGCTCCCGTTTCCGAGCGTGAAGTTGAAGCCCTTTCCCTTGCGCGTGCCGCTGATAGGAACCGGAAACTCCGATTCGAAGTCTCCATTGAACGTCGAAACCGCAACACTGGCATTGGTCCCCTCTGCCACGGTCAGCGTGACGTCCCCGTTGTGGGTCGAAAAGGCGTAGCGACCGCCGTTCCGAATGGGACCATTGTATATGATGTCGCCATTGACGGTGTTCGCATCCACCGTGCTCGCGTCCACCTGATCCAGGCTGATTTCGCCATTCACTGTGCCGGCGGTGATATCCCCGGTGGAGCGGGTGACCTCCACCCCCTCATTCACCGAATTGACGCTGATGCGGCCCTTGGCACCGCGAAGGGCGACCGAGCCCTGCACTGAACGCAGCGAGATGAGCCCATCGCCGCCGGCGACCCGCACGTCCCCCTCGACCGTTTCTACTGTGACCGGAGCCACCGATCCCTCGACCTTCACGTCGGTGTGCACTCCGGAAAGCGTCAGTGCCATCCAGGGAGGAGCGCTGATCGTGAGCCGAATCTCCGAGGGGGGACCGTGGCGGCCTTGGGTGCGCACGCTCACGGTGGTCGCGGAGCTGGTGATATCGAGGCGGTCCTGAGCGGAACTATTGCCTTCGATGCGAACCGTGTTCCGATTCCATGCACGGACTACGATCTCGCCTCCATAGGAGTTGACTTCCAGCCGCTGTCCTCGGGCCACCGCCAGACTGGTATCGATCTGCTGCGGCGCCGTAAAGGCGAGAGTTCCGGTGATCAGAGTCAGGAGCACGGCAAACTTTCCTTTCAGCTTACGGAAGCAAGGGCCGCGGCCTGGCGCAGCAGGTCGAGCTTGCGCCGCATCGTCTCAGCCAGGTGAGAGTTGAGATACAGGTTGGATGGATCGGCCTTGAGCGCGGCCTGGGCCTGCGCTATTGCCCGGTCGATGGCAGCGAGATTTTGCTCGATCACCCGGACAGTGGTGGAGTCGAGCTGGCCCCGCCCGGTCGCAAGCACCCGCTCCAGGTCCGCAACAGCCTGAGCATAGCTGTCCGTGCCCCCGACGGCGCCCCGGACGGCGGTATTGATGGCTGGCACAGGACCAGTTGGCTGGGGCACCATGGTCGCCACCGGCCCCGGAGACGCCGGCCCGCGGAGCAACCATACGCTGCCGCCCGACAGGGTCATGAGAGCAATCGCGGCAGCAGCGAGCTGAGGAATGGAAAAGCTCCACCGGCGAGGTGCGCGAGGACGAAAGGCGAGCTCACCGGCGGCTTTCCGGCCAGGCGTGGCTCCGATTCGCTGTGCGATGCCGGCCCACAGATCCCGCCGGGGCGGCACTCCGCCCAGGGTGCGGGCCTGGGCCACCACTTGGCGGAGCTGGTCCAGCACCTCGGAGCAGTCGTCGCAGGTCTGCAGATGAGCCTCCAGCGCCACGCGCTCGTTCGCCGGAAGTTCCCCGTCGAGATAGTCGGAAAGCTGGTCCACCCAACGATCGCTCATGATCTGCTCCTTCTAGCGGTCGAGATGCTGGCGCAAAGCCATTCGCGCCCGGTGCAACTGGGACTTGGAGGTGCCTGTCGCCAGGCCGAGCATCTCCGCAATTTCCTCATGCCGGTAGCCTTCAACGTCGTGCAGCACGAACACCTCCCGGGCCCCGTCGGGCAGCCGTGCCATGGCGCTCTCGAAATCCAGCGCCGTCTCTGGTCCGGGCCGGCGGGCCGGAATCAGCTCCAGCATGGCGTCACTGTCGAGGTATCGCTTCCGCCGGATTCCCAGCGTCTCGCGACGACCCAGGATGACATTGATCGCCAGGCGGTGGAGCCAGGTGCCGAACGCCGATTCACCCCGAAAGGTGGCGAGCTTTTGCCATGCCCTGACGAAGACATCCTGAGTCACCTCGTCGATATCGTCATCGGTGATCATCCGCCGAGCCAGCCCGTAAATCCTCGATATGTGCCTACGGTAGAGCCGTTCGAATGCGGTGCCATCGCCGCTGGCGGCCAGCGTTGCATCCACCGCATCAGGATCGGTCCTGCCGGTCTGTTCTGACTCCAGAGTCGCCGCCTCGAGGCTGAGTTCAGTCATTGCGGGGAGATTGGATCGTTCTATGGCCCAAAAGGTTGCAGGTGCCTCGGGAGAAGGATAGCCTTCCCGCGTGGCCACCCTCGTACATCACGGACCCATCAGCGCCCCGCGAGGAAATGTCCTCTCCTGCCAGGGCTGGCATCAGGAGGCTGCCCTTAGGATGCTGATGAACAACCTGGATCCGGCGGTCGCCGAGCGCCCGGAAGAGTTGATCGTCTACGGAGGTGGAGGAAAGGCCGCCCGAAACTGGGACTGCTATGAGCGGATCGTGGCCACGCTCCGGCGGTTGAAGAACGATGAGACGCTCCTGGTTCAGAGTGGCAAGCCGGTGGGCGTTTTTCGGACCCATGAGGAGTCGCCCCGAGTTCTGATCGCGAACGCCAACCTGGTCCCACGCTGGGCAACCTGGGAAGAGTTCCGCCGGCTGGATGCCCTCGGTCTCACGATGTACGGTCAGATGACGGCTGGCTCGTGGATCTACATCGGGACCCAAGGCATCCTCCAGGGCACCTACGAGACCTTCGCGGAATGCGCCCGCCAACACTTTGGTGGCACTCTGGAAGGACGCCTGGTAGTCACCGGCGGTTTAGGTGGGATGGGCGGCGCCCAACCGCTCGCCGCCACGATGAACGGCGCTGCCTTCTTAGGAGTGGACGTGGATGAGGGCCGGATCAGGCGCCGGGTGGAAACGCGCTACTGCGACCGGATGGAGACCGATCTCGATCGGGCCATCCAGCTGGTCGAAGAGGCCCGCTCGCAGCAGCGACCGCTTTCGGTTGGACTGGTGGGTAACATCGCGGAAGTGCTGCCCGAGCTGGCGCGGCGCGGAGTGGTGCCCGATGTCCTCACCGATCAGACCTCGGCTCACGATCTTCGTGTGGGATATATCCCCATCGGGATGACGTTGGATGGGGCTGCCCGTCAACGCGAGACCGATCCGACCGGGTATGAGGATCGAGTGCTGGACTCCATGGCGGTTCACGTTCAGGCCATGCTCGATCTGCAAAACCGGGGAGCCGTCACCTTCGACTACGGCAACAATCTGCGGGGCCAGGTAGCCGATCGGCGTGGGATGCACCAGGCGTTCGAAATCCCGGGGTTCGTGCCCGCATTCATCCGGCCGCTGTTCTGCCGAGGAGCCGGGCCGTTCCGCTGGGTAGCGCTGTCCGGCGATCCGGCCGACATCGTGGCGACGGATCGCGCGGTCCTGGAGACATTCCCCCGGAAACCGGCACTGGCCCGCTGGATTCACCAGGCGCAAGAGAGGGTAGCGTTCCAAGGATTGCCTGCCCGAATCTGCTGGCTGGAGTACGGCGAGCGGGCCGAGCTAGGCGCCCGGTTCAACTGGCTGGTGCAAAAGGGCAGGGTGGCGGCGCCGATCGTCATAGGGCGGGATCACCTGGACACCGGCTCGGTGGCTTCTCCCAACCGGGAAACCGAGGGCATGCAGGACGGGTCCGATGCTATCGCCGACTGGCCGCTACTGAACGCGTTGCTCAACACTGCGTGTGGGGCGAGCTGGGTATCGATCCATCACGGTGGAGGAGTGGGGATCGGCTATTCCATCCACGCGGGCATGGTTGCAGTCGCAGACGGTACCGATGCGGCAGAACGCCGTCTCCAGCGCGTCCTGACAGCGGATCCGGGAACCGGCGTGATGCGACATGCCGATGCGGGGTACGAGCTTGCCATCGAAACTGCGAAAGAGCGGGGCGTAGACCTTCCGATGATCGAGTAGCCCGTCACCCACCGATGATGGTCCTGGCGGGAATCGGCCAGCTCGCCACCTGTCGAGCCCTAGGTGGCCAGGGCGACATCCATGTGATAACAGATGCGGCAGTGGTCTGGGACCAGGGAACGATCCTCTGGGTGGGCCGCGAGCGCGATCTGCCGGCCGAGTACCGGGGGGCCGAACGCATAACGGCGGACGGCAGGCTGGTCATCCCCGGGCTGATCGATTGCCATACTCATCTGGCATTTGCCGGCTGGCGAGCCGAAGAATTCGTGCAGCGGATCCAAGGCCGCAGCTATCTGGAGATCGCGCAGGCTGGAGGAGGCATTGCCTCGACGGTGCGGGCCACCCGCGCCGCTAGTGAAGAGGAGCTGACCCGCCGAGCGGCCGCCGTTCTGCAACAGATGCTGAGGCTCGGCATCACGACCGTGGAGTGCAAGAGCGGATACGGGCTGACCGAAGCGGATGAGCTCAAGCTCCTACGGGTGTACCGCCGCCTGGCGGCCGAGCAGCCAGTTCGGATAGTCCCCACTTTCCTCGGGGCGCACATGGTCCCCCCGGAATTTCGCGAGAACCGGCCCGGCTATCTCGATCTCCTGACTGAACAGCTCTTGCCGGTTGTTGCGCGGGAGCGTCTTGCCGTCTGTTGTGACGTCTTCGTGGAACAATCGGCTTTCAGTGTGGACGAGGCTCGGCGCATTCTGCAAGCGGGGCAGGCGCTCGGCCTCGCTTCGAAGCTGCACGCCGATCAGCTCAGCCCCGGGGGCGGAGCCGAGCTGGCAGCCGAGCTGCACGCGCTCTCGGCGGATCATCTCGAGTGCGTGTCGGAATCGGGAATTCGGGCATTGGCGGCCACTGGCGTAGTGGCGGTGAGTCTTCCCTGTGCTACGCTGTATCTGGATCAGGAGCCCATGCCTGCGCGACGGCTGATCGACGCCGGAGTGCCACTGGCGGTGGCGACCGATTTCAATCCCGGCACGGCGCCCACATACCACCTGCCGCTGGCGCTGACCCTTGCCTGCACCCTCCAAAGGATGTCGCCCGCGGAGGCGCTCAAAG
>DASSED010000144.1:0-3370 GCA_035695405.1 Gemmatimonadales bacterium
GTGACCATTCGCACATAGGCGGCAACGCTCTCCGGCTTCATGGGCACGAGCGGTGAATACCACGCCACGCCGCAGCCGTCTCGGGCCGGATCCATGGCGACACCAGCGCGAGGTTGCTTGCGAGTGTTCCAATAGCACAGGGGCAGAGCGGTTTCATTCGGCCGCCCCGCGACGAGCTGCAAGGACCTTTCGAGCATCTCCAGCTTCCGGGCGAACTTCGAACGAAAATAGCCCGGCAACAGACCTCCAGCTCGAGCCAACATCCGTCCGCCCTCCGGGCTGATGAATACCAGCCGAGACACCAGGGGTCGCAAGAGACGGCGGACGTCACGCTGCACGGCTCTCACCACCTCCTTTGAGCCATAGAGCGTGCCGAAGCCCGTCCAGGGCATCACCTGATTCTCGTGGCTGAGCTCGGCGAGCACTTCCGGAGACATGAGACCATCGGGACCCAGTCGCGCGTGCGGATAGGGCGCCGCCATGGCCAGCATTCGATGCGCATTCATCAGGTTGATGCCGCCAACGATCCCCGGGAATCGGGCGTTCACCTCGCGCACCAGCTCCACCAAGCTCCCGAGTTCCTCGGACCGCTTCAAGCCGAAGAGAAAAATCTTGATGCCATCGGGGCGACGGGAGAGAGCGATGGTCATCTGCGTCACGATGCCCAAGCCGCTCTGCGTGAAGATCCCGTCCAGATAGGGGCCGATTCCCCACTTGAAGGCGCGATCCAGCTGTTGTCCGCCGAGCTCGGACAGCGCGGAGCGGTATACACGACCATCCGGCATCACCGCTTCGAGCGCCATCACGGCGCCGAAGTGGTCAGCCTGGGGCGTGATGCCATAGCCGCGCTCGAGGGCGTTGCCGACAAGGCTGCACGTCGGGCCCGCACCCGTAACCGGCACCAGGTATCGGTGGCCCCCACGGTCAAGGAACTCGGCGAGTTGCTCTTGCGTGACCCCCGGCTCGACAGTCACCAGGCCCGTGCCCGCGTCGAACTCCAGAATCCGGTCAAGTCCGGAAAGATCCAGAATCACGCAGTCGTCGGCAGGCGGTAAGGCCGTTCCATACCCCCAATTGTGGCCGGTGCTGATGGGATAGAGCGGGACTTTGAATCGGGCAGCGATCTCGACGATCGGCGGGATCTGCGAGCGTTCACACGGCTTCAGGGCCCCCGCAAGCCGACGCCGTATCCCCGTGGTACAGCGCCCATAGTCGGCTTGTGCCGCCCCGGCATCGAGAACACGCGATGGGCCGAGAAGCGCACTCCAATCCAGAAGGGCTCTAGGAAGCTCCACCGGATGTCCTCGTGACGCGAGCTCGATCGCGGGCCCGCATCAGCCGGATGCTGCTGATCCGGCGTCTTGGGGCAGTAAGGGAAGAAGCAATCTGCGAGTGAACAATCCGACTCCTCCCCACATGGGAATGAACCATGGTGGTACCCCGCCCAGCGGATTGCCCGGGTAGCTCCATTGCCCTGTCCACACCCCGACGTACTCGATCGAGGCACCCACTATGAGCATGTACGCGGCGTAAGCGAAATCCATGGGCTCGCGATACAACGCGAGGCTGATGAGCAGGACCGTTCCTGACAGCAGGGTCAAGACTCCCGGTTCGCTCACGATAGAGAACGTAGCCGCAAACGCAGCCGCCAGGATCACGGTCGGCCATCGACTCCCCCGAGGGGCTGTTCCGTCAAGGAAGCGGATAGTATTGAGAGTGTAGAAGCCCCACATCACGAACTCATACATGGGCATGCCCAGGGCATCGGGGCTGGTAAATCGGAAGGCCCCCTTGCTCAGGGCGCCAAGGTTCATGCAGATGAACAACAGGTTGACACCGATCATGAGCACCACCTCGCGACGGGATACTCCTCCGAAGCCAAGTGGCCAGATCACCAGCATCGCCACGAGTTTCGCCGCATTCCCGGGGATCCACGCCACAATAGCGATCGTCCCGAGCAGCTGCAATCCCAGTCGGATTCGTTTGGCGGTCACGAGTCGGGCACTGGTACGAGGATAGCAATGCTGGGCTCAGAATCATCCAACTTCGAGGGATCGGTATGGTTCCTCGCCGCGGAGACCCTCATCGCAGGGCCGGGGGAGGAGGCGGGTGTTTAGCTGAGGGCCGTCAGCGCTATCCTCCTCGGCCACCATTCTCTTCTCGCCTTCCGGGAAGGCTGAGCGTCCATGGTCCTGGAAGGAGCGCGTCCTCCCCGATACGCAGCCCTTCTATCGATCCCGAGGGGACGGGGAAGTGGCTCGCGCAAGAGGAGCGCTACCGGGAGCTCGGGCAGCACGGACAAATCCCCTGCCGGAGTCACGGCGCTAGCGGTGGGCAGATCGAGCAGGCACAATGTACCGGGCCCGTTGCGGGGCTTGCGGCTATCTATGCTCGAGGGAGCGTTGGGTGGACATAGCCTCGATACTTCTAACGGCGGGCGCGGTCATTGTCGCGTTGTTTGCGGCCTACAACGTGCTCCACTACGTCCTGTTCTTCCTTGCCACCCATCCGAAGGACGCGGGGCGGATCGGAGGCGTCCTCAACGAATTCGAGCGGCGGCAGCTCGTCGAGTGGACGCCCAAAGCCGACGACTTTCTCAAGCACGACGACGAGAATCGCACCTACGACGACGTGTTCGGCACCTATCGTGGTGAGCACGACAACTACAGCACGTGCGTCTTTCCGCGCGCCGTCTTCACCCAGCCCTACTCCGCCGAGCATCTCCTCCTGGAGCCGGTGGACGGGATGCGCCTCCTGGACCTCGGGTGCGGTTCGGGGGCGGCGGCCTACGCCCTCGCAAAAAAGTGCCGCGTCGAGATCGTGGGCGTGACGAATTCCGCGGTGCAAGCCGAGATATGCCGGCGCAAGTTCGCCGCCTTTGACGGGCGCGTCCAGGTGATCGTCGCCGACTTCGACCACTTGGATCTCCCGGACGAGAGCTTCGACCGGATCTACGCGCTCGAATCGATCGGCTATACGAAGGACCTGGACGCCTGGCTGACGCGGTGCTGGCGCATGCTCAAGCCGGGAGGTCGGCTGCTGATTCGTTCGCCGGGAGCGCTGGATGGGTGTCGCCGAGAAGACGACTACCGGAGCGTGACCGCCTTCTTCGAGAACTGGCGCTACAACTTCTTCGGCGCGAATCTTCTCGTCTTCAAGCTGCGTCAGCTTGGCTTCGATCAGATCCGGTACCGCCGCCTCCCGTTCTGGGCCTGGGGCATGACGTGGAACTTCATCCAGCACCTGTTCCTGTGGAAATTCCGGCTGCGGATGCGCACGATGGTGGGGCTGGAGAGGATCATCTGGCGGACGTCGAAGATTTTCGTGTTCGGCAACGCGTACAACATCGTCCTCGCCCGCAAGCCGGACG
>DASSED010000145.1:0-2658 GCA_035695405.1 Gemmatimonadales bacterium
GGCCCGGGCATACTGTTTGGCGAGATCGAGCCTCCCAAGCCTGATGGCGAGGGACACGGTGTGCTCGTACTCCGGACCGTACTCCGGATCGAGCTGGATGGCGCGGTCCAGGGACGCGAGGATCTCCTCCTCGTTGAACTCCGCAGGGGTCCCCCAGTGGTACCTGACTTCTGCGATCACGTTCCACACTTCGGGATCGTTGGGATTGAGCTGAGCAACCTGATCCAGCGCGGCGAAGGCGCGCCGGCGGTGGGCGAAATACGCCGTGTCATTCCATCCCATTCCCCATAGCAGCGAATCCATCATGATCAGGAGGCTATCGCGGGCAGGAAGTCCCCGATTGAATGCCGCGGCGCGAAAGGCGTATGCCTGGGGTGACTGGAAAGAGTGTGCTGTCGGTGGACTCCAGCTCACACTGAGCTGCATCCGGCGAAAGGCGAGAGCGAACGTGCTGTCCAGGGCGATCGCAGCCCCATAGTGGGCCAAGGCAGAGTCCCAGGCACTCCGCCGGTAGAACTGCTCGCCGCGCAAGAATTCCTTGAGCGCCGGGAGGGAGGTCCCACCGAACGCTGCCTGTCTGACTGCTCCAATCGGGCGATGGCGTCCGAGAGCCCGGAGCAGGGCCACCGCAGCGGAATCAACCAATCGGTCCATGTGCGGCAAGGCGTCGTGAAGATCGACCTCGCCCAGAGAGCGGTTGCCTCCCGCATCGAGGAGGGTGGCCGTGAGTCGCACCGAATCAGGCCCGCTTTCCACCAGCTGCCCGAACACCACAAGCTGGGCGCCCGTCCTGCGGCCCAAGGCCTTCGCCTCGGCGGGCTCCGCACGCCCGCTCCAGCGGCGAATGGCTACCCTCGGCGACACCGCGCGCAGAGTTCCCGCGCCGTCGAGGTCGCGCGACAGGATATCCACCAGCCCCTCACGCCACAGGCCGAGTTCCGGATCGAATACATCGAAGGGTGCGACCGCTATCAGATTTGCGTCGAGGGTTCGAGGATGAGGTTGACGGCTTAGGAGCACTCCCAGTGCGGCTGCGCCGGCCATGCTGACTCCGGTGAGCCCTAGAGTGATTAGGCGACGCTGCCTCCGCTTCCGGATGTCATGCGGATCGCTCGCCCGCCGCGAGAACGCGTCTGCGGGCACAGACAATGCCGCTGAGAACTGAAGGGCAGTACTGAAGCGGTCCGCCGGAGCCTTGGCCAGTGCGTGATCGATGGCACGCTCCACCACCTCCGGCACCCCCTCACGGACGACGTGCAGGCGTGGCGGCGGCCCCCCGAACCGTTTCGCGATGACCGCTTGCGCGGTTGGGCCGGTGAAGGGCGGTTCGCCCGCGAGCATCTCATAGACTACGCAGGCCAGAGAGTAGATGTCGCTTCGGCCGTCGAGGTGACGCTCCCCTGCGGCCTGCTCGGGACTCATGTAAGCCGGGGTGCCCAGCGTGAGCCCGGTCTCAGTCAGCCGTTCGCCGCCGGACTGGTCTACAGCCCCGGCGATACCGAAGTCCGCCACCACCGCTTGGTCGCCCGCGAGCAGGATGTTCTCGGGCTTGATGTCGCGGTGGACCACCCCATGGCTATGGGCATAGGCCAGCGCCGAGGCCACTTGGGAGGCGATCTCCAGCGCCTCGTCTAGCGGAAGCTGGGTTTCCCTAGCCAGTCGGTCACGCAGCGACTCACCTGCGACATAGGGCATGACGAAGTAAAGGAGGCCCCCTCCCCCGCCGGAATCATGCAGTGGAAGAATGTGAGGGTGTTGCAGCTGCGCTATGATCTCGATTTCGTGGAGAAAGCGCTCCGACCCTACTGCCCGGGCAAGCTCAGGGTGGAGTACTTTGAGGGCGACAAGACGGTGATGCCGGCAGTCCTGTGCAAGGTAGACCGTGGCCATGCCGCCGCGGCCGAGCTCCCGCTCGATCACGTAGCGATCGCGCAGGGCGTCGTCGAGGCGCAAGTCGATTGTGGTCACAGCACTGCCTGGGCAAGGATGACTAGAAGGTGTCGTAAATAATGGCAGATCGCCAGAAAGTGGTGCCCGCCCGAGGCTCATTGCCTTGGGCGTAACAGCTCGGCGTTTCTTCATGGGCATCGGCCTTCCCGGCCCCCTCCACCCGTTCCACCCTGCAACAGGCCAGGATGTCGATGACGTCCACCCCCGTTCGATGTCCTGGTGAAGGGGACAGCGCCGCCGAGATGTTCGAGGCGATGGGCAAGTACAACGAGGAGCTGGTGAAGGCCGGCATCATGCTCGCCGGCGACGGACTCAAGCCGAGCAAGTTCGGGAAGCGGATCCACTTCAGCGGCGCCAAGCGGTCGGTGACCGACGGCCCCTTCGCCGAGGCCAAGGAGCTGGTCGCGGGCTTCTGGATCTGGCAGGTGAAGCACTCGGCTGGAGTCGAGCGCTGATGCCGGGGCTCGGCCTGACGGCTCGAGCCCGGAGGGTCAAAGCCCACCCTGAACAACGGTGGGCATTGCGTTTAAGAGCGGCCGGATCACCGCGCCTCCAGTTGCGCCACCCAGATGTCGCTTTCTTGCTCTCCGATGGTGCAGTAGAACGCTCGGCCGTCGGTGCTGAACCCGTAGAGGGTATGCTGGCGGGTAGGGTCGTCGAATCGCACCAGCAGGCGGGAGGTGCCACCGGTCACCGGTACCGACCGGA
>DASSED010000146.1:0-9208 GCA_035695405.1 Gemmatimonadales bacterium
GAACTAATCCCGTCAATGTGATGGACTCTTCGTCGCCCGCGAGATAGACCCGTCCGCCCGCGATGCGGGTCTTCGCTGCCAACTCGAACGCATCCACCAGATTTTCTACGTAGACCGGGTGATTCAGCGTCTCCCCATCGCCAACCATCAGGAACCACCCCTTGCTGACCATGCGATACAGTTTGAGCCAACCCCGGGTATCTCCGGGCCCATAGACGGAGGTGGGCCGGACGATCACCACATCCAGGCCCTTGGCCATGAATTCTTGACAGACTCGTTCCCCCTCGACTTTGCTGTAGCAGTAGTAATCCCGCGGTGCGATAGGGGATTCCTCATCGCCGGGGGGACTTTCGATGATCCCATGTACACCCTGGGTGCTGCAATGCACTACTCGAGTGATCCCGTAGCGTGTTGCGGCATTCAGCACGTTGCGGGTGCCGTTGACTTCAATATCCCAGTAAGCAGCGTCGGGCTGAAGGATGTCCCCGAAGGGAGAAGCGAGATGGTACACGAGGCTGCACCCGGAGATAGCCTGATCCAGGTCCTCCGGATTCGTTACCGAGCCAGTGATCAGCCGGGCACCGCCCGCGCGTAGCTCCTCATCGAAGAGGCCTGGATTCTTGTCGAGACTCACGACCTCATGACCCCTGGTGAGCAGCCGCCGCACAAGATGAGAGCCGACGAATCCGGTGCCTCCCGTTACCAGCACTTTCATGAACCCTCCTGGCCGCTCCGAGAGACCACCCCTTGGCGGTCTCGGTTGTCAGATCGCGCGGCAACACGAGATCCCGCCTTGCTAAGGGGGCCTGGACTTTGCCTCCTGGCCGGGGATCCGTTCGAGATCATCGCTACCGCAATCCTGGTCGAGTCTGTGATACGAACACACGCAATTTGGGGTGCGTGATGATCTATGGCGTGAGCAGCATCACAGAAGAGATATGTAGGTAGAACTGCCTAGGGACCGCACTCACAGATATCCCATTTGACGGTACCAGACTCCGGTGCGGCGCAGCCCCTCGTCCAACTCTACTCGAGGAGCATAGCCCAGCTCTCGTTTGGCCCGCTCGATACTGAAGGCGCGATTCTGCCGGTACCAGTCGACTCGCCGCGGGAAAATGGGAGGAGTTATTCCGAACGGTTTGCAGATCTTCTCGACCACGTGTCCGACCGCTACGACCGGCCACACCGGGTAGTGAGGAATACGGACGGGAACGTCCAGCGCGCGACCGACGGCACGTACAATCTCCTCGATCGGATAGTACTTCTCGTCGGCGATGAGATACTCCCGCCCGTGACCCATGCCCGGTGGCATGCACAAGAGGAAGGAATCCACCAGGTTGTCTATATAGAGCGGGTGGTACAGGGTGCGCCCGCTGCCGAACATCGGGAAGGTGCCCTGGGCCACCCGCTTGAAGATCATGAAGAATCGCTCGGGATCTCCCGGGCCATAGATAGCGGCGGGCCTGAGAATCACGATCTCCATGGAAGGCCCGGCCTCTCGCTTGACCAGCGGCTCGGCTTCGTACTTGGTGCGCTGGTAATAGTCGGCCGGTTGAATCGGGGCGTCCTCGTCCGCCGGCGGGTGATCGACGTTCCCGTGCACCCCGCAAGTGCTGCAGTACACGAATTTGCGCGCCCCCAGCTTCCGTGCCGCCTCGAGCACCACCCGGGTGCCATGCACATTGACGTCATCGTAGAAAGAATTGGGGACATTCAGCTCCCGGAATGCGGCGGCGAGATGAAAAACGAGCTCAACGTCCTTCATACTTCGGGTGACGGCGTCTCGATCGGTTACTGACCCGATGACGACCTCAGCCCCTCGCTCCCGCAACGCATCGCACTGAAGGCCTTCCTTGTAGTCCAGAGCCACCACTTCATGTCCCAGCTCCCGCAATCGAACGACGAGAGCCGTACCGGTGAACCCGGTCCCCCCTGTTACCAGAATCCGCATACCGTGCTCCAGCGAGGTCGAGAGTCAGCGCCTTCGTGTGGACAGACATTCTTGGGTACCCTACCTTCCGGCCATGAACAATAGTGGGGGGCGGAAGCCAGGCGTGCCGGTCTCGCCGGCCGAGCCGCCCGATAGCATGCTTGAAGACGCGGACATCGGGACCGCTTCGGAGGATTATGCCCGGCGCTTCACCGGTTCGGTGGGGCGCTGGTTTGTCGAAACTCAAACCCGCCTCACCCTCAGTCTCCTGCAAGCCCTTCCGGTAGGAGCATCGGTTCTGGATGTGGGTGGAGGTCACGCCCAGATCGCCCCACCGCTCATCGAAGCGGGATACGAGGTTACCGTCGTGGGGAGTCACCCGGTGTGCGCGGCCCGGCTCAAGCCCTGGATCGAAGATGGACGTTGCCGATTCGAGGCCGTCGACCTTCGCGCTCTACCGTACTCGGATAGCTCCTTCGATGCAGTGATCTGCCTGCGGCTCCTGCCGCACAGTGTGTCCTGGACCGGTCTAGTGCGAGAGCTCTGCCGGGTGGCGCGACGCTCCGTGATTGTGGACTACCCCTCTCTCAGAAGTGCCAACATCGTATCCCAACATTTCTTCAACTTGAAGCGGAACATCGAGCTGAATACCCGCCGGTTCATGACGTTCACTCCCGGTCAGATCGAGGAAGCCTTTGCCGACCAGGGGTTCGTAGTTCGGGCCGAGCGACCGCAGTTCATATTTCCGATGGTGCTGCACCGGCTGGCTAACCGGGCGTCGGTGAGCCGAGCGGCAGAGCTCCCGGCTCGGCTCTTCGGCCTGACCCGCTGGTTCGGATCGCCGGTGCTGGTTCGAGCTGACCGCCGAAGTACCGCTGCATCATAGGGTTCCAGCTGCCGGAGTAACTTGCGCCTGGGCCTGATCGAGGACCCTCCCGCCGGGGTTTACAGCCGCTTTTCCTCCGGCCCAGATTCCCTCCGTGGCCTACGCCGCGAGTCAGAAACTTTGCCGCGCCTTATCTTAAGAATTGATGCGCCTCAGCTTTCATCGACGAATTTTGTTGATCCTGATCTGCCTTGGCGCCGTCCCCACTGCGGCGGCTCTGCTGGGGTGGGGACTCACTCTGCGGTCCGCCAGTCGTGCGCCGGGCGCCCACGATGCCGTCGAGGGCGTGGCGGAATCGGGCAGGGTGCTGCTTCGGACCATCGACTCCACCCGTCTTCGCCCGAGCGAGCGGCAGGCCCTCGCCGATCATGCTACCAAGCTGAACACCGCCATCGGACAGCTTCAGCGTGCTGATACCTTCAGCCGGTATTACTACGCCGGACTCGGCTTGATGATTCTCCTGGTGGGCACCGCATTTCTCTACGCCTCGATAAGGCTGGGAGGCCACTTGTCCCGGCAGCTGAGCCGTCCTATCGAAGAGATGATTGGTTGGACGGGGAACATCCGGCGTTTGGAGCCGCTGCCGCCTGATCGTCCGCGACGCGGAGCGCCCGAGTTTGCGGCGCTCCGCACTGCTCTGAGGGATATGGCTTCTGCCCTGGAACGAGCCCGGCTGCAGGAAATCGAGGCCGAGCGGCTGCGCGCCTTCCGGGAGACCGCTCGACGAGTGGCCCATGAAATGAAAAACCCGCTCACCCCCATGCGCCTTGCGGTCTCCCAGCTGGCACGATCCGGTGCCGGGGAGCAGCGCGAGGCCATCGAGGTACTAGTGGCCGAAACCGCCCGACTGGAGCAGCTGGCTCGTGAATTCACTGAGTTCGGTCGGCTCCCGGAGGGCCCGGCCGCACCGGTGGACTTCACCGAACTGTTGCGTGATTTGGCTCGTTCCACCTTGCCCGACACCATGACGGCGCGATTGCACTTCGATCCCAACACTCCGATTCTGATGGGCCACTATGACCCCCTACGGCGGGCATTCAGCAATCTCTTACGAAATGCGGCCGAGGCATGTAAGGATCGGGGCGAGCTGGAGATCGTCACCAGTCCCGACAATGGCGGGGGCATCTGCATCGAAGTTCGCGATCACGGGCCCGGCGTCGCCCCCGAACAGGCGCATCGGATCTTCGACCCTTACTACACCGGCAAGGCCGGTGGAACCGGCTTGGGTCTCGCATTGGTAAAGCAGACCATCGAGATGCATGGGGGAACCATTGCCCTGACGAACACGCCCGGTGGCGGGGCCACCTTTCAAGTCCGGATGAAGGCTCGATGAGCGGAGGCGCCAGCATTCTTCTGGTGGATGACGAAGCCAACATCCGGCGCATGCTCGGAGCGCTGCTACGCAGCGAGGGCTTCGCTGTGACCGAGGCTGCCAACGCCAACGCCGCTCTGTTGCTGCTGGATCAGACCGACCCTGATGTGGTTCTTCTGGATCTGCTGATGCCGCCGGGGCCCGACGGACTCGAGGCCATGACCCGGATGCGCGAGCGGGGGCGGACAGCCCCCGTCATCATGATGAGCGGAAAGGCTCAGCTGCATGATGCCGTTGAAGCGGTCAAGCTGGGAGCTTTTCAGTTCCTGGAGAAGCCGTTGGCCCCTGAGTCTGTGCTGGTGACGGTCCGGGCCGCCCTGGAGCTGAACCGCACCCGGGCAGAAAACCGAGCGTTGCACGCCGAGCTCGCACGCCGGGCAACGCTGATCGGAAGCGGGCCGGCCATGCAGGAGGTCCGGTCTCTCATCGCGCGGGTGGCACCCACTGATGCCAGGGTCCTGATCACAGGTGAGTCCGGAACCGGCAAGGAGCTGGTCGCGGCGGCAATCCATGAGGCCGGCCCGCGCAAAGGCCGACCGTTCGTCACCGTGAACTGCGCCGCGATTCCGCGAGACCTGGTCGAGTCTGAAATGTTCGGCCATGAGCGCGGTGCTTTTACCGGCGCAACTGAACGGCGCATCGGGCGCTTCGAGCTGGCCCATTCCGGTACCCTGTTTCTAGATGAGATCGGCGATCTGAGCCACGAGGCTCAGGCCAAGCTGCTACGGACGCTGGAGACGGGTGAGCTGCAACGCATCGGTGCCGAAGGGGTAACCCGCATCGACGCCCGGGTGGTGGCCGCGACCAACCGGCAGCTGGAGGACGCCGTAAGCGAGGGTGGGTTTCGGGAGGACCTCTTTTTTCGGCTCAACGTCTTTCCTATTCACCTGCCGCCCTTGCGGGAACGGCTGGAAGACTTGCCGGCCCTGGTCTCCCACCTGGCGGCACGGGTACGTCCCCGCCATGCGGTGAGTTTTACTGACGCTGCGCTCGAGGCACTCTCATCCTATTCCTGGCCCGGGAATATCCGGGAGCTGGCCAACCTGGTTGAACGGCTCAGCATCCTGAGCTCCCCCGTGGTCGACGCGCCGGTGGTGCGGCAGGTGCTCAGGGGGTCGTTCGCACCGCCTTCCACCGGCTCACCCGGTCTGCCGCTGGGCCGACCACTGAGTGAGGCACTGGATGAATTCGAGCGGGGCTACATCGCAGCTGCACTGGCCCAGGCCGACGGCAATATGGCCGAAGCCGCTCGGATCCTTCAGACTGACAGGGCCAACCTCTACCGCCGGATGCGGCGGCTGGGTCTCGCGAAGAGCGCGGACGTCGAGTCGTAGACCACTCATCTCGGTCGAGAGTTCCATGCGACTGCTCGCTGTGGGCCTGGCTCTGTTGCTGGTCGCGCCGCTTCATGCGCAGGACAGCGTCATCGTCATCGATCCCAACGCACCACCCAGCGATTCGCTGGTGCGCGGGGGCCCGCCACCGGAGATCGTGTCTGAACTGATTACCCGGTTCAATGACTCGGTGACGACCCGAATGCAGGGCGATGTCACCCTTCCGGCTGGTAGTCACTTCGAAGGAACACTGGCTTTATACCGCGGGTCGCTCAGGATAGCCGGGCGGGTCTCGGGGCCCATCGCGGTCGCCAACGGCACGCTCTACTTACTCCCTGGTGCGAATGTCGACGGCGAAATCCTGGTGGTCGGAGGGCGCCTCATCCGCTCGGAACAGGTCACCCACCTGGGATCCGAGCGGGTCTACTGGGATGCGGCACCGGTCATACGCACGGCCGATGGCTTCCTGGCCCTCCGCGAGCGCCGCCGACCCTTGGGAGACCTCGCCACTGCCAGAACCACTTTCCAGACCGGACGGTTGCGGACCACGCTCTCACTCGGGACCGGCGGCACCTACAACCGGATCGAGGGGTTGCCGGTTCTGTTCGGGCCGCTGTTCGAGATCCGTCCCTCGTCTCGAACTCTGGCCAAGCTGGATTTGCGGGGGATTCTGCGTACCGCGGGCGAGAGCGCCAACCTGCGCAGCGATTTCGGCTACGTGGCTCGACTCGATCTCCGTTTTACCGGGAAACCTGATTTCGGAGTAGGCGGGCGTCTTTATAGCGAGGTCGTGCCCATCGAGGACCAGCCCCTCACGGCAGGTGAATCAGGATGGTCCGCCTTTCTCCTTCAGCGGGACTATCGGGACTACTTCGAGCGGGAGGGCATCAGCGGCTGGGCATTCGTGCAGCCCGCTCGTGCGCTCCGACTGGAACTGTCTCTCACGCGAGATGCCCAGCGATCGGTGCGGGCCACCGATCCGTGGTCGCTTTTTCGGAACAGCGATCGCTGGCGGAGAAATCCCTTGGTCGACGACGGCCATTACTTCACCACCGCACTGACTCTCGGCTACGACACTCGCAATGGCCGGGAGCTTCCCACCACCGGTTGGCTGATCCAGACACGATACGAGCACCTCACCAGCGATGACATCGCACCGGTGGCGCTGCCCCTCGTGGTGCGTCCCAGTCCTCCCACGGGGGGTGGCTACGGCAGCGATCGGCTCTGGCTCGACGCTCGGCGCTACTCCCGGCTCACGCCCAACCTGCGAGTCAACACCCGGGTTCGGGCCGATGGCTGGTTGGCCGGCGGACGGTTACCGGTGCAAAGGCGGCTTTCCCTGGGGGGCCCCGACCTGCTCCCGGGCTTCGATTTCCGAGCCTTTACCTGCGCTCCCAGAGGGTTCAATGACCCCTCTCTCCCGGCCCTCTGCGATCGCTCGCTTACGGCCCAGGTCGAGGTGCGCACCAGGATCGGCTTGAATCTGGGGTATCGAATGCCGGACCGTGAAGGTCGGGGGACAGGCCGGTTCATCGGTATTGAAGAAGCCGACCTGGTGTTTTTCGGAGACATGGGCAAGGCGTGGCTCGCGGGTGATGGCCCCGGCCGGGTGCCGGCCAACCGCATTCCGGTCCTCAAGGAATGGGCCGGTGATCTCGGAGTCGGCTTGGATGCGGGAGAGATCGGCGCCTATCTGGCAAAGAGCGTGTCCAGCGACGAATCGGTCAAGTTCGTCGTCAGGCTGCAGCGTCGCTTCTAGTGTCGCGCTGTCTGGCCGTGCCGAGAGCGCCAGTCAGCAGTCTCGCGCTCGCTGCCGGGTTGTTGCTGGCCATGCTGTCACCACTTGCGGGCCAGAAATCCCCGACCGTGAGGCTCCATGTCACTCTCGCGGTCGACTCCGCAGCCAGTGGGGCGAGGCCGCCGATCGTCCGGTCCGAGAACCTTCTGGTCGGGGATAGCCGCTGGCTGGCCGCGTTGAGGTCGGGCCTCCCGGTTCGGTTGCATTATCGGGTCGAGGTGTGGCGTTCCCGGGAGGGCTGGTTCGATACCTTCACTCGGCAAGCGGAATGGGACGTATTGGTGCGCCACGAACCCCTGCTGGACCAGTACACGTTGCTGACCTTTGCCGGAGCCCGGCGGCAGGAACGTCGGTACGCCACGCTCGACGCCCTCGGTGCAGCGCTAGGGTTTGCTTACCTCATCAACGTGCAGCCGGCCGAGGAGGGCAGGTACTACTACTCCGCGAGCCTCCAGGTTTCGACGCTCTCGGACTCGGACTTGGATGAACTGGAACGATTTCTGGCGGGAGACCTCGGACGAGCCCAAGGCGGCGACAACGTGGGTGATGCGCTGGGACGCGGGGCCACGCGATTCTTGTTACGGTTGGCTGGTTTGCCCAGCCTCCGACTGGAAGGCAAAAGCGAGAGCTTTACGGTCCGGTGAGCTAGACGGTGCCGCCGAGTGCCCGCAGTGCGGCTTCCCCGTAAAACAGCTTGATGTACTTGGCTTGGGTGACTGACAGACGGCGTACCGCCCAGGAGAGATGCACAAAATGAGGCTCGTGGGGAGCCACCAGCGGGTGCATGCCACATTCCTGAGGAAGATGATTGCCCTTCCGCGTGTTACATGAGCTGCAAGCAGTCACCACGTTGGCCCAGTCGTTGTCGCCCCCTCGCGAAAGCGGAATCAGGTGGTCGCGAGTGAGGCACTCGCGATGCCTGAGTTCCGCCTGACCGCGATGGCAGTACTGGCAGCGATACCCGTCGCGGGCGAAGAGGAACGTGTTGGTGACTTGGCGGCGGAAGCGGCGAGGAACGTGGACGAACTTGACGAGGCGGATAATGGCAGGTTTGGGCAGCGTGAGGCGTTCACTTCGGACGAAATCCCCGGCATCCGCCTCCACGATTTCTGCCTTCCCTTCGATGACCAGACGAAGGGCTCGACGCAGCGGTACCATCGTCAGAGGCTCGAACGAGGCGTTCAACGCCAGACACCGCACGTATTTTCTCCTAAATCGTTTTCTGTGGCAGGTCCTCTGACCCAACCCGGATAAGCCTCGGGACGCACCAGTATAGGCGAGAACTATGCCGCGGTCCCGGATCCGCCATAGCGGGCTAAGTGGTGGTATTTATCGTAATGGACCCCCAAAGGGGGGGCAAGACAGACTCACCGGCCGAGCAGGACGCAATTGACAGTTGCAGGAGACAATTTGTGGGGGCATGCCGATGGGCAGACTTCGGCGCGGGTTCAATCGGTTCGGTTTCTTGGCTGGCCGCGCGGCTCAGCAGCTGGCAGAGGCTTGGCGGGATGGACAGCAGGTTGCGGAGCAGAACGGTGTAAGCCGGCTTCGTATCTTGCGTGACCTCCTTGTCTTGAATGTGACCCGGTCCCTGGGTGTGCGTCCCTATTTCCAGTACCGGCTGTATCGTCCCGATCTGAGCGCCGAGGACAAGCGCCGTTATCTCCCGGACACGCCATGGGCAAACGCTCGGCTTTGGACCCGGCTCAACCCAAAGCGGTATGGGTGTCTGTATACCAATAAAGTCATCTTCAACCGTTTCTTCAGTTCCTTGAAGCTACCAGTAGCTAGGATTTTTGGCGTCTATGACCCGGTTGTGGGATGGACGGAAAGCGGGGAGCAGCTCAAGGACTTGGACGACCTTCGAGAGTGGCTGCCTCGGGTAGCC
>DASSED010000147.1:0-5826 GCA_035695405.1 Gemmatimonadales bacterium
CTAGTACGAGAGGACCGAGACGAAGCGACCGCTCGTGTACGGGCTATCCTGCCAAGGGTATCGCCCGGTAGCGATGTCGCGCGGAGATAACCGCTGAAAGCATCTAAGTGGGAAACTCTTCCCAAGATGAACACTCCTGGACCATAAGGTCCCTAAAGGGCCCTGGGAGACTACCAGGTTGATAGGCCGCAGATGCACGGCGCGCAAGCGCTTCAGTCGAGCGGTACTAATCGCCCGTGAAGTTTGATCTCTTCCTTCTTTACATCGAAGCCCATCCATTCCTCGTTTGTCAGTCGCCAGACGACAGTCGCCGGTCGCCAGTTAAATCCTGGTGACAGAGGACTACGACTGGCGACTTCAAAAATCGGCTGACGACTAGCGCGCAGGGGCCACACCCGTTCCCATTCCGAACACGGCAGTTAAGCCCTGCAGCGCCGATGGTACTGCAACTGAGAGGTTGCGGGAGAGTAGGCCGTCGCCAGCCTTTCCTTCGAAGCCCGGTGTCCCTTTGGATCCCGGGCTTCTGTTTTTCTCCGGCACCCATCGCAACCGCCCCGCCGGGACCGGGTCAGATTGACTGACTCGGAAACGGACTGGATATTGGACCATATCAAGAACAAGAAAACCGCGCCGGTTACGAATACTCCTAAACCGAGCTCCGCGCGCATGCCTCGCCTCCACCCGCACTGGCCACCCTTCCTTGTGCCCCTGATCGGCACCGTCGCCCTCTCCAGCTCCGCTCGCGCGCAGGGAACCGCCACCCTGTTCCAGGGGGTGGAACGTTGGCAGGGCACCTACACCTGGGATATCGACATCACCTTGGCGGGCACCCGTAAACATCGTTCGGGCGAGACCAAGTTCGTGCTCGACAAGCATCGGGTCGAAGGATCCACCGAAATCTGGGAAGGAAAGATCAAGAGCAAAGAGTCCGACGAAGACCGGGCGGGCGTGTTCAGCGGGACGTTGGTCGGCGGCAAGACGGCCGATCTAAAACTGATTCTGGATATGAACGGCAATGTGGCGAAGCTCGCAAGCCACAGTGATGCCAGCAAACACAAAATGAAGATGAAGGTCATGGGCCAGACGATGCAGTCCATGAGTTTTGAGCAGCCGGCGCGGGACGGGAATACCGAGATCCAAATCGCTGAAGACGCCGACAACTTGGTGTTCAGTCAAGAGAGCGAGAACATGGGCGTCTCCATGAAGAGCGTGATGACGCTCACGCCCAATGAAATCCCTCTTCGAGCCGTCCTGAAGGCGGGCTCCGCCCAACGGGGCAACAAGGCAGTGCTCGACGCGTCCGGATCCAAGGGACGCATCAAGACCCTCAACTGGACATTGAAGCCAATCGGGTCGTCCGGCGCGCCTTCCATGACATTTGAAACTACTGAACGCAAGGTTGAACTGGTGTTGCTTGAAGACGTGCAGGTTGACCTGGAAGTGAGCGATGGAAGGAAGAGGGCTTCGGCTTCCGGTACTGCCAAAGTCATCCCCCGCCAATGGAAAACAACATTCATCCAAGAGCGGAAGGACGGAATTCTGGAGGGGCAGAAACTGTTCGTCCGGGAAAGCAAGTTCGGTCAGGACGCCTGCGCGTTCGAAGGCGAGGATTCAGGTGACGGATTGCATGCAACCCATCCCGGGAGGTGGAAAGACGATGCGAGCGCGGGCTATCTCGTCTCCGGGATCGATGATCCCGGACGACCGTTCGACGGATACTGGTATGTGACGAAGCAGTCCCTGATCGTGAGGCGCCGAGCGCTGTTCAACCCCGATCTCATGACAGGATCGGTGTTGTTCCAGGTCAACAAGGACAGCGGAAGCGCCGAACCATTCGCCCGGCTAGTCGCCGCCTCACACGATCACGAATATCTGCATGGCGAGCTGATGCGTCGCGAACTACTCAGGGACGACCCCGCCAAACGCATCGAAAAACTGGTGAAGCGCAGCGAGGACGAGCTGGCAACCTCCGCTGAGCGGGAGATCCGCGCCACCGAAACCCGCTTGCAGGAGGGCGCGTTTCACGAACAAGAGGTCCGGGAGGCCATGAAGAAGAAGTATGCCAAAGGGGGGACGGTCTACGTGCGAGACCGTAGTGGCGGCTTCGTTCCGTGGACGATTGCCTCCTTTGCTGATAAGGGGCACTGAGGCGGTTTCCGCACTCACTGCCCTTACGAACCCGCAGTTAAGCCCCCCGGCTCCCGTCGGGGGGCTTTCTCGTGGCACCCAAATCGTTACAAACCTGCGCTTCAGAACCTAGGCCCACTCACCGAAGCTACCCTCCGGTGCAGTACCCGCCCCTTCATCCCCTGCGCCAACTTCGCATCGCTCTGGAGGCTCAATGTGGGGAGCAATAGGCACTAGTGTAGCTCTGTTGACGATCGGAATGGCGCTCCAGCCCGAGCCCATTCGCCTGCCCGTGACCACCCGGTATTCCGGGATGACCCTGGTCGTCCGGGTACCCGAAGGGAAGAAGACCAAACTGCCGATTGCCGGCACCCCGGCCGCTCCCCTGGTGACGGGGAGCGCAGAAATTGAGTACCGTGGCGGGCGGTCCAGCATCAAGCTCATGCTCGACAAGCTGCCCGATCCGCGCCGCATCGGTGCATTCAACACCACCTACGTGGCGTGGGTGGTACGCGGGGATGAAGCCGTCGAGAATCTCACGGAAGTGCCGCTGAAGAAGCAGTCGGTGATCGGATCGACTGCCGCTCGCAGCCTCGGCGTAATCATCACCGCCGAGCCCTATGGTTCGGTTCGGCTTCCGTCGGCGGTGGTCGTGGCCGAGCTGACACTACCCCAACCCGCCGATCCTCGTCTGCAGTCTACGACGGTCACCTATGATCGGGTCCCGGGCGACCTCTACCAGTCAGGTCTGGCCGATCCCTCGGCGCCGTCGCCCGACTCCGTGACACCGCTCCCAGTGCTGGCCGCTCGCCGTTCTGTTGCCATCGCCCGGAAGGTGGAAGCCGGCGAATATGCCTGGACGGAATTGAGCGCGGCAACCAGCCTGCTGGACTCGCTGGAGCGCACCTGGGTCAAGAAGCCCAAGGATCAGAAGAAGTACATCGAGCTGGCCCGAGAAACTGCGCGTCTGGGCGATGTGGCACGCGAGCTGGCCGTCACCCGCGGCGAGGAAGCACGGCAAGAGCTGGAGCGGCAGCGCGAGCTGGAAGAGCAGCAGCGCCAAGCCTCCGCCCAGCAAGCGGCGCTCGACAGCACTGCTCGATCGGCGGCTCAGGCCCGGGCGGAAGCCGAGCGGGAGGCTCAGCTTCGGTCCGACGCGGAGCGCACGGCCGCTGACCTGCAAGCCCGACTCTACGCGTCGATCTCCGCGATCATGGAGACCCGCAAAGGGGCACGGGGGCTGGTGGCAGCTCTTTCTGGAGTCAACTTCGAGACCAACAAGGCAACCCTCAAGCCAATCGCTCGGGAAAAGCTGAGCAAACTCAGTGGGGTTCTCCTCGGTTTCCCGGGAGAGTATAAGCTCGAGATCGAAGGACACACCGATTCGACCGGCACCGATGCCTACAATCAAAAGCTCTCGCAATCCCGGGCGGAGTCGGTCCGGAATTTCCTGGTAGAGCAGGGAATTCCCATGGAGCGCATCCCGTCCACCCAGGGATTCGGCCGGACCCGGCCGATTGCTCCGAACGACACCCGGGCCAATCGGGAGAAGAATCGGCGAGTGGATATCGTGATTGAGTAGCGTGACTGTTGGTGTAGCGAAGGTCAAAACCCCCCGTCCAGCTGGCTTGGCGGGGGGTTTTGCCCTTGGACTCTAGACGCCAGACCCCACGTTCCCCCACCTTCCACCCATGTCATCGCGATCCGGCCACATCGCCCTCGCCGGCGCCCCCAACGTGGGAAAGTCCACGCTGCTGAACGCGCTGGTCGGCCAGCATCTGGGGATCGTGAGTCCCAAGCCACAGGCCACTCGGCTGCCGGTCATCGGGATCCGCACTGAAAGCGAGACGCAGTACGTCTTCCACGACCTTCCCGGCCTGCTGGAGCCCTCATACCTGCTTCAGACGCGCATGCGCGATCTGGCGGTGGAAACCGCCCGCCACATGGATGTGGTCGTCCATCTTCATCCGGCACCCGAGGCCCCGGCGCCTTCCTTCCAGCGTTTGGCTCAGCTGAGCCAGCCGCTCGAGGTGCCGATCCTCGTGGTTTACACCAAAGGTGATTTACTGACCCCGGCGGAGCGGGCGGAGCTGGAGCGAGTCACGCCCGTCGTCGCCGCCACCAGCTCCCCAGACGGCATCCCGGAGCTCCTCCGGCGCATTGATCAGCTGCTTCCCGAGCGGAAATTCGAGTACGACCCGGACGATGTGGGGACCCAGCCGATCCGCTTTTTCGTGGTCGAGTATCTCCGCGAAGCGGCCTTCGAATTGCTCGGGGACGAGCTTCCTTATGCCTTCACGGCGGAGGTCGATGAATTTCGCGAATCCGAGCGTCCGGTATACATTCGGGTGACCCTCTTCGTGGAGCGGGAGACGCAGAAAGCCATTGTCATCGGGCGAACTGGCTCAACCATCAAAGCCATTGGCGCCCACGCCCGCCGTCGGATCGAGGAGCTGATCGGGGAGCCGGTCTATCTCGATTGCTGGGTCAAGACGCTCCCCAATTGGCGGAAAAGCTCCAACGCTTTGACCCGGTTCGGCTTTCCCGATCCTTCCAAGGAGCCGGCATGACGCTCGCCCCCGAGTTGCTCGAGATCCTGGTCTGCCCCAAATGCAAAGGTGAACTGGAGTATCGTGCTTCCCCCGAGGCGCTGATATGCCATTCCTGTCGCTTGATCTATCCGGTCGAGGACGGGATTCCCATCATGCTCATCGACGAAGCCAAGCCCCTCTGACGCCAGCCGCTCCCTCACCTCAGCCGCCCCCGACCAACCCGCGCACCCTCAGTGCTCTGGCTCAGCGCGCTCTCGAGAGCGCCCGAGCCGAGGCGCGGCGACTGGGGCACGAGTCGGTTGGGGTGGAGCACATTGTGCTGGGACTGGTGCGGGGGGACGGGCCAGCCCGATCGATCTTTCAGGCGCTGGGTCTCGATGTGAACGCGGTGCAGAAGCGTTTGGAATCGAGTGGACGGCGTGCGCGGCAGCCCCGAGGCGATGCCGAGCTAGCGTACACCTCTCATGCCAAGCGCCTGATCGAGGCGGCCTCTCGGGAAGCTCGGGAGTCGGGCACCGCACTCTCAGCCGAGCATCTGCTCCTGGCTGCGGTGCAGCAACCCCGCGGGACGGTCGCTCGGCTCCTGGCCGATGCGAAGATCTCGCCCGACTTGGCGCTCGCTACGATTCAGCGGACGATGCAGGGGGAGTCAGCGTCTCCGTCTAAAAAAGAGCAGGGCGGAGGACGGTTGCGATTCTCCTGGCGCCTTATCCTCTTGCTTGCGATCCCTCTTAGCCTTGTGCTCCAACTGGTCCTGCATGCGCCCGCCCTGCCGGTCTTCATCGTTGCTTGCCTCGGCGTGCTCCCACTCGCGGGGTACATGGGAGAAGCAACCGAGCATCTGGCCCATCGCACTGGCCCGATGATCGGTGGCCTGCTCAATGCGACGTTCGGCAACGCCGCTGAGTTGATCATTTCCATCGTGGCCCTCAAGGCCGGTCTGGTCGCGCTGGTGAAGGCCTCGATCACCGGCAGCATTCTGGGTAACCTGCTGCTGATCTTGGGACTGGCATTGGTGTCGGGGGGAATTCGCCGCACCGAGCTCAAGTTCAACCGAACCAGCGCCGGTATGAGCGCCGGCATGCTGGCGTTGGCCATGGTGGCGCTGGTGCTCCCCGCGCTGTTCCACGTCCTTCACCCGGAGCGG
>DASSED010000148.1:0-3163 GCA_035695405.1 Gemmatimonadales bacterium
GGAGCTGGCCATCATCGCCGAGCACAGCGAGCGTGCACCGCAGGTGTTGAGTGTCGCGATCGCTGGTGCGGACAGTGAGGCCCTCCTGATGCACCTCGATCTCGCCGGGATCGCCGCCTCGAGCGGATCGGCCTGCTCCACCGGCGCGGTCGAGCCATCCCATGTGCTGATGGCGATGGGAGTACCTCGAGAGCTTGCACTGGGGACGATTCGCTTTAGCCTGGGACGAGAGACCAGTCGCGAGGATATCGATCGCCTGATATCGGTGTTCCCTGGTGTCGTCGCGAAAGTGCGAAAGCTCGCCAGTGTGTTGGGACGGATGGATGAGCGGTCGGCCGGGCAGTCGGTCAGTCGGTCGGCAGGCCCAGCGGTTTCGAATGCACACCCGGCAGACCGTCCCACCGCCCGAGAAGGAAGCCGATGACCGCCCGCGTCCTCGTCGCCATGTCCGGAGGGGTGGACAGCTCGGTCGCCGCCGCCCGCCTGGTGGAGCTGGGCTATGATGTCGTCGGGGCTACCATGAAGCTCTTTTGCTACGGTGACGACGTCCCTGACCGCCCCTGCTGTTCACTGGACTCGATCAATGATGCCCGCGATGTGGCGCACGCACTCGGCATCCCACACTATGTGCTGAACTTGGAGGACCGGTTCGATCTGCACGTGATCCAGAACTTTGTCAGCGAGTACAGTAAGGGCCGCACCCCTATCCCCTGTGTGCGGTGCAACTCATTCACCAAGTTTCGAGATCTCCTGGCCCACGCCGACGCCCTCGACTGCGAGTTCATTGCCACCGGACACTACGCCGTCGCCCGGAATGGAGCACTCTATCGGGGTCGCGACCGAAACAAAGACCAGAGCTATTTCCTCTGGGGAATCGACCGTGCAGTCGTGGCTCGCATGCTCACGCCGGTGGGCCAGCTGTCAAAGGACCAGACTCGGGACTATGCCCGGCGTCTGGAGCTGACCACGGCGGATAAGGAGGAGTCGGTCGAGATCTGCTTCGTTCCCGACAACGACTACGTCGCGGTGCTGGAGCGCCACCTTCCGGCCGACGCACCGGCCCTGGCTCCGGGCCCGCTGATCACGACGGCGGGAGAAGTCGTGGGTGAACATCGAGGGTACGGCCGCTATACCATCGGACAACGCAAGGGACTGCCGGGCGGCTCTGGCGGTGCCCGCTACGTCGTTGCCATCCATCCTGACCGTCGCGAAGTGGTGGTGGGGACGGCCGACGAGCTCGCTGGACACCGGGTGAGACTGGAGGAGGTCAACTGGCTGGCCGATCCGCTCGAGCTAGGTGATCGCTGTGAGCTGCAGATCCGCTATCGGGCCCGGGCGGTGCCCGCGACTGTGGTCGATGCTGGTGAGACCGGCCTCGAGCTGGCGCTCGAAAGTCCCGTGCGGGCCATTACTCCAGGACAGTCGGGAGTAATGTATGGCTCCGATGACCGGGTACTGGGCGGCGGCGTGATCGACTGAGCCGTGCGCTCGCTTCTGCTCCACTGGCTCCTGAATGCCGGCGCACTGTGGGTCGCCGCCGCGCTGGTTCCGGGGCTCGACTTCAACGGCGGTCTTGGCCGGCTGCTCCTGGTGGCTGCCGTCTTCGGCATCGTCAACAGCACCCTCCGGCCCCTCCTCACCATTCTCACCTGCCCCCTGATCATTCTCACCCTGGGACTCTTCACCTTGGTCATCAATGCATTCATGCTGTTGGTGACAGGGTGGCTGTCAGAGAGCTGGAATCTTGGATTTGCCGTGAGTGGCTTCTGGGCGGCGTTCTTCGGCGGCTTGGTGGTGGGCCTGGTGAGTGTGCTGTTATCAGCGGCCCTGGAAAAACAGAAGTCATCAGCGGCCAGCCATCGGTCGCACGACCTGGGCTGAGAGCTGCTAGCGGGCGACCGGCGCCTAATACTTGAGCCCGGCCGAATCGGCAAACCGCTTCATGAGGTCCTGTTGCTCGGAAGTCAGCGATTCCGGCACTGTGACCTGTACGCCCACAAGCTGATCGCCCCGGCGGCCGTTCTTTTCCAGACCCTGACCCTTGATCCTGAATCTCCGGCCCGGCTGGGTCCCCGGAGGGATGCGGAGCAGTACTTTCTTGCCATCGAGCGTGCGAACTCGGATCCTGGTGCCGAGCGCCGCCTGGGCCATGTTGATGGGCACGTCGGCCACGATGTCGAGACCCTCGCGGCGAAAGAACCGATCCGGCTGCACCTGGAAGGTGATCACCAGGTCACCCGCTGGACCTCCGGGCCGGCTGGGCTGGCCCTGACCCCGAAGCAGAACCCTTTCCCCCGTCTCGGTCCCGGGTGGTACGGTGATCACCACCCGGCGTTCGGCCCTGACCTCTCCCGCGCCATTGCAAGTGGGACATTTCTGCGACGGCACTTTCCCCCTGCCTCGGCACAAGGGACAGGGCCGATTGACGGCAAAGTTGCCTTGACCAAAGGAAATGGTTCCGCGCCCGTTGCACTCGGGACAGGTGGACAGTGTGGCGCCGGGTGCGCCGCCGCTTCCTTTGCAAGTGGGGCACGTCTCGGTGACCGGAAGCGTCACCGGTATCTTGCCTCCCAACATCGCCACTCGGAACGGAACCTCGACCACGGCCTCGAGGGTATCACCGCGGGAATCTTCCCGGCGTCCAGCTGCGGCCCCCCGTCCGAAGATCGACGAGAAGATGTCGCCCAACCCGCCCAGATCTCCGAAGTCGAACCCCTGGGCCTCTTCCTGGTCCATACCGGGGGGACCCCCTCCGGTGCGTCCGGCCCCTGCGCCCGAAGGGCGGCGAGGCATACCGTCGAAAGCTCCGAATCGGCGCATCTGGTCGTACTGTTTTCGCTTCGCCGGGTCAGAGAGTGTGGCGTGGGCTTCGGAGACCTCCTTGAAGCGCTCCGCCGCGGCAGTGTTGTTCGGGTTGGCATCGGGATGGTACTGCTTCGCCAACCGGCGGTAGGCCTTTTTGATGTCCTCCTGGCTCGCCGAGTCTGCTACACCGAGGACCTGGTAGAAGTCCTTGGCAGCCACGCTAGTGCCGGCCCTGATAGACCTGAACCCGCGCCGGACGGACCAGCGTCCCCTTGAAGCGGTATCCGGGCTGGAAGGTTGCGCTCACCGTCTGCTCCTGAGACCGGTCCTGCGCCGGCGTGGTCGACACTGCCTCGTG
>DASSED010000149.1:0-11511 GCA_035695405.1 Gemmatimonadales bacterium
GCCGATTCGGAAGATCCGGTCCCGGGTCTGCGCCAGGGGAAAGCTGCTGATCATGAGATTCGCCCGGCGAGCCGAGGGGCCAATCGTGCCGCCGACCTCGGCCATCAGCCGTTCCCAGACCTCCCGCTCGATCAGCGTCACCTGACGCCGACGTCCTTGATCCGCGTTGCCGACGAGTCCTCGTCCCGCAAGCAATGTCCCGCTCGGCACCAGGTCCATCGGGCCTCGATGTGAGCGCTTGACCCAAATCGCTTCCAGCTGTCCTGGCATGGCTGGAAATTAGCATAGTCCCAGCCAGCGAGTTTCAAGTATACGCGCCACAACGGCCGCCTAGCGCCGCTCTGCCATCGTGACCGCCTGCAGCGCCTCGAACAACGTAGGCTCATCCCACCCGGCATCGTGGCGGACACCATTGATGAAAAATGTTGGGGTTCCATTTACTCCGCTCCGGACTCCACTGAGGAACTGCTCGCGCACGCGGGAGGCAAAACGGTGTGATGCCAGGGCGGAATCGGCCCATGCTCGGTCGATGCCCAGCCGGGCCGCATAGCTGACGAGGTCCTCGTCCCCGAGGGCCTTCTGGTTTTGGAACAGCGTATCGTGCATGGGCCAGAACTGTCCGTGTTGTCCCGCCGCTTCCGCCATCTCCGCCGCGTGCTGAGCGTGAGGATGCAACTGCGTCAGAGGAAAGTGCCGAAACGCAAATCGAACCGAACCGCGCATACGGTCCAGTATTGAGGAGACGATGGGATAGGCCTTACCACAGTAGGGACACTCAAAGTCTCCGTACTCTACCAATGTGACCGGCGCATCAGCCGGGCCGATGATGTGATCAGCATCGCTGACCGGTGGAGCGAGATGGGAACTCATGGGGATGCTCCAATGTTGGCGGCGTTAGAGGGAAGTGCCTCCAGCGCTAGGAGGATTCCGTCGGCGCCGGGGTTCACGTTGACCGGTGAGAGATAGCTCCAGCGGGTCAGCCCCTCGCGGTCTACCACAAATAGCGCGCGCTCGGAAAATCCGTCCTTTTGACGGTACGCGTTGTAGGCCCGCGAGACCTGCCCCTTCGGCTCGAAGTCGGACAGGAGTGGAAAGCGCAGTCGGCGAGCCTCGGCGTAGGCTTGATGGCACCAGATTCCATCGACCGAGATCCCCACGAGCTGTGCCTCGTAGCGCTGGAACTCCGGTAGAAGTTCGTTGAACAGGGCCAGCTCATCGCCGCACACCGGACTCCAGTCGGCGGGGTAGAAAACCAGGATAGCGGGTCGGCCCCGCAAATCGGTGAGGCGGAGAACCCTATCCGGCCCGCTGGCGAGTGCGAAATCGGGTGCTGGAGCGCCGGCGGGTAGTAAGCCCAATGACGTGGACGCTCGTCCGGAGTCTGGATCAGTTCTGGTCATGAAGTCTCCAGGTTTTGGCTATCCCGGCCGAACTCGTCGAAGTTGACGGACTCAGGGCGGGCGCCGTCAAGAAAAAGGTAACTCTTCTCTGACAAACAATTTTCCAACGACCTCGCATGCATCGAAACGGAGGCAGCTCCTGAGCCGAATCGTGGTTGCCATTCGAGATGAACCTCACTGATCGAACGCGTGGAAGTGCAACAACTTTCACCTCGCTACACGAGCTTCCGGCAGCAGCGCAGTTCGCCTCAAGCGGGTCGGGTTGCACGGTGACATAGCGCCGCTTGACTTACAGCCGGGGGCCTCTGCGTAGCTCCAACTCTATCTCCCTCAGGTGCCTAGCCCATACGAGTGAGCCATCACTCACGGTGGGCACATGGCTTGCGGCCTCGCCCCCGAATCCCATAGCCCCGTTATCACCTGTCTTCCTCCGCATGGCTTGGAGGGAATGCGCTCATGCAACCGACGATGCAGACCGAGCAGTGGAGCTGGATGCTCATGCAGCTGTGGAGCTGGATGTGGTCCGGCATGTCCTGGATTCTCGATCTCCAACAGTTGGTGTTCGGGTTCATATTTTACGGCTCGCCTGGCTTGGTCGTACTCAAAGCCGTTCTGCTGTTGATCCCCGCGGGGGTACTCCTCGTGAGCATGTGGGCCACGATGACGTCGCTGTATACCCTGCCGTTCCGCTCCGGCCGGGGATACTTCCTCACCGCACTGCTCATGTCCTGGTGGGACGTGGCGCGTATGGCCTGGTTTTACTGGGCCGGCATGGGACGATTCCTGTTCGTCTCGCTAGGCTGGTTGGGGAGTCTGATACGGGCGACGGCGCGGCTGGTCTGGAATGGTATCAAGGGCGCGCTCAACTCGCCTTTCGCCATTCTCGATTGGACCTCACGGCGATACTTCCAGCCTGGAGTACCTTGGCTTGCCTTCCTCCTGTTGATCCTCTGGTCGGCAATCGAAGCGACGATCTTTACCTTCACGCTTCGCCCGACCATGAACGAGCTGCTGGCGGATCTGACCGGTTTCGAGCCTAATCCAGTCATGCTGTCGGCGCTGCTCTACATCTTTCTGTTCTTCCTTGTGGGCGGCAGCTTCGCCTGCGTGCAGGCCTTGAACGATGCGATCAAGACCAGGAAGTACGGTACCATCATATCCATGACCCTGATCGAGATCGTGGTGGCCATGTTCGAGGTGCTGTTCCTGTATCGCGAGTTGGTGGACGCGATCACCCCCTGGATGGCCCAACAGGGCTTCAATATGGGAATCGCCGGCACCCTCCTGCTTTCCTTCGCCGGGTGGTTGGGTGTGCGCGGTATGACCTGGTTCCTGTTCGGCCGCTACGGCACGCCTGCGTTGATCGCCGTGTTGGCTCGGGAAACCATCAGCCGCGAGGGCGGATCGTTGGAGCTCGCGCCACCCCGCCAGCCGGAGTTCTGGAAGGCTCCCATCTCGGCCTTGAAGGCCGAGGTGGATTGGTTCAAGAAGGAAGCCCGTGAGCTGTTCGAGCTGCTGACACTGCCAGTGCTCCAGCTGATGGCCTCTGGGTTCAACTTCTGCCTGGTGGTGCTCCTGGGGCGGCCGCTGTTCACCTTGCCGTTCCGGACACTGGACGAAGTGCTGGCTGCTTCACCACTCACAATCGAGCGGAAGCCTACCGCGCGTGCGGCCGTCTCCCAGGCGGTCGCATGAATCGCACCGCCGGCCTTGCGCTGATTGGGGCGGTGGTGCTGGGGTGCACGCCGCCCAAGGATGCGCCGCCTCCGAAGTCGACGCTCGTGATCGGTCTCGACGTCTCGGGATCGTTTCGCAAAGGGGGGCACTTCGATGACGCTATCGATTTCGCCTCGCTGTACATCTATTCGCACATGAAAGGACTCAAGGGACTGCGTCAGCCATCCGACGTCTTCGTCGGCACCATGGGGGGCCAGCGCCCCGGAGAGGCCAAGACCTTCCACCCGATCCAGGACTTGACCGGCAAGACTCCAGCTCAGATCGCCGCCAGTCTGCGGGCCTGGTTTCCCGAAGATGATCCGATCACCGACTACAACGCGTTCTTTGAACGTGTGGCAGTCCACGTCCAGCGTCAGAATCTCGGCTTGGCCCCTCTCAGTATCGTGATGTTCTCCGATGGCGTTCCCGATATTCCGGGCGCCCGGGGCGACGAGCTGTATCGTCGGGTCAACATGAAGCCTCTGGAATACCTTTCGCGCAGCGTCACCGTGCGGCTGCTGTATGCCTCGCCCAAGGTGGCACAGCGCTGGGAGAAACTGGTGCCCCGGAACCGGGTGCGCCTATGGACCCAGGACGCCGAGGTGATGGAGGGCTGGCGCCGCCATGTCGTGGCATCGGGTCCGCCGGAGCGGCAGGATTCGCTCTGGTCCTGGATGAAAAACATCGTGGATTTCCGGGTCCGGCGGGGCAAAGCGATCTAGGTTCGCCTCGTTCCGAGGGGTTTCCCCACGACACGCGCCGGTACCGAACCGGCGCGTTGTTTTTGGCTACCCTGAGGGGCACTACAGGAGCGCGATATGTTCTTGAGGCAACCGTCAGGGAGATCTCGCATGGCGCAACGTGACTAGCAAGTCAACATGAGGCGGGTCTTCATCTGGATTCTGATCCTCATCGTGGCGATCGGGATTGTCTACGCGCTGACCGGAGGAGCCTCTACTGCAACAGCTTCGGGCCCGGAAAACCCGCCAGCCCAGCAGTGAGATCCACGCGATCGGGCTCAGCGGGCAACCGGTAACCGCGCGGAAGGAGTCGAAGTTCACAGTGCACCGGGCTCGACTCCCGGGCCTGGGCCTGCGGCTACCGAGCGCCGGTCCAGCAGATCGTCACGAGCCGCAAACCCTTTCCGCTGATAGAGCGGCCGACTTCCGGGCGTGGACCAAAGGAATACACTGTCCACCCCAGCCCGCTCGCACTCCATCAAGCACGCGTCTATGAGCGCGCCCCCTATGCCCGCGTTCCGATGAGGGGGAATGACGTAAACACTGCTGACGTAACCATGGAGTTCCTCCTCCTCACCGGGGTTGGGCAGCTTCTCGATGAGCTGCATCCAGAGAGTTCCGATCAGGTCTGGTCCCAGAGCCGCCGTCCAGCAATGCCAAGCGGATGTCGGGAGCAGCCGCGTCTCCATCCAGCTACGGCAACGATCGAGGAACTCAGAACGGTTCTCGACGGCCGTCAGACGCTCGGTTCGAAAGTCAAACCGTAGCCGGGCCAGCTGCTCGGCGTCCTCGATACCGGCCCGCCTGATCTGGTAGCTCACCGCATTACTCATGGAACACTCCTCGAACTGATTCTTGCTGTCTCACCGGCTTGGTCTGTCCTCGGCCAATGCGTGTCCGAGCGTGCTCTACGCTCATATGGCGCCGAAGTCACATGCTTCCGTTACGGCTCGGCTGCGCGTCAGATTTTCAGGGATGGTGTCGCTCGCACGGGAAATGGCAAAACGCCACCGATCCCATGGTGCAACCCTCGGCACGAGACGCGATAAGATCCGACAGGATGAAAGGCTCTTTTCTGGTGGAAAAGGGCGCGTGAGTTGCGGTAGACTCGGGCACGTCTCAGCGGAGTCGCCGGATGCGTTTGGTGCTGTGCCCATTCCTCATATTGGTGAGCTTTGCCGGCTCAGCTCGGCCGTGTGAGGCGCAGTCACTTTCGTCGCGACCTGCCACCTTCGCAGACCCGCTGCTCACTTCGGATCCGAGCAAAGGGGATCTGGTGCTGGGACGAACCACTCTCACCGCCGCGCTCAGGATCTTTGCCGTAGAGCTGAGAGACAGCGTCAGGTTACCCCTGGGCCATGATAGCAATCCGGACACCCTCGCTTCAGCGGCAGTCATCGCGGCTCCGGTCAAGCCCCAGCCCTACTATCGCCTCGAGCTCGGACCCAGCCATTACACCCTCTACTTCGACCGGCATGAACGGCTGATTGCCGTCGTCGCCGACCGGTCGCGGTTCCGGCGCGCGCTGCGTCGTGAGGATTTGGTGGCCCGGTACGCCACGCTGAGAGTTCAGTCTCCTCGTCATCCATCGGAGGACCGGCCCGCCCTTCAGTGGCTGGCCGCCGAGTTGGCGCCCTGCGTGAGCGCAGGTGCCACGGTCTGGGATGGTGATGATGGGTTGCGGGATGCCCGACATATGCTGCCCGGGACAGTCATCGAGTTCGGCTATGGCTTTACCTGTAATACCACCCCTTCCCCCACGCGGGCACCCCTGGATTGGGAGCCGTAGTTCGGATCATTCGTCTTCCAGGGTAAAGCCCAGCTTCAACGTCACCTGCCAGTGGGCCACCCGGCCATTCTCGATGTGTCCTCGGGTGTCCACCATTTGGAACCAACGAAGGTTTCGCACGGTTGTCGCGGCTTTCGCAATCGCCTTCTGCACCGCGTCCTCCATCCCGCGGGTCGATGAGCCAACAAGTTCGATGGTCTTGTATACGTGGTCCGGCATCGCGTTCTCCGCGGCTAGGGTTCCCGGTCGCCCTGCTCCTCCGCTTCCACGATCGCTGCTGTGCCATAACATAGCACCTCGGTAACACCGGACATGATCTCGGTGGCATCGTATCGGATCCCAATCACCGCATTGGCCCCGATATGCTGCGCATGGGCCATCAAGATGTCGAACGCCTCTGCCCGGGCTCGTTCGCAGAGTGTCGCCAACATTGATATATGACCACCGAACAACGTCTCCACCTTGGCGCCAATGGCACCGAAGAGCGAACGCGACCGTACGGTGACGCCCCTCACCAATCCGAGGGTCTCCACAACCCGGTACCCCGGCAGGGTAAGTCCAGTGGTGGTCATGTCTTCATGCATACCCGCCATCCCGCGAATGGGTTGTTCCCCGGCTTGCCGCAAAAGGACACGGAACGCCTCGTCCGGTACCTGTAGCGGGGGTCAGAGTGTGGTACACTGATTGCAACCTTTGTCTGCCGCTCGGCGTTACATGCTGAGAAGGTTGTCTCGAAGCACGGAGTTAGCGTGTTCAGTTGTGACTATAACGGGTGGACAGATGTACCCGAAGAGGAGCGCGAAGGGATCGATGCGTTCGAAGCCGTTCGGCCTCTAATGTCCAGCAGCCAGTCTTTGGCCCCCCTCCAGTTGAGGCCTCCCGAGCCCAGTGAATCGCACCCGCTGCCGGCGTTGCCGCGCCGAAAGGCAGCCTGACGGGTTCGTCCACGGCTCTTCCTCCCGCAAGCTGGCTGTAAATTTCCATCTCCTTGGCAGGGTAGGGGCATGTCATCCCGACGCCCGCGCTCCTGGGCCCGGAGATCACTTCGCAAGTTGACGAAGTGGCTGCTCTATCAGTACCGGGTTAGCCGGCGAGATATCGTCACGATCGAAGGTATCAGAATCCGCGTGGGCCGGCATATGGCGCCGCGGGTCGAGCGGGCTGTCTCCAAGGGGGCCTACGAGCGCGATGAGCTCCGGCTCATCCGCTTGGTGCTCTCGAGTGATGACGTCGTGTTGAATGTCGGGGCCGGACTGGGACTGGTCTCGGTCTTTTGCGCCAAGCAGCTCGGGTCCGGCCAAGTGTTCGCATTCGAAGCTAATCCTGACCTCGAGCCCCGCATCCGGGAGAACTTTGCCCTGAACGGGGTAGAGCCGGCACTCGATATGTGTGCCGTCAGAGCCACCGCCGGCAGGGTCACCATCTTTCGTCGGAAGCACATTTTTACTCCCTCGGTCCTGGCGCCGCGGGATGGTGCGGACTCCCTGGAGGTTCCCGGAAAGGCACTCGGTTATCTGATCGAGAAGGTTCGACCGACACTGCTGATTGTCGGCATGGAGAGCGTCGAAGCCGAGTTGTTCGTCGGATCTGAGCTACCAGGCCTCAGGAAAATTGTGCTGGAGCTGCACGAGCATGTAGTGGGAGTGGACAAGAAACGCCGGGTTCATGCTGCGCTCACAGCATTAGGGTTCAGGGAAGACCACGGACTTTCGTCCGGCGAGCACCTCGTGCTGCGGCGCTGAGCATCCCTTATTGTCCCGCTTGACGTCCTGGGTGTTTGATGCGCTGCTCCAATGCCGCCGCGGCTTCTCTCAATCGGCCCAGCTCTTCGTGGCGTGGGTTCATGAGACCGGTCCCCAGCTCGCTTTCAATGGCCTCGCAGATCTCCGCGGCGCGCCGCAAGCGAAAGCGTTCCTGAAATGCCCGGTAATCGTCAGCCGTGCCGGTGCTGAGCACCCCCCAGAGTCGCAGACGGAGATCGTCCACCGCGCTCTTGAGCGCCGCGAGTGCCTCCTTGGGAACCTCTTGGCTGATAATGCGCGCTTCGAAGGACTCGAGTGCAACGGTAAGAGCACTGAGCTGGCCGGCGAAGGCGGGGTCGGTCATCGGGCCTCCAGGGCGCATTGTCGGGAGTAATTCGGATATAATATCCCCTCCCGCGGCATCGCGCGGGAGGGGATCGTACTTGCCGCTGCGGTTCTTTAGTTGCGGGTCAACTCAGCGCCGACCTCAACCTCCTGCATCATGCCATGCATGAAGTGGGGCTTTCCGTCGGCCGCGTCCGGCAGAAAGCAGATCATCGCATAGCGTCCGGGCTCCAGATTGACAGTGAACTGTGACCGACCCCCGCTGGCCAGCGGACTCACCCCCCCGAGCGGCATGCCGGGTGCCGCACCTTCCGGCCGCTCGAGCCAGCGCAGAACGTCAGCCGCGTGCTTGCCCGGCGCCAGGCGCACCAGCTCGATTTCGTGGGCCTGTCTCCCGTAGTTCCGCACCTCGATTATCCGTTGCCCGGCCGTGAGCGGCACCGAAGTGGTGAAGTTGTAGTCGCGGAGCATCAGGGTGACATCCGCCCGCGGGAGCGCCGCACGCCGGGATCCCTTCGTGACCGTCATGGTGTGAACCATGCCTTTCATCACGTGCGGCACGCCATCAGCTGACGGTATGGCGCAAGCCAGAAGATAGGTGCCTGGCTCCAGATCGATCGTGGCATTGGCTTCGGCTCCGGGTGCGGGCGCATTCGGGCCGCCAATGTCTCGGGCCCAGATCGGCAGCTTGCCATGGGCTGTCTTCATGGCCTCGATGAAGTCGGCAGCCGTCTTCCCGTGATCGATCCTAAGCAGCCAAATGTGGTGAAACTCCATGCCCTTATTAACCAGGCGCAGAGTAACCGCCCCCGACGCCAGCCAGTATGGTGCCTCGAAGCTGTAATCATGCGCCGTGATCGTGACCGTCTCGGGTGCGGGGCCGGCTGGCAGGCCATCCGAATAGCCCGAGAGCAGCAGGGGAAACGTCAGTACTCCTATGGCTGCGATGGACGCGAGCTGCATGTCAGTTCTCCAGTAGGGCATCGAGTTTCACTCCGTTTGGCTGTCTTGCCGCCCCTCTCAACGGCGCCTAGTATAGGTTTGCCGGTCCACCCCGGAATCACTTTTCGATCAACTGCGGAACGTGTTGAAACTCAAGACTTTCGGTGGCCTCTCGATCCAGGATCCAGACGGCTCGCGGGCCGGGATCATGGTCCAGCGCCGAAGGCTTGCGGTGCTCGCCTTGCTGGCGCGAGCCGGTGAACGGGGTATGAGCCGAGACAAGCTGGTGGGGTACCTATGGCCGGAAAGCGAAACCGAGAAGGCACGGCGGGTCCTGGCCCAGGCCATCTATGCCATGCGGCGCGAGCTCGGCTCTGACGAGGCCTTCCTGGGCACGACGGAGGTCCGGCTGAATCAGGCCGTCATCAGCAGTGATGTCACCGAGTTCTGCTCCGCCATCGCGGATGGCCGTCGAGAGCAGGCGGTTGCGTTGTACAATGGACCCTTTCTGGATGGGTTCTTTATCGACGGGGCCCCCGAATTCGAGCGCTGGGTCGAGACCGAGCGGGCCAGCTTGGCGCAGGATTACTGTGAAGCCCTCGAGCGGCTGGCCGGGGAAGCCACTTCGCGGAGTGACTACCGGGCGGCAGTTACCTGGTGGAGGAAGCTGGCAGTAACCGACCCCCTGAGTGGGAGGGTGGCCCGGGGGCTCATGACGGCTCTGGCTGATGCCGGGGACCGTGCCGGAGCGCTCCAACACGCCCGGATCTACGAGAACCTGGTACGGCAGGAGCTCGATTCAGCCCCTGAGGCGGAGGTGTCGCGCCTGGTGGAACAGCTCCGGGCGACCCACCCGCCGGTCCAGGCCATACCGCCGGCTCCTCCTCAAATTCCGCCTCGAGCTTTTGAAGCTGCCCCAGAACCCCAGGATCCACCGCTGGCAGTGGCCACCGGATCGCCGCCTACCCCGGCACGCCCCATCCGCCGGGCCAACCGGATCGCAGTTAGCGTTCTGGTTATCGCAGCTTTGGCCTTCTGCACGGTCCTGGTGGGCAGCCGGCTATGGCCCCGGCAGCCCACCACACCAGACCGTAAGAAGCTCGTCGTGCTTCCGTTCAAAAATCTGGGTGAGCCGCAGGACCAGTATTTCGCGGACGGCTTGGCTGAGGAGATCACGATGCGGCTCGCGGCGGTACCGGGACTGGGGATTATCTCGCGAACCAGTGCCGACCAATACCGAGCTACCACCAAGACACTCAAGGAGATTGGGCGGGATCTCGGGGTAGACTATGTGCTCGAAGGCAGCGTTCGCTGGGAGAAAGCTCAGGGAGGACGAGGCCACTCGAGCCGGGTCCGGGTCACGCCGCAGCTCATCCGGGTGTCGGACGACAGCCACCTCTGGGCCGATCGCTACGATGCCACGCTGGCTGATGTCTTCGAGGTCCAAGCCAGAATCGCCGAGCAGGTGACGGGCGCGCTGGACATTGCGCTGGGAGACAAGGAACGAGCCGCGCTTGCCCTGGCCCCAACCCGAAGCACCGAGGCTCATGACTTTTATCTGCGGGGCAACGACTACTTCAACCGAAGCTGGGGCGTCGAGCCCAACCTGCGAGTGGCCATCGAGATGTTCGAGAGAGCGACAGCTCTGGATTCGGAGTTTGCGCTGGCGTACGCCAAGCTCTCCCGGGCTCATGCTCAAATGTTCTGGCACTACTACGATCGCAGCAACGCTCGGCTGGCCAAGGCCAAGGCTGCGGCCGACGTCGCGCTCAGGCTCGATCCCGATCTGCCGGAAGCTCACATCGCCCTGGGGTTCTATCACTACTGGGGATTCAGGGATTACGACCGCGCGCTGAAGGAGTTCGGCCTCGCCGAGCGAGGCCAGGCCAACGATGCGGATCTGGAGAGCTCGATCGGTGCCGTCGCCAGGCGGCAGGGGAAGTGGGACGAGGCGATCAAGCACCTGACCCGGGCGACCGAATTGAATCCGCGTTCCAGCAGTGATGCATGGGAGGTTGCAGTCGCCTATTTCTACCTCAGGGACTATGCCGCGGCCCAACGGTATCTGGACCAAGCGCTGGCGCTCGCTCCCGATTGGGCGCTGGCTCACGCCTTCAAGGCCCAGGTATTTCTGAGTTGGAACGGGGATACGCTGCGGGCACGCCAGGCGGTGGAGCAGGCAGTCGCCCACGCCGACCTGGGACAGCTGGTCGGTTTTCTCGCATCCGCACGTTATCTGGTGACCCGAAACCCTCGCTACTTCGACGCCTTAGAGGGACTTCGGGCCAAGGATCTCCAGGATGACACCACCTATTACTACGTATGGAAGGCGGAGTGGTATCACCAGCGAGGAGACACGCTGCACCAGCGAGTGTTTGCTGACTCGGGCCTGAGAATGATCGTGCCCCAACTGCGCGCGCGCCCTGACGACGACCGCATCCGGCTGGAGGCGGGTGTTGCGTATGCCATGCTGGGGCGGAAAGAAGACGCCATTCGTGAGGCCAGACGAGCGGTGGAGCTGCTGCCGGTGAGCAAAGATGCCTACTGGGGCTCCGACCGCCTCCTTGACCTCGCCTCGATCTATGTCGAGACTGGAGAGTCCGAGCCTGCCATCGACCTGCTGCAACAGCTCCTCCGAATGCCTTCGGCCATCTCGGTACCCCAGCTCAAAGTGGATCCCTTCTGGGATCCACTCCGGGCCCATCCCCGATTCCAGCAGCTCATCGGGGAACCCAGTGCCTGAGGTGTTTCAGCGAGGGCCGGGGGGAAGGTTCTGCTCCAAGTAGCGAGTTAACAGCGAGTAGAGATGAAGCGTGGTCCCTTCTCCCTCACAGATG
>DASSED010000150.1:0-21003 GCA_035695405.1 Gemmatimonadales bacterium
AATCTCGACCTGGTCTGGGGCGGTGCACTGATCATCACGGGTGCCCTGACCCCGCTGTTTTGACCTGCCCGCGCCACCAGTGTCTCTGGTGGCGCGGCTCCCGAACCGGCGTGGTGGCGGAAAACGTCCGAACGTTGGCAGGAAACACGCCCGCCTGACTCCTATCATTGACTCACCCGAAACGCCTCTCGCGCCAGCATCACTCGGCAGATCAAGAAGAAGGAGAGAAGACCATGAAGCGCCTGTTGCTGGCGATCATCGCCGTCGCCGTCATCCCCTCGCTCCTGGCTGCTCAAACCGGCAAAGGCCCCTACATGGTTCTCGGAGTGCTCCGGCGCCTGGAAGGACACGACTTCGCGTTCGATGCCGGAGTGGCGCGGCACTGGCAGTGGCACCGGGAGCATCGGGACCCGTACGTGTGGTACGCCTGGAACCTCCGCTTCGGCGATCGAGTGGGCGGGCTGGTGTTTGCCAGCTTCAATCACTCGGCCGGCAGTCTCGACAGCACGGTCTCGCCCGCCGAAGACTGGGCGGACTGGCGCAGCACCGGTGCGCCCCACTCCGAATTCACCAACCTCGAGATGTATCACTATCTGCCGGAGCTGTCGCGGGGCACTGGCGACCCCGGCCCAGCGACGTTGCTCGAGTTCACCACGGTAGAGGTTCAGTCGGCTGCGGCGGGTGCCTTCGAGGCCAAGCTCAAGGCGGGCCAGCAGTCGTTGAAGGAGGAGACCCTCTGGTACCGGCTGGTGACCGGCGGCCACGTGCCCACGTATCTCCGGCTGCGTCCCCGGTCCAGGTTATCGGCGGCGGCAGAGAGTGCGGACGATCCGGTTCTGGCCCAAACCACTTCGATGATCACCCAGGTGCGGGTGGAGCTGCTGGTTTCGGTGCCGAGCCTGACGATCGACGTCGCGGGCGCGGGACGGAATTAGCTCCGTCCACATCATAGGCGAAGCTGCACCACGGCTGCCGGGTGCGCCGGCGAGATATCGACACTCCGGAGGATTACAGGTACACTTTCACTCGTTTCCACCCGGAGTGACTGTTGTCCCTCGGAACCAGCTTTCTCGACCAGGTGAACCGGGCCTTCGATCACGCGGCCACGTTCACCCACCATGATCCCACCTTGCTGGCCAACATCAGGGCCTGCAAGAACCTCTTCTATACCAGCTTTCCCATCAAGCGAGACGACGGGCGGATCGAGGTGATGCATGCCTGGCGGGCGGAGCACAGTCACCACAAGCTCCCCACCAAGGGTGGGATCCGCTACGCCGAGACGGTGGATGCCGACGAGGTCCAGGCGTTGGCGGCGCTGATGACCTACAAGTGCGCTCTGGTGGACGTCCCCTTCGGCGGCGCGAAAGGCGGGATCCGGCTCAACCCCAAACGCTACTCGTTCGACGAACTGGAGCGGATCACCCGGCGCTACGTGTTCGAGTTGGTCCGCAAGAACTTCATGGGACCCGGGCTCGACGTCCCCGCGCCCGATGTTGGCACCAGCTCGCGGGAGATGGCCTGGATCGCCGATACCTACACCCAGCTCCGCCCCGGTGAGCTCGACGCGCTCGCCTGCGTCACCGCCAAACCGGTGAGCGCGGGCGGGATCCGGGGACGCACCGAAGCCACCGGACGGGGCGTGTTCTACGGCACTCGCGAAGTGGTGAGCGTGGCCGAAGACATGAACGCGCTTCGACTGGCTCCCGGCATCGAGGGCAAGCGGGTGGTGGTGCAGGGATTGGGGAACGTGGGCTATTTCGCGGCCAAGTTCTTCCAGGAGGCGGGCGCGATTCTGGTGGGTTTGGCCGAGTCAGAGGGCGCCATCACCAACCCCAAAGGGCTCGACCTCGCCAAAGTGATGGCCCACCGGATGGAGCGGAAAACCATCCTCGACTTCCCCGGCGGCAGCAACCTCCCCCGGCGCGAGGATGCGCTGGAGCTGGACTGCGACATCCTCATCCCCGCCGCCCTGGAGCGGCAGATCACGGCGGAGAACGCTCCCCGTCTCAAGGCGCGAATCGTGGTCGAGGCGGCCAACGGCCCCACCACCCAGGAAGCCGATGAGATCCTGCGCCGGCGGAACATCATGGTGATCCCCGACGCCTACATCAACGCCGGCGGCGTGACCGTCTCCTACTTCGAGTGGGTCAAGAATCTGGGCCACGTCCGCTTCGGCCGGATGCAGAAGCGTTACGAGCAGGCCGCTTCCACCCGGCAACTCCAGGCGGTGCAGGAGCTGACCGGCAAGCGCTTCACCGCCGAGCAGATTGCCCTGGTGACTCACGGCGCGAGCGAGGAGGACCTGGTAAACTCCGGACTGGAAGAGACCATGACCGGCGCCTACCATCCGATACGGCAGACTTGGAAGCAGCACGGAGACAAGGTCGATCTCCGCACCGCGGCGATGATCGTCGCGATCGACAAGGTGGCGCTGAGCTACGAGCAGTTGGGAATATTTCCGTAGGAAGGTCGGACAGGGCGGACGGCGGATGGCCTGTGAGGGGTATCACGGCGCCGAGACTCCCGAAATGGAATGTACGTTTCACGTATGCGTGCCAGCCATTCGGTGACTTTCGACTGGCGATGCTGGATCCCGCTCTTCGCCGCAGCACTGGTCGCCTGTCGGGCCAGCCCTGCCGCGCGCCCCGCCAGCGCCGATGTAAACGCCGACGCGGCCTTGGGTCGAGCCATGACCGACAGCTCGAGCTGGCCCAGCTACGGCCGGGACTACAGCAACCAGCGGTATTCGCCTCTCTCCCAGGTCACTCCTTCGAGCATCAAGGACCTCAAGCCCGCCTGGCATTTCTCGACCGGCATTCATCAGGCGTTCGAAGCCAGCCCCGTGGTGATCGATCGGGTGATGTACGTGTCGACTCCGCTCAATCACCTCGTTGCGCTCGACGCCAAGACCGGCCACAAGCTCTGGGAGCACGCCGAGAGTCTGGGGACCACGGTCCACTGCTGCGGACCGGTGAACCGGGGAGTCGCGGTGTATGGCGGACGGGTGTACATGGGGACCCTCGATGCTCGGCTGGTGGCGCTCGACGCCAGAACCGGAGCCAAGGTCTGGGAGGCGCGGGTCGCCGATAACGAGCGAGGGTACGCGGTGGACGCGGCGCCAGTGGCCGCGGAAGGCAAGGTGATCGTGGGAGTGAGCGGGGCCGAGTACGGCATCCGCGGCCGGGTCACCGCCTACGACGCGGCCACCGGTAGAGAAGTGTGGCGCTTCTATACCATTCCCAGCCCGGAGGAGGGCGGATGGTGGGGCAAGTGGAGCGCGACTGATCCGTTCGGGACTCCGCTGCACCGCGATCTGGCTCAGGAGAAGGCCGACAGCGCCCGCTATGCCGATGCTTGGAGGGTGGGCGGCGGCTCGATGTGGCAAGCCCCGGCGATCGACCGCTCACTCGGGCTGGTGATCTTTGCCGTGGGGAACGCCTCACCCGATCTCGACGGCAGCGTTCGGCCGGGCGACAACCTTCACACCAACTCCATCGTCGCGCTGGATCTGGCCAGCGGTAAGCTCAAGTGGTCGTTTCAGGAGCTGCCGCATGACGTGTGGGATCTCGACGCGGTGAGTCCAGTGGTATTGGTGGATCTGCCCGGTCCCGGTGGCAATCTGATTCACGCCGTCGCCCAGGCGGGGAAGACCGGGTGGGTCTATGTGCTGGAGCGTGCCACCGGCCGACCGATCCGCCGCTCCGAGGCGTTCGTGCCGCAGGCGAACATCTTTGCCCAGCCTACAGCGGCGGGTGTGCGAATGCTTCCCGGCGCCAATGGCGGCTCCGAATGGTCGGCTCCCGCCTACAGCCCGACGACCGGTTACCTGTACGTGCTCGGTCTCCATCAGCCGATGTTCTACAAGACCAAGCGCCAGCCGCTCCAGCCGCCGGCTTTCTGGCTCGGCGGAGCCTTCGTAGGTACGGGAGAGCCACAGTACGGGTTGTTCAGTGCGGTGGACCTGAGCACCGGAAAGATCGCCTGGCAGAAGCGGGTGAAGGACCCGATGATCGGCGGCGCGCTCGCCACCGCCGGCGGGGTGGTGTTCACCGGAACCAAGGACCAGCGCTTCGTCGCCTTCGACGCCAAGAGCGGCCGGGAGCTATGGAGTTACCGGGCGGCGGCGGGAGTCAACGCGCCGCCGATCAGCTATGCCATCGACGGACAGCAGTACGTGGCGGTTGCGGCAGGTGGAAATTTCCAGATCAATGCTCCGCGGGGCGATCAGGTGCTGGCCTTTGCCCTCACTGCCGCGGGTGCTGAGAAACAATCAGGGAAGGCCGGGCGGTGAGACCACTCATCGTCGCGCTGCTGTTGCTGGTGCTGCCGGCCTCGGCCGCCGCCCAGGCGTCAGACTCGCTGCTCGCCCGGACCAACGAGGATGGACAGCCGGCCAAAATGCCGGCTCTGCCAAAGGACGTCACCCTCGATCTGGTTCGCAGCGGCGACAGCGTGTTCCATGGGAAAGGGCATTGTTTTGCCTGTCACGGCGCCGACGCCGAGGGGCTGCCCAATGCCGGCTCCGCGCTCACCCTGGGCCTCAACTTGATCCCCAGCGAAGTAGCAGCGATCGATTCGGTGATCGTCTACGGCATTCCCGAGCGGATCACCCGCTCGGCGATCGCCATGCCGGCCCGCGGAGGCAAATCGGATCTCAGCACCGACGAGTGCCTGGCTGCCGCGGCATACGTCTGGGTCATCAACCAGGTGCGGGGCGAGCCCTGGCCCGGCGGCCACCCCACTCACATCAACCAGGTTCCGGCAGCGGCGCTGACCGGAACCGCCGCTGACAATCCCCCGGGAGATGACTATGGGACGCCGTGATCGATGGAGCCGGATCTCGCTCGGGCGCGACATGGCCATCCTGGCGCTCGCCCTTGCCGCCTGCGGAAAATCGCACGGGAGCGATTCGCGCACCCGAGAAAGCGCGAAACGGGGCAAGCAGCAGATCATCGCGTACGGGTGCGGCTCGTGCCACGTCATCCCCGGGATACGCCAGGCGAACGGATTGGCCGGTCCCCCGCTGAATCACTTCGCCCGGCGGGCGTACATCGCCGGAGAGGTGCCCAACAGTCCGGATCTCCTGATTCAGTGGATTGCCGTGCCTCAGTCGATCGAGCCGGGCACCGCCATGCCTAATCTGGGCGTGTCCTACGGAAAGGCTCGCGACATCGCCGCGTACTTGTACACGCTTAAGTGAGAGAATAGGAAAAGTGTAACCACGGAAACACGAAGGTTGCACGGACTGCGCAGCGGAGATTCCACAGGCAATTTAAGGGTCAACAGCACACCGTTCTGTTTCGGGTGCATTATCGAACTCGGGTGGTGTGCAGTTGAACAAAACCCTTATTGTTGAAACCACGCTACTTCATCCGTGCATCCTCCGTGTTTTCCGTGACTTCCGTGATGCGCAGTTGTTTTTGCTTTTCAAGCCTAGTCCCGCAAGAAGTGGCAGCTGTACCCACCTGGGTGCTTGCGCAAGTAATCCTGATGATAGCCCTCGGCGCTGTACCAGGTGGACGCGGGCTCGATGCTGGTGGTGATGGGCCGCTTCCAGTTGCCCGAGGCGTCGACTCGCGCCTTCACCCGCTCCGCGACGGCCTGCTGCTCGGGAGTCTGGGGGAAGATCGCCGAGCGGTACTGGGTCCCGACGTCGTTTCCCTGGCGATTGAGCGTGGTGGGATCGTGCAGCTTGAAGAACCAGTTCTCCAGCAAATCTTCGTAGCTGAGCACCGAAGGATCGAAGGTCACCCGGATTGCCTCGGCGTGGCCCGACTTGCTGTCGTGGGTGTCCTCGTAAGTGGGATCCTTGACCCATCCGCCGGTGTAGCCCACGTCGGTATCGATGACGCCGGGCACCGTGCGGAGGATCTCCTCGACGCCCCAAAAACAGCCGCCGGCGAGCACGGCGACTTCAGTCCGCTGGGCTCCGGCGACAGCGGAGCGAGTATCTCTCTTCAACTCTTCCATGTGATTTCTTCCTTATATGTATCGGGCCAAATGTAAAACAAGTGCCGGTTCCGGTCTTCGGAGCCAGAGAGATGAGGCAGACATCGTTGCCTTGGCTGCGTGACCTAAGTCACATCTTTTAAACTACTTAGATCGTGAAAATCCGGGACCGTTCCACTTGCGATATACCCTGAGAGCATCCAAGTTACAGGGTCCTTCCACCACCGGACGCCTCCGGCAGTAGGATGACCACTTCCCTCGCTTGCCTCCACTGTAATGGGATCCTCGGACCCGGGGACCGCTTCTGCGCGCACTGCGGCGCGGAACTCTGGTGGTGCAGTGGCTGCGGACAGTTCCTGCTGCACCCGGATGAGCCCTGTCCCCGCTGCGGGGGCCAGCCGCGCCGGACCTCCGATTTATCGGCCAAGCTCGACCTGGTGACCGAGGAAGAATCGCCCTGGACCGAGGTGTTGCACCGTTTACGGCGGGCAACTCAGGGAGAGTTCGAGATTGGTCACGAGCTGGGGCGCGGCGGTATGGCGGCCGTGTTCATGGCTCACGAGCTCTCCTTGCATCGCGATGTGGCCATCAAGGTGATGTCCCCCGGGCTGTTGATGGGCGACGGCATGGTGGAGCGGTTCCGCCGTGAGGCGATCACCATTGCCCACCTGAACCATCCCAACATCGTCTCGGTGCACTCGGTTCGCGCGGCCGAAGGGCTCCATTTCTTCGTGATGCGCTGCATCCAGGGCCGCTCGCTCGATCAGATCATCGGCCAGGCCGGAAAGCTTCCGCTCCCCATCGTCCGCTCCATCCTCAGCCATGTCGGCTCGGCCCTGGCGTACGCCCACCGCTTCAAGGTGGTGCACCGGGACATCAAGCCGGCCAACATCCTCGTCGACGAGGAGGGAAATGCCGTTGTCACCGACTTCGGCATCGCCAAGGTGGCCGAAGGGCCCAGTCAGACGCATACCGGCTTCATGGTGGGAACGCCGGCATACATGAGCCCCGAGCAGTGCACCGGTGGGAAAGTCTCCGGCGCGTCCGATCAATACTCGCTCGGCGCCGTGGCCTATGAGATGATTGCGGGCACTCCTCCGTTCACCGGTTCCACCTATACCGTGATCCAGGCGCACGTAGAGCAGGCACCGCGTGCCTTGGGAGAGCTGTGCGATTGCCCCAAGGAGGTGGAAGAGGCCATCCACCGCATGCTGGCCAAGAGTCCCGACGACCGCTGGCCCGGAATGTCCCAGGCGCTGTCGGCATTGGGCGCCGCGGTGCTGGCCGAGGACGACCCACTCCGCCGGAAGCTGATCGAGCTGGCCACGCCTGCCGAGCGCACGGGATTGCCGGCATGGGCGCGGGGAGTCTCCCTCAAGGCGCCCGGAACGCAGCGAACTCCCTCACGTAGCAACGCCAATCTCACCATCGTTCCTCCCCCTCCTCATCTGGAGGTGGGGGACAGCTTCCTGTTGGTGGCGCGGGTGCAGGACAGCCGCGCAGCCCGGCTGCCGGCCGGCCCAGTCGAATGGAGCAGCGATTCGCCCGACGTGCTTCGGGTCAACGCGAAGGCCGTGGCGACGGCGATCTCGCCCGGGTCCGCTGTGGTGCGTGCCACGTGCGACGGCAACCAGGGCCGGCTCCGGGTCATCGTGTTACCTCCGCAGGCGGACGTGATCGCGGTAACGCCGATCGAGAAGCCGATCAAGGTTGGAGACGAGATCCAGCTGGAGGCGACGGCCCGCGACAAGCGGGGTAGGGCGGTGACCCGGCCAGTGACCTGGCGATCGGAAGACGATGCGGTTGCCACGGTGAGTCTGGACGGAATTCTGGTGGCGCGGTCCGGCGGCACAGTTCGGGTAGTTGCTGAGCTGGATCAAGCCAGCGACGAGATCACCCTCACCGTGGTGTCCCAGAAGGTTGCCGCGGTGCACATCTCCGGGGTTCCCCAGTCGGTAGTTGCGGGAGACTCATTCGCACTCACCGCCACTCCGCTCGACCGGTGGGCGGGAGCGCTGAAGGGTCGGAGCGTGAGCTGGACCGTCAGCGATGTCGCGCTCGCGATCGTGGCAGCGGGCGGATGGGTAGTCACCCGAAAGCCGGGTTCCGTGATCCTGACAGCCGTATGTGAGGGCGTCAGTGCGTCGGTCAGCATCGACATCTTGCAGCAAGCCGTGCCGGCGGAGCCGGCCGAGCTCGCCAGCGCCTCGTCTACTGCGTCCTCATGGCCCGAGCCGGAAGCGGCATGGGAGCCGCGTTTCCCTCCCGCAAGCCGGGAGAGACGGCACTCGGCCCGGAGGCGGGCCCTTGCCGGTGGGATAGCCTTACTCCTGACGGGGGGTGTTCTGGTGGTGGGGTCCCGGGGGTCACTCAGATGGCCTGCGAACTCGGTGTCGGGTCAGGTGGCTGACGACTCGATACCTGCCGGGAATGCTGCGAACCAGGCCCCGAAGCCCGTACCTCCGCTCGATTCCTCCAGCGACTCGCTCCCAGCGGGATCCGCGGAGACTGCAGCTCCGAGGGATAGCGCCCAGTTGCCGACCAATCGCCCGGCGGTAACCCCCAGAACCACCCGGCCACCGAGTCCGGCTCAACCCCGCTCGATTGCCATCGCCGCTCGAGAGCCGCTCCGGGTCGGCGAGGTTGCGACCCTGGAGCTGACTCCTCCGGGAGTGCGCCGGAGACAGCGCGCCAACTGGAGCTCGGCCGACACCCGGGTCGCGTTGATAGATGCCGTGACGGGAAAGGTGGAGGCGCGTGATGTGGGCACTACCCAGATTACGGCGCGCGTGGGCGCTGATTCGGCGACCTTCTCTCTCACGGTGTTGGCCCAACCTGTTGCATCGATCGACATCAATGGAGTACGCCCGCTCAAGGTGGGTGACTCACTGAAGCTGACCGCGGACGTACGCGATCGTCTCCACCGACCACTCGATGGCCGCGCCGTCACCTGGTCCAGTGATGATCCTGGCGTCGCCGGGGTCGATTCCCTCTCCGGGGTAGTCATAGCGGCCGCTCCGGGATCGACCGGCATCGTGGCAGCGTCGGAATCGACCGCAGGTCGAGTCCGGATCACCGTGCTCAGTCCACCTCAGACTGCCCGAGCCGAGGTTGAGGTGGTAGACCGGCAACCCCCGGCGGCGTCCCCAGCCAATCCGGCGGCGGACCGCGAGCTGCTGGTAACCCAGATGATGGCCGGAGTGGAGGAGTGCTATACCGCGCTTCGAACCAAGGATCTCACTCGCACTGCTGAGCTCTACCGCCCTGCCACCAAAGTGGATCGCGAGAATCTCAAGAAGCTGAGCGGGATTTTACGACGGCAGGAGTGGGACGCCGACGTGGGAATCCGGAAAGACGGCAGCCAGAAGATCGCGGCCGAGACCGCCGCCATGGACTTTGGGTTCCCCCTGACCTGGAAGGATGCCTTCGGCGGTCATGTGAGACGTGACCTGCAGTTTCGAGCGGAGTTTACCAGAAATGGTCAGACGGTACAGCTGACGAGTTGCCGCATCGTGGGCTCAGCCAAGCTCTGAGCCTCACCCTCCCAGTCCCAAAGCCAACCCGAGTCGCACGACGACGTTGGAGCCAGAGGTCGATCCGAAGTTTGCAATCGGCCCACTGCTCTTGCTGATGAACGCCCCCGAACCCAGCCGGTCATAGCCGTAGGTTGCGCCCGCATCGAGATTCAGTCGCGGTCCCAGCCGGAACAAGAGACCGCCCCCGCCGTTGAGCTGGATGAAGGTGGAGGACATCGAGAGATCTCCTCCCGAAAAGCCCATCTTCATCACCGCAAAGCGGGCCGAGACGTACGGGGCCACCACGTTGCTTCCGGTGCGGATCCGGTAGCGCGGCTCGAAGAACCCGCCGTACAATCTTGCGTCCTCAGGGTGAACGTCCAGCTCGTGGACCGTGTACTGGAATCCGGCACCGAGGGAGAGCGCGCCCGGGGTATAGCGGATCTGCGCTTCCCCTCCGACTCCATTGTTCAGCCCATCGAAGACGTTTCCGAATACGCCGTTATAGAGACCCGATATCTGGAGCGAGATGGCCTGGGCTGATTGAGCCGCGAGGGTGCGGGGCAGCAACGGCGCCGCGAGAAGTGGCAGCAGCAGCGAGAGGGTTCGATACACGGGCAGCTCCTCAGCGTCCTTGGTCTCGCTCGGCGGCAACCGGCGGGAGCCCGGACACTCGGGTGCTGGGCCCGGTGCCGGCGCTCGACTGGCTGACTCCAGCAGTGGCTCCAGTCACAGAATAATGGAAGTCGACGGAGGTCAGCCCCGCCACTGAGGCCCGAGTGCAGAAGTCACTGGAAGGTTGGGCGCCGGTCGGCTGGCGCGTGCCCGACTTGCCTTCGGCGTCGGTAGGCACAACCGGCCCCAGGGTGCCGTCGCAGGTGGACCACTGGACGTCCACGTTCTCCACGCCGTTATCGAATCGATCCACCACCTGGACCACCAGCAGCTCCGGTAACTCGGAATTGACGGGAGCCGACTGGTTGTCTCCCGAGACCAGGCGCAGGCTGGCTGGCACATCGGCCGTGACCAGGATGGTATCCCGGAATACCCGTCCATCCGGCAGCTTCAGCTCGACGAACTGCTCCCCGGCTGCCGTGCCCAGGGTCCAGGAATCCAGCTGGACTTTGCCACTGAGGTCGCTGGTGGTGCTCGCGGGCGACACCGCTCCTCCCGACGAGGCCGAGAGCGTGAAGTCGGCGTCGGGAACCGGCCGGCTGGAATTGTCGAGGAGGGTCCACGACGTCGGCGATGTCAGCACCGAGCCCGCAACCGCCGACGCGGGGTGCGACGAAGTCACCGTGACGGTTTGGACCGTGGGCAGCCTGACTGTGGCGGTGGCGCTCTGGAGCGGCGCCGCCGAGAAGGTGAGCGGCTTGGGTCCGGGGGGCCCGGTGATGGTCAAGGTGGTGAACACGGCCCGGCCATTCTCATCGGTGGTGACCGTTTCTCCACTCAGCGTGGTCCGGTCGGCACTCACGAAAGCCACCACCGGGGTTCCGCCTTGAGCGACCGGGTTGCCGCTCTGGTCTTGCACCTGGAGCACCGGCTGGATCACCAGGGGCGCCCGGCTCCGGGCCGCGGTAGACGGCAGCACCGCAAATGCCAGGCGGGTCGCCGGTCCGACAGTAATAGTCGTCGGCAGCGAGTTCACTCCAGTAATTCCTGGTGCGCTGAACGACACCGTGTAGTTGCCCACTGCACCGGTCAGTGTGAGCCCGCTGAATACAGCCCGGCCCTCGGCGTTGGTCGTGGCGGACGCATTCTGCAGCGATCCGATCGGTCCCGATGAAACTGCTGCCGTGATCACGAGACCCGACTGCGGCGTAGGATTGCCGTTCTGGTCGAGCACCTGGATTTCGGGCTGCTGGGCGAAGGCCGATCCATTCTGGGTCGGCGACGATGGCTGCACCGCGACCCGCAGACGTCCCGCTGTGCCCGGGCGAGCCATTGCCGAGAACCGGATTGCGGGGATGGCTGTGCCGTCGATCCGAGCGGTGAGCGAGTACTGCACGTTTGCCGTGCGGCCGAGGGTCCAGCTCACCTGCGCCATGCCCTGCGCGTCGGTCGTGGCCGTCTCGGGAGAAACCGTTGCATCACGGTTGGGATCGAAGGCGACGGCCACTCCGGACACTGGGTTGCCCGAGGCGTCAGTCACCACCACCGATGGTGAAGGGGATACCGGAGAGCTGACGGTGGTCTCGAACGTCAGCGGCCCCACCGCGCGCATGGCCGCGGGAGTACCCGAGACCAGCTCGATCGGTCCGGTAGAAACTTCCACCGCCGGCTCGGTCCTGAAGCGAATGGAGTTGGTGCCCTGCGGGCCGGTGAGCTCCAGGTCGGAGTATCTCACCTGGCCGGCGTCGTTGGTCGTGAGAGTCGTGGTACCGGACAGCGTCGCGGTTCCCGAAGCAACCGAAGCGACTACATCTACCTGAGGGACGGGTTGGTTGTCGGAGTCGAGCACCTCGAGCACCGGCTGCTGATCGAGGGGCACGCCGCTATGGGCGGTGTCCCCGGGGGCGGTTCGCAGCAGGATCGTTGCGGGGGGCGGCCGGACTGCCTCGGCGGAAAGATCGACGGGGGAGCCATCCAAAGGCGCCCCGGCGGTGTCGGTTGCGCTGGCCTGAACTCCCTGAGTACCGACTTCCGGTCCCAGCGTCCAGCTCACCTGGGCGCGGCCGTCGATATCGGACTCGGCCACTTCGCTGGAGAGGGAGCCGCCACCGGTAGTGACAGCAAACGCCACCCTGACACCGGCTATCGGTCGATCCTTGTTATCGGTGACGATTACCGCCAGCGGGCTGGAAAGCTCGCGCCCTGGGGCACCGCTTTGGGGGTTGCCGTCCCCTGCTTTCAGGTGGGCCGGCTGCGGGCTCTCGGGGGGAACGGGTACGCAGAGTGGTCCGCCGCAGAGGTCTCCGCCGCCGTCACCGCAGCCGTGCAACGTGGCTGCGGCGACGAGGAGCGGAACGAAGCGAAGCAGAGCCTTTGTACTCACTTGGAGGGCTCGACCGGAGGCCAGTGCCATATCCTAGTATCTCTCCGGTCTTTGCGCTGTCAAGTTTGTGACTTGCATCACCTTGCGGCCCCTCTCCGTGAGGCCGGTAAATCTCGCCCTCCCGATCAAGTAGGGATCAAGAAGACTCTTACTTTGCCGCCAGCCAGCGCTCGATGTGGGATCGGAGCAGGGGGAGGGGAACCGCCCCACTCTCCAGCACCCGGTCGTGGAATTGGCGGATGTCGAACTTCGGTCCCAACCGCTGTTCGGCCTCGTGACGGAGCCGCTCGATCTCGAGCCGGCCGATCATGTACGCGGTGGCCTGACCGGGGTCGGCGATGTAGCGGTCCACTTCCGATTCGATGTACTCGCGTGACTCGGGGACGTGGGCCAACATGTAGTCGATGGCTCGTTGGCGGGTCCAGCCGAGAACGTGGAGCCCAGGATCGACCACCAGGCGGGCCGCTCTGAGGGCCTGTCCCCCACCAAGGTCGCCGAGCCGATCGAGGTCCGAGGAGTACAGCCCCATCTCGTCCGCCAGACGCTCGGCGTACAGCGCCCACCCTTCGCCGAACCCGGAAAAGAACGAGTAGCGTACCAGGGGGTGATTCTCGGTACGCTCCTGTCCCAGTGCCACCTGGAGGTGATGTCCGGGAATCCCCTCGTGGAAGGCGGTCCCCTCCAGCGAAGCGCGGGGCTGCTGGGTGGGATCCCCGGCATTGATCCGCCAGCGGCCCGGTCGCTTGCCGTCCGGCGTACCGGATACATACGAGTTGGGGCAGCCTTTCTTTTCTTCGTACGGCTGGCAGGGATCGAGGATCAGATTGCCTCGGGGAAGCCGTCCGAACCACTTGGGCATGGCGGCCTTGGCTCGATCAATAGCGTGTTCGGCAGTCTGAATGATCTCGTCTCGGGACTTGAAGCGATACTGGGGATCGGTTCTGAGGCGCGCCACGAGGGCCGGCACATCCGAGGTGCCGAAGCTCCGCTCCCCGATGGTCCGCATGTCGGCCTCGATGCGACCCATCTCCTGCAGTCCCAGTTGGTGAATCTCCCGAGCGCCAAGATTCGCGGTGGTGTAGCTCCGCACCCGTGCTCGATAGCACTCCTCGCCGTGGGGCAGTGCCGCTATGGCAGTGGTCTGGCGGGCGTGGGGGATGTACTCCGAGACGAGAAAGTCCCGATAGCGCTTGAGCGCGGGGTGGATCTGCTCGGCCACGAGCGTCACGATGTCGGCTCGAAACCCCGGCGCCGAATCCCGCTGGGTAATGCCGGCAAAGGGAGATTGCGCCGGCGCAAAGCGCAGGATGTCGTCCATCTGCTGGAGCACCGCCTGGGCATTGGCTCGCGGCAGGGTATAGCCCTGGCGCAGTCCTTCCCGAAGACTGGCGATCTCGGTGTCGATGAAGCGCGGCATCTGCCCCCACCGCTCGACCGCTGCGCGCCGAAGCTCGGGGGTGCCGAGGGGTTGCAGCTGGGAGAGCAGGGGGAGTGAAAGCTGAAGACCAGACTGTTGATTCAGCGGCCAGTACTCGGCATGACATACCCGGAGCTGCCGGCTGGCTTCGAGCGTCTCGCGGAGGACGCCGTACGTCACTTCCTCTTTGCGTCCACTGAGCGGCTCGGGGTCGATCCGCGACAGCCGCTCGACCCAGGCATCCTCCTTTTTCTCCCAGCGACGAAGGGCCGCAATCGAGTTGTCTCCCAATCGGTCGTTGGGCGCTTCCGGAACTCCGTAGAAGACACCATAGAGCGGGAAGGTCAGGAGCAGGTCGCGCCAGTACTCGTCGGCCAGCGCGGTGAGCTCCCGGGCCTGCGAGGGCACGGCCTTCTCTACGGCCGCACCGCCGGCCAGGCTGGAGTGGTGGCTCACGGTACTGTGAGCGCAGGCAGTAAGCAGCAGGATGACGGGCAGATCACGAAAATGGAAATGCATGAAGGCTCCGGGTTTTCTACGACTGACGGCAGCTCAGCTCGGTAAGTTTCCCTTGCGAGGACTCCGAGTTGCCAGGGCGGGAAAGCCGTGATGGCGGCGAACCAGCATCCACAGAAGCGGCGCGAAGACCAGGACCACGGCGAGCGCCAGTGCGGTCTTGCTGTTGGAGACGTTGAGCAACTTGAGCGCCGACGCCAGCAGCACAAAGGCCAACGCCCGCCGCACCACGCCGCCGGGAGCCCGGGCCGAGAGGTGGGCTCCCAGCCAGACTCCGGGTATGCAGCCAACCAGCAGCGACGTGGTCAGGTCCATATGAAAGTCGCCGAACAGGATGTGGCCGATGGCTGCTGAAGCGACTAGAGGAACTGCCTGAACCAGATCGGTTCCGACCAACTCATTGGCTGTGAGAGTGGGATACAGTGCCATCAGGGCGATGATGATCAGCGAGCCCGAGCCTACGGAGGTGAAGCCCACCACCAAACCGCCCACCGCACCGAGGAGAATGGTCGGCAGCACCTTCAGATTTACCCGCGGCGGTCCTTCGGGGAGCGGTTCGGCCCGTCCGTCCCGACGCCGGGCCCGCTCGACCAGCCGGATGTACGCCCGTACGATGAGGCCGACAGCAGCCAGCAACAGAGCTATACCAAGCGCGAACCGGATGGCGTCCTGTACCTCCTGGCCGCGCCCGAGCGAGCGCGCGACCAGCACCCCGGAGAAGGCTCCCGGAATCGATCCGATGCAGAGCCACTTGACCAATCCGAGATGAACCGTCCCCCGGCGCAGGTGCACCACCGAGCCGACCGGTTTCATCACGGCGCTCGCTACCAGGTCGCTGGAGACGGCGGTCAGCGGCGGCACGTTGAAGAAGAGCACCAGGACCGGTGTCATCAGCGCGCCGCCTCCCATTCCGGTGAGGCCGACGACAATGCCGATGCCGAACGCGGCGATGGCGAGCAACGGATCGATGTTCATGGGCCTCCGGTGGTAGTAGTCCGCGGGCTGGAGGAGAATAATGGCCGCTGGCGCAATCCGGGACCTCTCCGCACATTCGATCCACCCTCTAACCTGGCCCGACCAATCCATGATCCGCACCGGCGGTCTGTTGCTGCTCGCGCTCGTTTGGCTGAGCCCCGTTTCCGTCTGGGGGCAGACGGACCATGCCGGCGGCCTTGCCTCGTTGAGCCATTCATTTCAACAGGTCGTCAGTCAGGTAGCCCCAAGTGTGGTTCAGATCCGGACGGTGGCCTACGGTCCGGTTGCGGGGGGCACCACCGGACCATCGGCGTTGATCGGGACGCAGCGAAGCACCGGTTCCGGCGTGATCGTGAGCCCGGATGGTTTCGTGGTGACCAATGCGCATGTGATCGGGGGCGGGCGGCGCTTCGTGGTGGTGTTACCACGACCTGCCGTCGCCGGCACTCCCGGGCGCTCGGCTCTTCCGCCGGTCTCGCAGGAAGTTCCCGCCACTCTGGTGGGAATCGACCTCGAGACCGATCTCGCCGTGCTCAAGCTTCCGCTGACGGGGCTTCCGGCGGCGCGCCTGGGTGACTCGGACTCGCTATCGCCGGGTCAGCTGGTACTCGCGTTCGGAAGTCCGTTCGGCCTCGCCAGCAGCGTCACCATGGGCGTGGTCAGTGCGGTAAGCCGGCAGTTTCGGGACGAAGACCGGATGATCTACATCCAGACCGACACCCCGATCAATCCCGGCAACAGTGGGGGACCGCTGGTGACCGATGTAGGGGTCGTGGTGGGTATCAACACGCTCATTCTGAGTCAGTCGGGTGGCAGCGAAGGGCTGGGGTTCGCCGCGCCGGCCAACATCGTGCGCTTCGTGTACGACCAGATCCGGACCAACGGCCGGGTGCGCCGGGGAGAGATCGGCGTCTTTGCCCAGACGATCACGCCGGCACTTGCCGCCGGCCTCCGCCTGTCACGCCAGTGGGGTGTGGTTCTGGGGGATGTCTATCCCAACAGCCCGGCGGCCAAGGCAGGGCTCCGGACCACCGACGTGATTCTCTCAGTCGACGGGAAACCGATGGAAAACGGGCGGCAGTTCGACGTGACGCTCTACCAGCGGAAGCCGGGGACATCGGTTCAGATCGAGATCGAGCGGGGACTGCAGCGGATGACCCTGGCGGTTCCGGTGGTAGAGCGTCGAGACGAGGTGGATCGCTTCCGTGATCTGGTTACGCCGGAACGAAACCTCATTCCCAAGCTCGGCATTCTGGGCCTCGACCTGACACCGGAGTTGGCCCGGTTGATTCCGGGGATTCGCGATCCCCATGGGGTGGTGGTAGCCGGAGTCGCCATGGACGCCCAAGGCGGCTCGGGTCCCCAACCGGGGGACGTGATCTACAGAGTAAACGGGACCCGGGTTCGGAATCTCTCCGACCTGCGCACGGCGGTGGGACCGGTGGCCTCGGACTCGACTGCTATTCTTCAGGTGGGACGGCAGGGCCAGCTCCGCTTCCTGAGTGTGACCATCGAGTAAGACAAACCCCGACCGCATCATCGCGACCGGGGTTTGGGTCATGCATGGCGCGTTGCGAGCCAGGTCAGCTCAGGCTTGCAGCACGACTTTCTCGCAGTGGTCCTCTTTGTTGAGGAACATGTCATACCCGCGTGGCGCCTGGTTCAGGGGTAACCGATGGGTGATGACGAAGCTGGGATCGATCTCGCCGTTCTGCACCCGCTGCAGCAGAGGCTTCATGTAGCGTTGCACGTGGCACTGGCCGCTCCGGATCGTGAGTGACCGGTTCATCAGCGAGCCCATGGGGAACTTGTCGATGAACCCCCCGTATACTCCGATGACCGACACGATCCCGCCGTTCCGGCAATTCAGGATCGCCTCCCTCAGGGCAATGGGCCGATCGCTCTCCAGCATCAGTGCCTGCTTGGCTCGATCGTAGGCGTAGATCCCGGGATGACCGTGGGCCTCCATCCCAACCGCATCGATACACTTGTCCGGTCCGCGACCGCCGGTCAGTTCCAGCAGCGCGTCCCGCACGTCCAGCTTTTCATAGTCGATGGTTTCCCAGGCACCCGCCCGCTCCCGGGCCATCTGGAGCCGGTAATCGAACCGGTCGATGGCGATCACTTTCTCCGCGCCGAGCAGGTACGCGCTGGCAATGGCGAATTGTCCCACAGGACCCGCGCCCCAGACCGCCACCACGTCACCTCGTTGGATGTCGCACATCTCGGCACCCATGTAGCCGGTGGGGAAGATGTCAGACAGAAACAGCACCTGCTCATCGGTCAGCTCGTCCGGAACTTTGAGCGGCCCTACATCGGCAAAGGGGACCCGGGCGTACTCAGCCTGACCTCCGGCAAAGCCTCCCAGCATGTGGGAGTAGCCGAAGACGCCGGCCGGCGAGTGGCCCATGATCTTTTCGGCGATCCAGGCATTCGGGTTGGAGTTCTCGCATAGGGAGAACATGCCCGCCTGGCACGCCAGGCAGACGCCGCAGGAGATCGGGAACGGCACGACCACCCGATCGCCCACCTTGAGGTTCTTGACCCCACGCCCCACCTCGACCACCTCGCCCATGAACTCGTGGCCCAGGATGTCGCCCTTCTCCATGGTGGGAATGAAGCCGTTGAAGAGGTGTAAGTCGGAGCCACAGATGGCGGTCGAGGTGATCTTCACGATCGCATCCTGTGCGTTCAAAATCTTCGGGTCCGGGACCTCTTCGACCTGGACCCGTCTCTTGCCCATCCAGCAGGTTGCTTTCATCGAGGTCTATCCTCCAAGCGCCGCGTGAGCTCAGCGGCGCTGCGGTAGTTAGGTGATTCAGCGCGAGGTGGTGGTTGCAGTGCTCTCCTGCCTCGGACTGAAGTTGGTTTGATGCTTCGCACTACCCAGGAGCTCGACCTCGTTCAGGTCTTCGGGTGGCTGGGCCGCATGAGTGCCCCGAAAGATGCTGGAATCGGAGTGCACCACTTCGCCCACTTCCATTACCTGCTTGAACCGGCGCAGGTCGCTCTTGACCTGCTGGCCGGGCTCTTCGCCGAAGAGCTTCGCGATGAGCGAGGCGAGCTTCCCGCCCGGAGGCTGATATTGCAGGTCCACGATGATCTCGGTCCCGCGGTTGCCGGGAGCCTCGCGGAAGCGGACCGAGCCTGAGTTTGGTACGGTCGAGTCGGGGAGCGCCCGCCAGGAGATCAACTGGTTGGGACGGTCCTCCACCGTTTCGGCATCCCACTCCACGCTAGCGCCAGCCGGGGCTTTGGCCTTCCAGTGGGAGCGCCCCTCTCCGGTTACCTGGACCGACTCGAGGTGCTCCATGAAGCGCGGCAGATTCTCGAAGTTGTGCCAGAAGTCGTACACCTCGGGCACCGGACGGTTGACGGTGATCGCCTCGGTCACGTGAACGCCTCGACCCGGTCTCGGACCGCCGCGGGGCCGCTCGGTACCATCACCTTCCCGGCTCAAGTCCCGGCCGGTGATGAAATCGACCACCGTAACTCCCAGCACTGCGGCTGTGGCAGCCGCCAGCCGGCCGCGGTCGTTGTCTTCGGAGCTCATCGCCTTGCCCAGGAGCGCCAGATCCATCAGGTCTCCTCCGACCCGGGACCAAACCCATCCGGACGCCTGGGGACGGGACAGAATGCCGATCCCGCTGGTGATCTCACGGAGGCCCAGCGCGAACATGGTGTTCTTGGTTTCATCATTCTCTGATACCCCGATCAACCGGGCCACAGCCCGGGGGGCAGCGATCTGGGCCAGGCCAAGGCCGATACTGAACCACCCCAAGCCACGGGCTCGGGCTTCGGTACCCTGCTCCGAGCCATTACCGGCTTCGCGATGGTGGTCATCCCAGCGGCGGCCCCATGTCTGGGTGGATGGGTAGGAAGCCACGCGCCGCTCCCCATACGAGCTGGCGTAGCGTCTGGTGGAGTCAGCTGCTATAGGCATGTTGTCTCTCCTTAGAATAGTTCTTGAATTCGAGTGGCTCGGGCGGGCGGCGCAAGCCGGCAAGCCCGAGACAGCTGGTATTGTCGAGGACGTAATCAGAAACCGAACGGAGGGAACAGCAAAACAAAGCCAACGATCATCTCCAGCCCGTGAGGAGCCTCCGAAGCGGCCCAACACTTAGCCGGTTTGACACGCTCCGTCGGTGAGGGAGATCACGCTTTTTTGCTGATCCGGTGGCTTTCCAAGAGCTGGCGGACGCTGGTGATCAGGATTTCGGGAGGGAACGGCTTCTGCAGGAAAGGAGCTGAAGTCCGAGGTGATCCTCGGCGGAAGATATCGTTCACGTCATATGCCGAGATGTAGAGAATCGGCAACGTGGGCCAACGTTGAGTGAGTCTCCGACCCAGCTCACGGCCATCCATACCGGGCATGACGACGTCGGTGACGACGAGGTCTACCGGTGACAGAGCTTTGTTCATGACCTCGAGGGCCTCGGCTCCATGGCCGGCCTCGAGCGTGCCATATCCTTCGTTTTGAAGCGTCCGGCAGACAATGCTGCGCAGACCCTCCTCGTCGTCCACCACGAGAACGGTGTGACGCCGCCCCATCGACCCGGGTGAGGAGGGGGTATCAGAGCTGAGTTTTTCCGGCATGGCTTCCCGTAGTTGCAGGTACGTCGCAACTTAGCGGGTCAGGAGCCTAATGCCAGGGTTCATTCAGCCCATGTAACAACGGAGGGTGCCCCCCGGAGGAGGCACCCTCTGCACCACCGTTCCCCGGCTAAACCGTTCGCCGTCCAGTGATAAAGTTGATGAGGAATACCACCAACGCGATCACCAGCAGCAGGTGAATGAGGCCGCCCGCGACGTGGAAGACCCCCCAGCCGAGCAGCCACGCTACCAGCAAGATTACTGCAAGCCATACCAGCATGGAGCCATCCTCCAACAGTGAGAGTAGGTAGTGCTTCTCCGTGACGCCGTAGGATACGTCTGGCCACCGGCCCAGTCTGTGACGGCATTCACACCCGCAGCCGGAGCCCCAACCTCTTGTGGCCCTTTTGGGTATCCACATCACAGCCATGTTGTAGCCACGGATCCACCTTGAGCTATGACAGTGGTCTCCTGAGCGATGGAGGTCTCCTTACCCAGAAACGGCCGCCTCATGGACGAGCAGCGCTATCGACTCCTATTTGAATCCACGGTGGATTACGCAGTATTCCACCTGGATCTCAGCGGCAATGTCCAGAGCTGGAATCCAGGAGCCGAGCGGATCTTCGGCTATGAACCTTCTGAGATAATCGGTCGGCACGCGAGCATCCTGTTTACCCCGGAGGATGTCTTCTGCGGGGTCCCAGAGATGGAGCAAAAGACGGCCATGGAAACCGGCCGGGCCGAAGACTCGCGCTGGCATGCGCGGAAAGATGGTTCCCGGTTCTGGGCCAACGGGGTTACTCTGGGCCTCCGGGATGGCTCCGAAACGCTCGTCGGGCTCGCGAAGATCGTGCGCGATGATACCGACCTGAAGCAATCCGAGGAACGGCTCCAGTACCAGCTCAATCTGGCCGATGCTATTGCCTCCAATGCCGCTGAAGCGCTGCTGCTGGTCGATAACGAGGGGCGCACCACCTTTGCCAATCCCACCGCGGAATCCATGTTCCGGTGGAGCAAGGATGAGCTGATCGGAGAACATC